>CAZYTS010000103.1:0-9421 GCA_964649855.1 uncultured Gemmatimonadaceae bacterium
GCAGCATTCGACCGTTACGGATGGATGTACTACTCGCGCGATGTTTTTGACTTTTACGGTCCGTTCTACTGGGATTCCTGGCCGTCGCTGACCGGCGCCATTGGAATGACCTATGAGACCGATGGTGGAGGCTGGAAGGGAATTGAGTGGGAGCGGGCGGATGGTTCGATTCTCAGCTTCCGCGACGGTATTGCGAAGCACTTTGTGACGGCTCTGGCAACGATAGAGACAACGGCAAAGAACCGGCGCGACAAGGTGCGCGACTTTCTTGCCTTCCGTCAGGGTGCGATCAGCGACGGGCGTACGGCCCCCATCAAGCGCGTAGTCTTTCAATCGGCCAGCGACCCTGCTCGCGCAGCTGCACTTGCTGCGACGCTGCTTCGGTCGGGGATCGAGGTTCGACGAACCAGCTCTCAGCTATCGTCGGCTCGTGCGCACGCCTACAGCGATGATGCAGAAGGAGCCCGGCGCTTTGAGAGCGGGGCATACGTTGTGGACATGGCTCAGCCACTCGGTCGTTTGGCGCGAGCAGTTTTGGAGCCGTCGCCCTCTTTGGACACGGCCTTTGCCAGGGCCCAGCTCGAACGTTTTGAACGCAACAAGCGGCGGGGCGCCAATGCTGACCGCGAAGGCTACGAGTTTTATGATGTCACCGCCTGGTCGCTGCCCGTGACGTTTGGAGTGGACGCCTGGTGGACCGCGGACGCTCAGCCCTTTGAAGGAGATCTGCTGACGTTGCCCACAGACAGCGCGCTGACACGGGCCAGAACGGTCGCGGGTGAAGTACTTCCCGTAGATGTGCCACGTGGTGTCGCATCCGGTGCCCGTGCCACCTCGGCGTACGTCTTTGGTCCCGAGAGCCCGAACGCGGCGCGGCTCGCCTATCACCTGATGAAGGCAAAGTATCGCGTCGCTGTTGCACTGCGACCGATCGAGGCAGCAGGAAGACAATGGCCAAGGGGTACCTACATTGTTAGAACATCACGCAATGACTCCACCTTGCATCAGCGCATTGATTCGCTGGCGCGCGAAAGCGGTGTTGTGGTCACCGGCGTCAACTCCGCATTTACCAGCGCGGGTCAGTACGGAATCGGTTCAGAGGTAGTTGCCAGCCTGGAAGAACCAAAGGTTGCGCTGATTGGCGGCGACGGAACGAGCCAAACAGCCTATGGTGCAATCTGGTGGACGCTGGAGCAGCGCTACGGAATCAAGTTCACACCCCTGAACCTCAACGCGTTAGGCAGCGATCTCTCGCGCTTTAACGTGATCATCTTTCCAGACGCCAGTGCTGGCGCACTCGGACGCGAACTGGGCAAGGCCGAAGGTCTCAAAAGCTGGATTGAACGTGGCGGGACGCTGATAACGATGGGTGGATCCTCAGTGTGGGCCGCGGGCGAGGAGCCGGGTCTCACCAGTGCGAGGATCTATCGTCCTGACACGAGTGCCAAAGCAGATTCTGCAGAAGCAAAGCAGGACAGCGCTCAGACTCGTCGGGCGAGGCAGGCAGCGGCCCAGGATCTTCTTGCGGTAACAAGTCCTACGGCTTCACCCGATTCGCCAGCGCCTCTGGCCGGGAGTCACTTTGACGTGGTTGTCGATCGTACGCACTGGCTCACACACGGCTACGAAAGCCCGAGGCTGACTGTGATGCTGGACGGGAGTCAGCTGTTCAAGCTTTCAAGGGAGGGGAACAACGTGGCGGTCTTTCCCAAAGAGGGAAAGCTTTTGCGGGGTGGCTTTGCATTTCCTGGCAACACCGAGCGCTTGATGCGCAATATGGCATTGATCATCGAGGAGCCGCTGGGTGACGGTCACGTTGTGCTCTTTGGTAACGAACCGATGTTTCGCGCCTGGTGGCGCGCGCTCGACGGATTTGTGCTCAACGCGATGGTTCTAGGTCCGGGGCTTTAGGCTGGCGACGAAGCCATCCTCGCCATCTTTGCCGGCCTCGCCATCCTCGCCCGCTTTCGCCATCTAACGCATCCGCTGCTCCAGCTCTGAGAGGCCGCGGGAGATTTCCTCGCCACTCACCCAACGACCGCGAACCATCACTCCAGAAAGCCGCTCCAGATTGTCGATATCCTGGAGCGGGTTGCCGTCGAGCAGGATCAGATCGGCGCGCTGGCCAGGAGCGACTGTGCCAAAGTTGTCGCTCTTGCCGAGTACTTCTCGTACGTAGCGACCCACATTTTTTGAACCGCTTTCGAGCACCTGGTACGGTGTGAGACCGGCTTCAACAGCCACGTGCAGTTCCCGATGCAGTGCGTAGCCTGGCACGTTGAACATCTGGGGTGAGTCCGTGCCCATGAGCAGTGGTGCGCCCTCTTCGGCGAGTATCTTGAGCATCTGGCGTCGCAGGCTGACTTCGAGTGCTGCGTCGGCCTGGCTGATTCCGGCGTTTGCCACGGCGTTGTCGCGGTTTCGCTTCTGGTTGATCCAGCCGTTTACCCACTGGCGCGGTGCGTACTTCATCTCCTCGTTTCGGGCTATCTCCTCGCCGCTCTTTGAGGAGTTGAAGTTCTCCCAGAGGTACATGGTTGGGACGTTCCAGACCCCTTGATCCTTTGTGCGTTTGGCGAGCGCTCTCATACGGTCGGGGCGCACCGCTCTAAAGACCTCACCTGGCTTGACTGTATCGGTCGGTGATTCAATACGTGCCTTCATGGCGTCGTCAACCGCTGCCAGGAGGTAGCCGTCGAGGTGGTCGATCGTGGCTTGTCGCACTTCGAGGGCACGTTCCACCCCAACAGCTGCAGGCACGTGTCCACCGAGTGAAATCCCAACCTGCGCAGCAACGGCTGCAACGGAGTCGTAGGTAGCGCGCGAGGGACCGGGATGGATCTTGAGAAGATCGTATCCAGCGCTTTTGTATTCACGAACAAGACGCGCACCCGTTGCTGGATCCGGAGCAGAGTTGCCGTTGATCGATGGAGCGCCGACGTATAGCGTCGGACCAAGGACGTCGCCGCGCTGCAGCCTGTCGCGCAGTTCGAGCTGATATGGTGCGCCCAGCATTCCGCGAATAGTTGTCACTCCGTTCGCGATGTACAAAAACATTATGTCAGTAATGACCTGTTCCGATCCCTGTGTTGGCGGAACGTGGGCGTGCATTTCTGCCAGCCCAGGCATCAGAAACTTTCCGCGACCATCGATGCGCGTCGCTCCCGCTGGCACGCTCGTGCTCGACGCAGGACCCACACGTACGATTCGCCCATTCTCGACCACCACGGTCTGATTCTCGAGGACCCGTTCACGGTCCATGGGTAACACCGAGACGCCAACGAACGCGCTCGTCTGGGCTTGGGGTGCAGCAGGCGTGAGCACGAGAGTCGCCAGTGCTGTGAGTGCAGCAAGTGCTGCGCGACGGGTTTGGCGTAGTCGGGTCATGGTCGTTTGGAGCAAAAGGCCGGATGAGGTTCCCAGATAGCAACAGCGCTGCACAAATCGTGGCACCACGTCTGTGACGAAAAGCTTACTGGCAGTGCCGGGTCGCGGAAGGCACTTTGTTTAGAGAGTTGGGAGGCGGAGACGTTGGGAAGCTGGGAGGACCGCCACCCTTCTGCCGCTACGAGCGGGACTCATGATGCCGGTTCTGCGTGCGTTCCAACTTCCCAACTTCCTAGCTCCCCAACTTCCTGGCTCTCCAACTTCTCTACCTCCCAGCGTCCCCTGCGAAATGACGTTCATCTGGTGGCTCGTCATCCTACTCGGTGCGGCAATAGCCCTCTTTGTCGTCTTTGGCGTGTGGCTGGCCGCGGTACTCAAATGGGAAGACGAACAGACAGTCGGGCTCAACTATTACGGCTTGCCACCCCAGGAACGCGACGCCTTTAAAACACGACTCCGCAATCATGCCCGTTGGCTCGGGCCCTTCATAGCTCTGAATGCTCGGCTCGGTCGCCTCGATTTCAGAAAAGCACGCATCCAGTACAATGGAGTTTCTGCACCGGCACAGAGTTGCAGCAACGAGAGCTTTGAGAAGGCGCACAACTACCAGCCTCAGCAGGACGACGTCTTTGTTGTAACGCAGATGAAGTGTGGCACGACGTGGATGCAGCAAGTGGTCTACGAGATACTGCATCGTGGTCGCGGCGACCTGGTTGAATCGGGACGCACGATGTACGCGATCTCGCCGTGGATAGAGGGTCGCAAGAGCATCCCCATCGAGCAGTCCAAGCCCGTTGGTCTGGACGTCAGGCGTCGCATCATCAAGACCCATCTTCCGGAAGCGCTGCTGCCATTTAGTGACGACGCAAAGTACATCTACGTCGCACGACATCCGGTCTCATGCTTTGCAAGTTGCGTGGACTTTGTCGATACCAATGCCGGTAGCATGTCACCGGAGCTGCCGGCTTTTGTAGAGTGGTTTACTTCGAGAGACCTGATGTGGTGGGGCACCTGGACCGATCATGTAAAGGGCTGGTGGCACAAAGCTCAGGCTTCGAGCAACGTGCTGTTTGTCTTTTTTGAAGACATGAAGCAGGACCTCGAAGGGGTAGTAAGGCAGGTTGCGGCCTTTATCGGCGTCAACGATCTGAGCGACGCCGAAGTCGCCGAGGTCGTCAGGAAGGCCGGGTTTTTGTACATGCAGGAGCATCAGGACAACTTTGAGATGCACCCTCCGCACCTGCTGCAGACCAACGCTGAGCTCTTTGTCTCGGGCCGCTCCGACAGATACAAGAAGCTCCCGGTGGGGGTTCGGGAGAGCGTGAGCCGATGGGTCGTGGAGGAGATGGATTCCAGCGCCTTTCCGCTGCGCGAGCACTACCCCGACCTCTTCGGACAGGTGGATTCGCCGCGATCGGCCCCAGGTCGCGTCTGACTATGGATCGGCTGTCACGAAAAAAAGAGGTGCATTTCCCCGTTGCAGTGTCGAGGTCGGAGAGGCACACTTGAGACGGTCCGACTGACACCGGAATCAGCAGCCATCATGCCGACGTTACTGAGCCACGTTTCAACCGCAATCATTCTCTTTACAATCGTGGCGGCGGCGGCGGCGGCGTCGGCGCAGCCCCGGCCCGTCAACGACTTGCCCAACCCCTACCGCACCATCGAGGGGTGGGCCCGACTCCCCGAAGGTCGTACATGGGGATCGACAAGTGCGGTAGACGTCGACCCGGACGGAAAGAGTATCTGGGTGTTTGAGCGCTGCGGACAAAACTCCTGCGGCGACTCTAACCTGCCCGCGATCCTCAAATTCGACGAGGACGGCAAGCTGGTCAAATCATTTGGTGCGGGAATGTTCGTCTCCCCCCACGGAATCGATGTTGATCAACAGGGCAACGTGTGGGTTACAGACTGCGCCTGCACCGGTCCGCGAAACCAGCAGCAGTTACAGGGCAAGGGGCACCAGGTCTACAAATTCAGCCCAGACGGTGAATTGCTGATGACACTGGGCAAAGCGGGAGGATCCAAATCAGAGTACTTCTTCCAGCCTAACGACGTACTCATAGCTCCAAATGGCGACATTTTTGTAGCCGACGGTCACTCCTCTGCCGACACCGCCAACGCGCGCATCCTGAAATTCGCGAGCGATGGCCGGTTTCTGACTTCCTGGGGCTCGCGAGGGAGCGGTGAAGGCCAGCTCGACCAGCCGCATGCGCTCGCCATGGATTCCCAGGGCAGGCTCTTTGTGGCCGACAGGGGAAACAACCGCATCTACATCTACTCCCAGAGCGGCCAGCTCCTGGACACCTGGTTTCAGTTCAGCCGGGTAAGCGGGCTCTTCATCGACGCCAACGATGTTCTCTACGCGGCCGACTCGGAATCAGGCTCGGTGTCTCGCTCCCGCACCGACTGGAAGCGTGGCATTCGCATCGGAAGCGCCAAAGACGGTTCTGTCACAGCCTTTATTCCCGATCCTATCGAGAATCCGCCGAGTACCAGTGCTGCTGAGGGGGTCGCGGTGGATGCAAAAGGCAACATTTATGGAGCGGAAGTGGGCAATCGTGCGTTGAAGAAATACGTCAAGCGGTAGACCTCCAAACACAAAGGGTCATATGGCTATCACATTCACGGTGAACGGCAAACTCACAAGTGTAGATTTGCCGCTGGACACGCCGCTCCTATGGGTATTGCGTGACGAGCTGGATCTCAAAGGCACCAAGTTCGGTTGTGGAGTTTCGCAATGCGGAGCCTGCACGGTACACGTTAGAGGGGTTGCCACCCGGTCCTGTCAGGTCCCGATATCGCGGCTTGAAGGGGCGCAGATCACGACGATCGAAGGTCTGTCGGCAGATGGCACTCATCCGCTGCAAGTGGCCTGGAAAGAGATCGATGTGCCACAGTGCGGCTACTGCCAGGCTGGACAGATAATGTCGGCAGCGGCGCTACTGGCGCGGAATCCCAAACCATCAGATGCAGATATCGATCTGGCGATGAACGGCAACATCTGTCGTTGCGCTACATATCTCCGGATTCGCGGCGCAATTCATCGTGCGGCTGAGATCACCGCCACAGACGGTCAGGGCGCTTCACGCAACGATGAATTAGAGGAGGCCGCCTCATGAGCACGACTTTATTGGTTGACCGGCGCGAGTTCCTGCGTATTTCCGCCCTGGCAGGGGGCGGAGTGATGTTTGGTGCGTATCTGGGCTCTACCGCGTCTGCAGCCACGGTCAGCGAGGGGATCGGGGGACTTGGTAGCGCTGCAGCGTTTGAACCCAACGCTTTTATCCGGATCACACCGGACGGCATCGTCACCATCGTGGCCAAGAATCCCGAGATCGGCCAGGGAGTAAAGACAATGCTCCCGATGTTGATAGCCGAAGAGCTCGACGTGGACTGGAAGAATGTGCGCGTGGAGCAGGCATCTCTGGATACGACGAAGTATCAGGGACAATCAGCCGGAGGCAGTACGGCGACACCAAACAACTGGCTGCCGATGCGGAGAGTTGGTGCGTCCGCACGAGCGGTGCTTGTAGCAGCTGCAGCAGCAACATGGGGTGTGCCCGAATCAGAGTGCGAGACCGCGGCGGGAACGGTGCGCCACCGTTCGACCGGGCGTACTCTTTCGTACGGTGAGCTCACCGAGAGAGCCGCGACAATGCAGGCGCCGGCTTTGGATCAGGTACCACTCAAGGATCCGAAGGATTTTCGCATCATTGGTACCAGGGTTTCGGGAGTGGACAACGATGCCATTGTCACAGGCAAACCGCTTTTTGGTATCGATATCACCGTGCCGGGGATGAAGTACGCGCACTTTGAAAAGTGCCCCGTGTTTTTCGGAAAGGCGCTCAGTGCCAACATCGACGAAGTCAAAGCAACACCCGGAGTGCAGCAGGTATTTCTTGTGGAAGGCAATGACCAGGTTGGCGGCCTTTCCAGCGGTGTAGCTATTGTCGCGGACTCGTGGTGGGCCGCTCGAACTGCTCGCCGCAAGCTACGGGTCGTGTGGGATGAAGGTCCCACCGCAACGCATAGCAGCGCCGGCTTTGCCAAGAGCGCCGAAGAACTTGCAGCACAACCCGCCCAGCGTACTCTCCGCAAGGATGGTGACGCGGGCGCTGCCATTGGTTCGGCGACAAAGGTTGTGCGTGCCAGCTATTACTATCCCTTTTTGGCGCACGCGCCGCTCGAACCCCAGAACACAACTGCAAAGTTCGAGAACGGCAGACTGGAGATCTGGTCGCCGACGCAGACTCCACAATCAGGCCGCGGCCTCGTAGCCCGCACACTCGGAATCGACGAGTCGAACATTACCATCCACATCATCAGGAGCGGCGGAGGATTTGGACGGCGGCTCTACAATGATTCGATGGTGGAAGCGGCGTGGATAGCTCGTCAGGCCGGTGTGCCTGTTAAGCTCGTTTGGACTCGCGAAGACGACACGCAGCATGACCTCTATCGGCCGGCTGGCTGGCACAATTTGAGCGGTACGGTCGATTCAAGCGGCAAGATCACGGCGTGGCGCGACCACTTCGTTTCCTTTGGTGAAGGCGAGCGCTTTGCCGCGAGCGCGTCGATTTCACCCACGGAGTTCCCGGCTCGCTACATCCCGAATTTCACGCTGGAGTCCAGTCTCATTCCCTTTGGCGTCCCAACAGGCGCTTTGCGTGCCCCGGGGAGCAACGGGATAGCGTTTGCCATCCAGTCTTTCATCGACGAGCTCGCCGAGTCGGCTGGCAAGGATCCACTGCAATTCCGGCTGGACCTTCTGGCGAATACACCTATCGAAGATCCGGTGCGAGAAGGGCAGCAGGCTCCACCAGCGTGGGCCGTCTTCAATCCTGAGCGCATGCGCGGTGTGCTCGAACTGGTGCGCGAGAAGTCGGGCTGGGGCAAGCAACTTCCACGCGGGACAGGAATGGGAGTGGCCTTCCATTTCAGTCACCGCGGGCACTTTGCCGAAGTCGTCCAGGCTACGGTGAGCAATCGTGGCACCCTCACAGTAGACAAGGTGTGGGTTGCAGGCGATGTCGGCAACCAGATCATCAACCCCAGCAACGCAGAGAACCAGGTGCAAGGAGCCGTGCTCGACGGTCTCAGCGAAGCACTTGCGCAGGAGATCACCATCGAACGCGGGCGGGTCGTGCAGTCCAACTTCAACAACTTCCCGCTTATTCGTCTGCGTCAGGTGCCGCCCGTTGAGGTGCACTTCAGGATCACCGATTTTGCACCGACCGGAATCGGTGAGCCGGCCTTGCCACCGGTGCCGCCAGCGTTGTGCGGAGCCATTTATGCAGCGACGGGTAAACGAATTCGCTCACTGCCGATTTCAAAGCACGATCTGCGTTGGAGCTGAGGTACGACCTTTACTCTCACAGATATTGGACCACGGTCAGGAGGGATTCATGAAGGCAATGCGAACGGCAATGGTCGCAGCAGCGGTCCTCATACCTGCTGCACTTGCGGGAGCTCAGAATAGGCCGAGCTTCTTTATCACCAGTGTAGGATCGGGTGACGGTGCTGCACTTGGCGGTTTGGCGGGAGCGGATGCTCATTGCGGGCAGCTCGCGACCGCTGCCGGAATCACAGGAATGACGTGGCACGCATACCTGAGCGCTACAGCAGCCAATGGCCAGCCAGCGGTAAACGCCCGCGACCGTATCGGGAGCGGCCCCTGGTACAACGTCAAAGGTGTAATGGTGGCGCAGAACGTGGCTGATCTCCACAGCGACAACAACAAACTCGGGAAAGAAAACAGCCTTACCGAAAAGGGAGATCAGGTCAATGGACGCGGTGATTCACCCAACATGCACGACATCCTTACCGGATCGAACCTGGATGGAACGGTAGCAACCGATACGCTGGATACCACCTGCAGCAACTGGACGAGCAACGCGGAGACCGGCCGGGCCATGGTTGGTCATCACGACCGTGTCGGTGGGGGAGCCAATCCCACTTCGTGGAACTCGGCGCACGCTTCGAGGGGCTGCGGACAGCGAAATCTGCAGGGCACGGGCGGGAACGGCTTCTTTTA
>CAZYTS010000103.1:9521-13323 GCA_964649855.1 uncultured Gemmatimonadaceae bacterium
AGCCCCGGATCCGCCAGTGGGAGGGGCTCAGATGAGCGGGTTTCGAGCAACCGTAGCCCCTCGGCTCCTCAACCTCAGCCTCCCTACCAGCCCCCGCCTCCGCCTCCGCCCGAGGAACCACCGCCGCCACCTCCACCACCTCCGCCACTGGAGCTCGAGCTTGGCGCCGATACTCCAGACGCCATGAGTCCAGCGGCTGCGGCCCAGCTGGAGCTCGAGCCACCGCCGGCAAAGCCGCCTCCTCCTCCCATTCCGCTCCAGGTTGGCGCGCTACTCGACGAAGACCCAAACGACGAAGTGGAGCTAGTGTAACCGTCGCGCGATGGAGTAGTAGCCCCGCCAAAGGCGCGGAACCATTTGTCCATTCTGTTGCCGAGTCCAAAGGCGAGGAGGTAAGGAAACCACTCGTCGCGCAGCACTGGATGTGGATGCTTTAGTTGTTCCCTGAAGTAGTTGCGCGCCAGCATCAGTCGTTTGCGGAGCACGATTCGTTCGGCACTGTGTCGGCCGCGTGCCAGGTTAAAAACGCTACTGGCGACTGCAAGTACGAGGGCCACGAGTGCCGCGAGGGCAAAGGGACCCACGCGGAATGGAGCACGTGCAAGGATGAATATGAGGGCTGCTGCGAGCAGTCCGACGGGAATAATGAAGCGCAGCATGTGCGGCACAGGATTCTCCAGCCGCTTTTGCCAAAGCACCGCCTGTATCATCGCAATGATGAAGGTGAACATCGACGCGATTGCTGCAAAGATCAGGACAACGAGATCTGCCGGGTGCAGGATTGCTCCTACTATGGCCAGAACGAGGAATGCACCAAGCAGAAAAAGCGTGCGCATCGGCTTGGGTTTTTCTGGCGCCTGGGAACGATCGTGCGCCTTTAGCAGCGCTTCAACTCCAAACTTGATCTTGGACGAGGGATCAAATCCCGACTTTGCATAGCGCTTGCGGATGCGTTTGGTGTCGGTCTCCTGTTCCGAGCCCTGAAAGAGCGCATCTATAAGGTCGCGCTCGTATGATTTGAACTGGTTACGAGGTACAAGAAGTCGGAGCGTGAGAACCGGAGTGCTGAACCATCCTAAGCCCGACTTGCTGACTTCGCTCTTGAGCTTTTTCTCGCCTTCGAGTCGCGCCAGAAGAGCCGTGACTTCAGGAGCACCGGTAGCGTCGTCCCATGCTGCGCCGACCACCTCGGGTCTCATGTTAAAAACATTGGCCTCGAGCCAGCGCTCGTCTACTGGTGCATGCAAGTCGGTGCCGTCGAGCCTTCCGCTGGCACTTTCGTAGCGGAACAAAGTGAGAGCTATAAAGCCAAGTCCGGCCAAAAGGAGTACAGCAAGCGGGAAACGCGTTGCAGCTCCAGCCCCAAAGTAGACTCCCGAAGGCTGACCGGCGGCGCGGTATGTAAGCGGGACCGTGACCACGTATCCTTCGCCAGGGGGAAGGCTTATCGGACCGAAAGTGCCACTTACGCCAGCGGGAACGCTCCACGCGGAATCGATCTCGAGGTTTACGATAAACTGTCCGATGTAGCCTTCGCGGTCAGCAAAGGCAAAGTCGTGATCGAGCAGAAAGCTCCCGTCACGCTGTGGCACCAGAATGTTAGAGTATGAAAACTCCAGGACGTAAGTGAGTTCGGTGTTCCTGAATAACGGATCATTGGGCTGTCGACTGCGCCACCTGAGCGTACGGTTCTCTGCCCAGCCATAGTTGTTGGTCTCATCGAGATCACCCTCGCGGAGTTCGAGCGTCGCACCGGTGAGGGAATCGAGCATGAGCAGCCGCTCAAAGGTGAAGCGTTGGTTCATGGGAACCGAGAAGCTGCGCTGACCTCCGTTCCAATCGCCGTTAAAAACCATGGCTTGGCGCTCGCGTACGTGGAGATTGCCGGCGCTATCGAGCCTTGCATCCACGGTAATCGCGCGCCAGTGAAGAGTTCTGGCCTGAGCACCGACGTCGCCCGCCAGGATTACAGCCAGAACGACGAGTCCTGCGGCAAAATGCCTCATCAGCAGCGCTCCGGTGTGCGAGTCAGGGGATGAAGTTACGTTGCTGTGGCAGTATCCACCACAACTCAGACTTGAGAGCCGACCCTGCGACTGTGCCGGAGAGGGTTCCGGCAGGAGAGGCAGGGCATTGAAATGCGGCATTGGCAGTTAGTTTTAGCGCTGCAGAGACGATCTCGAATCACCCCGAGCCCTCCAAAATGGCCCACAACGTCTTTGACGACATACTTGGCACTATTGGCAATACTCCATTAGTCAGGCTTAACAGGATCGTACAGGAGATTCCTGCCACGATCTACGCCAAGGTTGAGACATTCAATCCCGGTCACAGCATCAAGGACCGCATGGCGCTCAAGATGATCGAGGACGCTGAGCGAAAGGGGTTGCTCAAGAAGGGTGGAACGATCATCGAGGGAACGAGCGGCAATACCGGGATGGGGCTGGCCATTGCGGGCATCGTAAAGGGCTATCGCTGCATTTTCACAACGACAGACAAGCAGTCCAGAGAGAAGGTAGACGCGCTACGTGCCTTTGGTGCTGAGGTAATTGTATGCCCCACCGACGTGGATCCCGAAGACCCACGTTCGTATTACTCAGTGTCCTCGCGCCTGGTCGCTGAAACTCCAAACGCGTGGAAGGCGAACCAATACGACAACCTTAGCAACAGCCAGGCGCACTACGAGACGACCGGCCCCGAGATCTGGGAGCAGATGGAGGGGCGTGTCGATCACCTGGTAGCAGGAGTTGGTACGGGCGGCACCATCTGTGGCGCCGGAAAGTATCTCAAGGAACGAAATCCCAGGCTCAAGATCTGGGGGATCGATACCTATGGCTCGATCTTCAAGAAGTACAAGGAGACCGGAGAGTTCGACAAGCACGAGATCTATCCGTATGTGACCGAGGGCATCGGTGAGGATTTCCTTCCCGCCAACGTGGATATGAGCGTGATCGACCACTTTGAGAAGGTGACCGATCGCGATGCAGCGATCTACACGCGCGAGCTCGTCAGGCAGGAAGCCATCTGGGCAGGCAACTCCGCCGGCTCCGCTATTGCTGGTTTGTTGCAGCTCAAGGACAGATTTGCCAAAGGCGAAAGGGTCGTTGTCATATTTCATGACCATGGCACTCGCTACCTCGGAAAGATCTTCAATCCCGAGTGGATGCAGAAGATGGGGTATGAAACCGTTGGCGGCGCAACCGCACGCAGCCTGGTTAGCAACAAGACTGTAGCAGCAATCGTCGGAGTTGAAGTAAGCGTGACGGTCGAGCAGGCGATGAAACGGATGATCGAAAACGACTTTTCTCAGATACCCGTCACTCGTGAAGACCGCATAGTCGGGTCATTGAGCGAGTCGCACGCCTATGCGAGCCTCGTGGCAAATCCGGCGGTGAGAAAGGAGCCTGTCGAGTCGATCATGCAGCAGGCCTTCCCCTTTGTAGACATCGAGACGCCGGTCAAGCTGCTCGCGCCAATGATCACCCCACAGAGCCCCGCGGTTCTCGTGCGCGATTTTCCTGCGGGCAAGACCTACGTGATCACAGGATACGACGTACTACAGGCGATCTAGGGCGCTGCTGCGACGCTTCGCCCTGCCGCACAATTCGAGACCCGCTGCAAAGCGGCAAGGCCTCGGCGACCGGCCCCAGCTCCCGGCTCAGTGGCGATGCCGGGGGCTGTCGAAGCGTCGAAACGTCGTCAGCCTCTAAAGTCTTGAAACGTCACAGCGCCCAAAGAGCCAAAACGTTCTACGGCAGTCTCAGCGCTACCAACGACGTGTTTGCGCCCGCACCTGTTGCAA
>CAZYTS010000104.1:0-13297 GCA_964649855.1 uncultured Gemmatimonadaceae bacterium
TCCGTTCAAATACTTGGTCGCCGAGTGGATTACCACGTCGGCGCCGTGCTCAACGGGCCTGAAATTTACCGGCGAAGCAAATGTGGAATCCACCACGAGGGCGAGCCCACCTTCTCTCGTGATGTAGCGGATGCTGCGCAAGTCCAGCACACGGCAGGTAGGGTTTACCGGCGACTCCACAAAGATCGCTCGCGTTTCTTTTCTCAGATTGTTACGCCACGTACGCGACTCCATGGGATCCACCAGCGTAACGTCTATGCCGAGTGTACTGAACTCCTCTGTCAGGAGTCTGTGGGTACCGCCATAGATCCACTTACTGGCGAGGAGGTGGTCGCCGGGCCGCAGGAGCGCCAGCAGTGCGCACGCGGTGGCACCCATTCCGCTGGCAAGAACCAGCGCCGACTCTGTCCCTTCGAGTGCTGCGAGAGTGCGCTGCACCCTTTCCGCGTTAGGTGAGTTTCCATAGCGCGGGTATCGCATTCCTTCGTCGGTCCCGCGCTGCTGGAGAAAGTTGACCGATTGAATCAGTGGAAAGACTACCGGCTCGTCGTCGCTGCCCAGGGAATCCACGCCGTGCACAGCAATAGTTGCAGGCTTCTGTGGTCCTTCTCGCGAACGCGGCATCTGGCCTCCTACACGTTCTGGCCGCGATCGCGGCGGTCCAGGTCAGGCTTCTGAATGCGAATGACTTCGGAAACTGCTACACCGAGTATGTCCCGCAGGATCACTCCACCCTTGGGAACGGAGTCGTCTATAGTGATCGTAGCGAGCTCATTGCGGCGCGGCCCTTGAACCCAGGCCAGCTCTCTATCGTTGAGGAGGCGGATCTGGGCTTCTTCTTTATTAAGGCGCGCTTCGGGTCCCCGGTCCACATCGCCCTTTTTTGAAGCGATGAAGCCAACTACATGCAGCGGAGGGTTTGACCTGATGCTCACGAGGCCTGAGGCAGCGCGACTATCCCGTCGTCGCGCAACACCACCAGTCGTCTGGACGACAGTTCGTCGAGCGCCTGGGCATAACTCTCAACCGGCACACCGAGCTCGGCTTCAACCTGGTGTGGTTCCAGGCTGCCGTGCTCGCGTACCAGTTGCCAAACCGCACGCGCTCCGTCATCCAGCGTCCCAGCTAACTGCACGCTGCCGGCGTCGTCCTGTACGATCACTGCAAGATTGTAACGCTCCAGCACGGCCTCGATGGCTTCAAGGTGTGCGGCGTGTACTCCGCGAATCAGAAAGTATGTCTGGGGATGCAGACGACGCTGGTACGCGTAAAGCAGTTTGCCCACAACTTCGTCGGCACACGAAAAATCAAGCAGAGTTACGTGTGAAAAGTCGATTACAGTGACATTGGGTTCCGGGAGCCCGGCCAGAGCTTCCTCGATTGCCTTGCGAACCGTCGCGCCAGTGGAACGCGTAACGAGGTTCGAATAGAGATCGCATACTGTCCGTCTCAGGACGGAGCTTACGTCAATATGATATTTCACCGCTGCGCAACCCGTTCCGGAATCGTGATCTGAACCTGAGCTCCCGGAAACGCCGAGAGCCCTTCGACCAGCGGCGCATCGTCGTCCCAGGATGGGACAATGGCAATGCGCGCCGTTCCACTTCGAACTGAAAGCTTTCCTTCCCACTTGCCGACGTAGCGCCGAACTCCGGCAAGTCCCTGTCCCCGCCCAGGGTCCCGAAAGCGGCTTACGCCGCGAATCACCGCGTCTTCGAGCGCCATGGCGTCATCCCAGCGGTCGCTGAGCTTGCGCCCCTGGGCGCTTTCGAGCGAGCGGCGGAAACCGATCCCGGCGTCACAGACTGCAATTACCACCACGCGCCGGCCAAGCCGCTGCCGGTAGCGGTAAGTCTGAACGGCAACCCACCCCGTGGTCTGCGCGTGCTCGACGATGTTCTGACAAACTTCAGAAAGCGTCATGGCAAAACGCATCGTGGCCATGGGATCCAGATTGAGCTCATTGACAAGAATCGACTGCGCCTTTGTCTGGATCCTTTCAACTACATCGTGCACGTCGTCGCTCTTGGCAACGGGCGTTATTTCGAGCAGAACATTCGATTCCGCTGCCGCGGCTCTAGGTCGTGGCACGTGACCGTGCATTTCAAAGAGTCCCTCGGCGTGATCATAAAAACCAGCGCGTTGCCAATAGCTCGCAGTCTCCTCGGTCTCTGGACCGGTGAACGAAGCGCGTTCGCCGCGCGACTGTGCGAGAGTGAGCAATGCGGTCAAGCCATATGGCGAAGACCAGCGCGTGTGACGTGCATCGACGAGAACTTTCTCGTCCGGCGAAACCGGAGCGAGCTGCTCGAGGACGCTTTCAAACGTCTGATCATCGAGTGAAGGAGGGACGGTGATTACAGTTGTCACGTGGGTATCAGTTCGCCGCGAAGATGATGCGCCAGACCTGATGCGCCGCGAAACTCGACGTTGCGTGCCGCGGCCTGGACCGCGGTGTGTAACGCGTCCGCAAACGTATCACCACAAAGCAGTCGCGAGAAGATGGTAGCGCCAAGAACATCACCGCATCCGGTTGGGTCATTGTAAGAAGCCTTGACATTTGGGCGCGAAGCTTTCACAAGCGCGGTCGACACTGCTCCTCCTGACAGTGATGAGTCACTACCGCGACTCTTAAGGTCAGTGAGTCGCTCAAAGCCCGGCGCGTTAACATAAACCAGCCCGCGCGCGCCGAGTGTGACAATCAGCGACGACACGCCACACTGCATCGCCGTCGCCGCCAACGACATCGGATCTGTTGCAATCATGGACATCTCGTCTTCGTTTACCTGCAACATGTCGCAGCAACGCAACCATCCCTCCGTGTTCGGAAGTGGCTGGAGCGTTCTAAGCCCGCTCGCCTGCACGGCCAGCAAAAGGGAATGCAGGTCACAGTAGATCGGGCCCGTGAAATGCTGCCGGATTAACTGCATCGTTTCGAGGTCAAGCTCGAAGCCGCTTATCAGGTTCACGTAGAGCGCGTCGAGATCGCGCAGCAGTGGCTTGAGACCGAGCCAGGACCAGGGAGGCACACCACCACTCAGGTATTCACTGCGCCGCTCTTCAGAAAGGTAGAAGAGCTCGACTCGATTGTTGGGTTGTGGCACCTCGATCGGCTCGGCGTCCGGTGCCACGCGCCGCAATCCGCGAAGAAACATTCTGGCGCGTGGGAATAGATCCGCTCCGACCTTGGCCAGTGGTACTATCTGCCAATCGTTAGGCAGTGCGGCATCGAACGCCGAGAGCGAGTAAGTGATCCCACCCCACTCCTCCACGGGCTCGTGTCGCGGATCCCTGCCGTGGATCACGTCCCATACGAAGGACCCAATAACTCCCACGCGCATAGGTCCTCAGCGCGTCAAGTTACGAGCTGGCGTGCTTTCTGTGGGGCATGCGGGAGGCATTTCAGACCCCTCCCAGCGCCTGTTCCTTGAAGGTGGCTACCGCGCCGACCACACCTGCGGTTCCCGGAAGCTGCCCCGGTACAATCCTGCACGATTCCACCGCTGGCTTAAAGGCTCGGCGTTTGACTTCGCGAATCATCGGTTCAAAGAGCGACTCCCCGGCCTGTGTTACTCCTCCAGCTATAACCACCACGTCGGGGTTGAACACGTTGAGGAGGTTGGCGATACCGGTACCTAGAAAACGCGCGGTCTCTCGCACGACTTCGAGAGCAATAGCGTCTCCCTTCTTGGCCGCGTCATAAACGGTAGCTGCGGTGAGATTGTCGAGGTTTCCGCCAGCCATCTGTGGCAAGACCGAGGTGCTGTCGCCTGCAAGTGCTTCGCGCGCCCTTTCTGCAATGGAAGGTCCCGAAGCATAGGCTTCGAGACATCCATAGTTGCCGCACTTGCAGCGGCGCCCCGTGAGGTCGACAGTGGTGTGGCCAATTTCGCCCGCAACGTCGGACGAGCCGTGGTAGAGTTTTCCGTCGAGTATGAGTCCGCCTCCGATCCCGGTTCCGATTGTCATACCGACAACGTTTTTGCCGCCACGAGCTGCTCCCTGCCACCATTCACCTAAAGTCGCGCAGTTGGCGTCATTGTCGAGTGTGGCGCGGAGTCCCACACGATCAGCAATCACCTGACGCAGAGGAAAGTTAGTCCAGCCTAAATTTGGAGTGGTGACTACCAGGCCGAGTTCGCGGTCCAGGGGCCCCGGAGCTCCAACTCCCACCCCAAGGCAATCCGCGCGCGACGCTCCGGTTGCTGCCAACGTTTCTTCGATCACCGTATTGATCAGGCGCACCATTTTGTCCACAACAGCGTCGGCACCCTGCTCGGCGAGCGTTGGCTCGCTGTGCCTGGCATAGAGCGTCTTGCCATCTATACTGAGCGCTCCGACCCCTACGTTTGTGCCACCAAGATCGACGCCAACTATGAACTTTTCAGTGGTGGATTTGGACATCGCGCGGTCGGTGGTGTGTTCTGTTGTCGCCCCAAGGACCCGGGCTCAGGGGGTCAAGGCGCCACGCCAAGCCCGCGCAGAACAATATATCCGCCCAGAATCACAATCATGGCGGCAAATCCCTGCTTGATGCGGTCCTGGGCCACGTAAGGCACGAGCTTGGACCCTACTACAGCGCCCAGGGCCGCTACGCTCGTGAAAGCCCCGATCAGAGACCAGTCCATCGGGACCTGACCGATGTAGCCGGCAAAGCCCGCGAGGGCGTTGAGAGTGATTATGAGTAGCGAACTTCCCACGGCTGCCCGTATCGGCACGCGCGCAATCAGGACGAGGGCAGGGACGATCATGAAACCACCGCCAGCACCGATGAGTGAGGTGAGAACTCCAACGCCAGTTGCCTGCAGAGCCAGCACAGGAGCAAAGCGAACGGGGCCGGTTCGCGAACCGTTCTCATCGCTTTCTCGGTTGGATGAGTCTCTCAACATCAGCACAGCTGCCACAATAGCAAAGACACCAAAGAGAAAAAGCTGAAGCGAAGCACTCACCAGATGTGAGAGTCGCGCAGTAACAAAGGCTCCCAGCATGGCGAATAAGCCAAAGGGCACCGCAATTCTGAGATTTACGGTGCCCTGCCTGAGATGTGCGAGAAAGCCGACCATTGAGCTCATACCCACGATTGCCAGGCTCATGGCCACAGCCGGTTTGGTCGGGATCCTGAAGACGTAGAGCATGATCGGGACAGCGAGCAGTGACCCGCCGCCGCCGAGCAGGCCGAGTACGAGACCTACGGCAAGTGCCAGCGTTAAACCCAGCGCGCTAGTGTGGTCCACGTTCAGTTTTCGGAGATGGATCGGGTAATCGCAAAAACGCGGTCTGCGTCGAGATGTCGCATACAATTGAAATGCCCAAGCGGACAGGTCATGGGACCATGGGCGTGACAGGGCCGGCACTCGAGCTCCACGATTTCGGCGATGGCGTTCCTGGCTGCAAGGGGACCAAAGCCGAGCCGCGGCGCAGTGGGTCCAAAGACTGCAACTGTTGGCGTGTTCATGGCCGATGCCATGTGGAGTGGTGCGGAGTCGTTGGTTATGAGTACGGAAGCTCGGCCAATCAACTCCGCTGACGCCAGAAGCGAAAGGTGACCTGTGGCGTCGATGGTCCGGCCTGGCGCTGCGGCAACAATGAGGCCGGCAAGTCCGCGGTCCTGTGCACTCCCTACAACTACAATGCGCCAATCACCTGGCAGGAGGCGGGCAAGGTCCGGGTAGTACGGCCAGCGCTTCGTGGCCCACACACTGCCCGGTGCCACGGCTACAAGAGGGACGCTGCCGTCGAACTCCGCCTCGCTAAGCAACGCATCCACCGCCTGCTTGTCGGCTTGAGAAGGGTAGAGCCGCGGCCTCGATTCACCCAAGGCAGGGAGTGTGGAACTTGCCGACGGCTGCTCCTCCGCCAGGGAAAGGAGCCTCTGGGAGTGATGCAGATCCTCCCGATACTTTACTCGTTTTGTATAGAGCCAGCGTCCGTCCGCGGTGTCAAAGCCAATGCGGTTGGGATATCGTGCTGCAAGAGCAAGCATAGCAGAGCGAATCGATCCCTGGGCAAGATAGACTACGTCATCCTTGTCAATTGATCGGATCGTATTGACAACACGTCGAAAGCCAGAGATGCCGGAATCGGCCCCCCGCTTGTCATAAGCAACGAGTCGCCCTACCGCCGGATGTCCCTTAAGGAGCGACGCCCCCTGCGGCGTTGCCACGACGTCTACAGTTCCGGCGTCAGTCGACCTGGCTAGATGCGCGAGGAGCGGCGTCGTGAGAATCACGTCGCCAAGAAACGAGGTCTGAATGACCAGCGATCGGCTCAACGCTCGGGTCTGATAAGGTTTGGCTTCGATTGGTGGACGACGCGGCGCGAAACTGCGAGGAATAGCTGGATTTTAACACGCCAAGCGTCTCCCGGCCGGCTTGGGCGTGCAATCGGCCCCGGCTCAAGGGTGCCGAAGTCGAGTCCGTATCATATCTTAAGAGTCTCAGTCACTGTACATGAGAGTGTTCACGAACGCGAAAAGGCTTACAGGCCTGATGTACATGTTGTGGTTCGCCCTCTATGTGGGCGCACCTCAGCTCGTGCACCCGTGTCCCGAACACAACGCAGCGTCGGTAGTGGCGGTTACAGCCGCGGAGTCTGCCCAGGAAGTTGCCGGCCATCACGCGCACCATGCTCCTGCAGAGACGCAAGGTGGCGATCAGAACTCTGACGGCAATTGTTGCTGCCCGGGACCTCATTGCGGCACCATGGCAATGGATCCGGGGAGTGCGCGTGCAGCGGCATTTTCTCTACCTGTCGCCCTTGACCTTGCACCGGCTGGGACGACAGCTCTCGCTCCGGCAAGTCGCGTAGCGCACGTTCTTCCCTTCGCTACGGCGCCTCCCTCCCAGTCCGCCTGAGCGGACAGAACGCGGGCGCGCTGCGCCTCACGCATACAATACCATCCGCGAGTCTCCCGTACTAAAGGGAGCTTGCGTGCAAGGTAAATAAGTCCGCTCCGTCGACCTCGTGTTGAGGCGTGCATCTCGCACGCACTACGGAACCCTCAAAAAGCGGGCTATAACATGATTGATAGACACAGGCGCATTGCCGGGGCTCTTGCTCTGGCAGTGCTGATAGCATCACCACTGGCGGCGCAAAGCAGCGGCACCTTGCGCGGAACTGTCACCGATTCGGCTTCGGGCACCGGTGTGGCCGAGGCGACCGTTCTCGTGCGTGGCACGATGCGTGGGGTGCAGACAGACGCAAATGGACGCTATGCACTTGCCGGACTCGCTCCAGGGAGCGTGACAATAACCGTTCAGCGGATCGGGTACGCCAGCCGCAGCGTCCAGACGACCATCACGAGTGGACGCGAGTCAATGCTCGACGTCATCCTCACGCCTTCGGCGCAGGTGATTGCGCCACTTGTGGTGTCGGCTACACGCGAAATGCAGCGACGCACCGATGCTTCGGCAACCATCGACGTTCTGTCTGGTGAAGCAGTGCGTGATGCCCGGGCTGCACATCCGGCTGAAATCGTCAACCGACTTCCCGGTGTTCATGTATCGCAGCTTTCGGGCGAAGGCCACTCAACCGCAATCAGGCAGCCAATCAGCACCAAGCCGCTCTATCTCTATCTCGAAGACGGCGTTCCCACACGGTCCACTGGCTTCTTTAATCACAACGCCCTCTACGAGGTCAACCTCCCGCAATCCGGTGGAATGGAGGTCCTCAAAGGTCCGGGTACGGCGCTCTACGGCAGTGACGCAATCGGCGGCGTCATCAACGTACTCACACGTCCTGCTCCCGTTTCACCCTCTGTAGACATTGCCACAGAAGCGGGCGCATACGGCTACAAGAGACTCCTCGCGACCGGTGGACTGACAAGTCACAACCAGGGTATTCGCGTGGACCTCAACGCCACGCAGGCAGACGGCTTTAAGGACGATGCACCATACGAGCGCTACAGCGCTACGCTACGCCACGACCTCTGGACCTCCAGCAACTGGACCTTCCGGACTGTCGTAACCGGTACTTCGGTGGATCAGAAGGACGTGCTTCCCCTAAACGGCGCCAACTTTGAACAGCGTCCATCGCTCAATCGTTCGCCCATTGCGTTCAGGGAAGTCAGAGCCCTCAGATGGTCCACGGCTGCGGAGTATGAAAAGGGAACGTCGAGCCTGAGCCTCACTCCCTTTGCCAGGCACAACGTGCTGGACCTCATTCCCAACTGGCAGCTCACGTTCAATCCGGAGATCTGGGACACGCGCAACGACTCGTATGGGCTTCTGGTCAAGTATCGTCGTGATTTTGAGCCGCTTCGTACGCGTTTGGTTGTGGGAGTTGACGCTGAATACTCTCCCGGAGATATCGCCAACAATGGGATAACATCTTCAAGGACGGGGCCGGACAGTATCTGGTCAGCTTACACCGTGGGGGACGCGCATTACGACTACGAAGTGAGCTATCGCCAGGCATCTCCGTACATCCACGCCGAGTTCTCACCCACGAGCCGCATCCGCATAGACTTTGGTGTACGCAACGACCACTCAGGATACAACTACCGCACCAACCTGGCTCCAATACAGACGGGGAGGTTCCGCGTTCCCGAAGACACCAAGCGCACTTTCAACCGGATGAGTCCAAAGGTTGGAGTCACGGCGGAGTTAGGGGCGGGGATAAACGCGTACGCGTCTTACCGCCAGGGATTCAGGGCGCCTGCGCAGGGTCAGCTCTTTCAGCAGGGGGCAAACGCCAACACGGTGGACCTCAAGCCGGTGGTGGCGCACAGCACCGAGGTTGGCGTGCGCGGCACCGCAGCCGGCTCGCGCATTCTATACACGATTGCTGCATATAACATGCGCGTAGAGAACGACATCCTGTCGATACTCGATGCCAATGGCGTCAGCACTTCTTCGAACGCCGGAGAGACTGAGCACAGGGGCATAGAAGCGTCACTCGGCGCAGCGCTGAGGAGTGACCTGAGAGTCGATGCAGCATGGAGCAGCGCCGAGCACACTTACGAGGAGTGGGTGATTCCAGTCTCGGGAGCAAACGTGAGCTATGCCGGAAAGACGATGGAACAGGCGCCCCGCACGATGGGGAACGTGCTCCTCACGTACACTCCACGATTGTTCAACGGCGGCCGGGTTGCCGCAGAGTGGTCGCACACCGGAACGTACTTCATGGACGCCGACAATACGCACAAGTACGGCGGCTTTGACATATGGACGCTTCATGCAAACTACAAATTGCATAACGGCGCCGAGGTATTTGGCCGCGTTGTGAATCTGCTGGACGAGCACTACGCCGAGCTGGTGTCTTACAACGCCTTTAACCGGGAGCAATACACCCCCGGCAATCCCCGTATGGTCTACGCCGGTATTCGCTGGCTCTGGTCACGATGAGGAGGTCGACAATGGTCCGGTTTGCAGCTTTAGGAGCGGTCTGCGTGCTGGCAGTGGGTTGCCAGCCGCAGCCCGCGGTGGTGCTGGAAGAGAGCGAAGTCCTGAGTGCTGCAACGGGGCAGGGAGCTGCGCCGATGTACGCGATCTCTCCAGCTGGTGCGCGCACCGTAGCCTGGATAGCGGCGCCGGGGGCTGGCAGCGACGGTCGTTTATACACCACGACCGGCGGCAGCGGGCCCTGGGAGCTGCGGGACTCGTTAGGTAGCATCGAGCCGCACGGAGAGGCACCCCCCAAACTCGAGTATGCAGGTGATGGCACGCTTTTTGCATTGTACGCAGTAGTAAAGGTCGTGCCGGGGCGACGCTTCCCGCATGCAACATTGAGGTTGGCCTCTTCCAATGATGGTGGAAAGAGCTGGGATGCTCCACGATCCGTGAGTCCCGACTCGCTGGGAGGGTCACGCAACTTCCACGCACTCCATGTGGCCCCCGATGGCTCCATCTACGTTGCCTGGCTGGAGTCCCAAAGCCCCGAACCTTCAGCCACCTACATAACCCGATCAGTTGATCGCGGAGCCACTTGGACTCCAGCCATTCGTGTGGCGCAGGATGAGTCGTGCCCATGCTGCCGAACCGCAATTGCAACGTCGTCAGACGGCAAGGTCTACCTGGCGTGGCGGAGTGTGCTGCCGGGAAACGTGCGCGACATCGTGGTCGCCGAGTCCAGTGACAAGGGCGCAACGTGGAGCAAGCCCGTACGGGTGCACGAAGACAACTGGGTATTTGAAGGTTGTCCCCATGCCGGGCCGTCGATGCAAGTGGATTCTACCGGCGCGGTTCACATAGCGTGGTGGACAGGAAAGGAGGGAGCGCCCGGCGTGTATTATGCGCGCACCGCGGCCGCAGGCCTCGACTTTGGAGACGCTATCCCGTTAGGCACGGCGCAATTCTCACGGCCGGCGCACGTGCAACTCGCACTTGGTAAAGATGGCAGGGTTGTGGCGGTGTGGGACGACGGAAGGGAGGACCCGTCAAGAGTCCTCGTGCGTGTCTCGATTGACGGCGGCCGTTCCTTTAGGGCCCCAGTCGTGGCGAGCGACACAACCGTGGCAGCAGGCTATCCTGTGTTTGGTCTCAGCGGAGATTCTTTGACGATCGCCTGGTCACAGCAGGCCGCTCAGCCAAAGGCCTCAGGCGCCGCAGCCCACCAGGGCCATGGCGCGAGCGCTGTTCCCGGCTCAGCCACGCAGATGGAAGCCGCGCTTCCCGTAGTTGGGGCGCAGGAGGTAGTTGTTACTACGGGCCGATTACGCTGAGAGTGGCCAGGGCCACAAAGCGTCGAAGCGTCTAAGCACTGCAGCGCAGAAGCGTCGAAGTGCTGCAGCGCAGAGGCGTCGAAGCATTACAGCGTCGAAGCGTTCTGAGCGCTGCCGCCCCTCGGGTCAATCCACTTGCAGCACCGCCAGGAACGCCTCCTGCGGAATCTCCACGCTCCCAACCGCCTTCATCCTCTTCTTTCCCTCCTTCTGCTTCTCCAAAAGCTTGCGCTTTCGCGAGATGTCGCCGCCGTAGCACTTGGAGAGCACGTCCTTGCGCAGGGCTTTTACCGTCGTGCGGGCAATCACCTTGTTACCGATTGCAGCTTGGATGATCACCTCAAAGAGCTGTCTGGGAATGAGCTCCTTTAGCTTGTCGGCGATCTTTCGCCCCCAATCATAAGCCTTGTCACGGTGAATAATGACAGAGAATGCGTCCACTGGGTCGCCGTTGATCAGCATGTCGAGCTTTACCAATGCTCCCGGTCTGTAGTCACCGAGTTCATAATCAAGTGAGGCGTAGCCCCGGCTCACCGTCTTGAGTCTATCGTAGAAATCCAGAATGATCTCGGCCAGCGGGAACTCCCAGTCGAACTCCACGCGGGCCGTATCAACGTATTTCATTCCGTTATAGACACCACGACGCTCGGTCCCAAGAGTCATGATCGGTCCGATGTACTCGGCGGGCGCCACGATCCGTGCCTTTACGTAGGGCTCCTCGATACGCTCGATCGATGCAGGGTCGGGGAGACGCGACGGATTCTCGATCAACTTCATTTCACTATCGGTCCCGTAAACGTGGTATTCAACGTTAGGCACCGTGGTCACAAGGTCCAGGTTGAACTCGCGCTCGAGACGCTCCTGCACGATCTCCATGTGCAGGAGCCCAAGGAATCCGCAGCGGAAGCCGAAGCCGAGTGCCGTTGAAGTCTCTGGCTCGTACTTAAGAGAGGCGTCATTGAGCTGAAGCTTTGACAAAGCATCGCGCAACTGCTCGTACTGCGAGGTGTCGGTGGGATAAATCCCGGCAAATACCATTGAGTGGACTTCTTTGTAGCCGGGCAGCGCTTCCTTGGCTCTGTTGGAGGCGTCAAAAATCGTGTCGCCCGCCCGCGTTTCCTGCACCGACCGCACATTGGCCAGCACGTATCCCACCTCGCCAGCACAGAGCGACTCGGCGCGCGTCTGCCTTAGTTGCATAAAGCCGACTTCGCTCACTTCGTAGACCGACTCGTTGGACCCAAAGGTGATCTGCGTGCCCGGCTTGATGCACCCATCCACCACACGCACGCTTGGAATGGCCCCGCGATAGCGGTCGTAGTACGAGTCAAAGATGAGCGCCCTCAGTGGCGCGTCCACGCTCCCCTTGGGGGGCGGCAACCTCTTTATGATCGCTTCGAGCAACCCGGGAACGCCGCGGCCTTCTTTGGCGCTCACAAGGAGAATGTCGTCCGGGTCGGTTCCAATAAGATCGTGAATCTCCTGCTTTCGTCGTTCAGGCTCAGCACCGGGCAGATCTATCTTGTTGAGAACCGGGATTATCTCGAGCCCAGCATCGAGCGCCAGGAAGAGATTGGAAAGGGTCTGCGCCTGGATTCCCTGCGAGGCATCCACAACGAGCAGGGCACCCTCACACGCCGCAAGCGAACGAGAGACCTCATACGTGAAATCCACGTGGCCCGGGGTATCAATGAGATTCAGCTCGTAGCGCTCGCCGTCAGCAGCCGTGTAGTTCATTCGCACGGCGTTGAGCTTGATCGTTATGCCACGCTCTCTTTCGAGATCGAGGGTGTCGAGCACCTGCGACTTCATTGCACGCTTCTCCAGCGTGCCCGTCGCTTCAATCAGCCGATCGGCCAGCGTCGATTTGCCGTGATCGATATGTGCTACAATGCAGAAATTGCGTATCAGGTCGAGCTTCACGTTTTACCCTTAAATGGGCGCACCCGGCAAAAGTGAGTCCTCCGCCGTCGCGCTACACGATCAGGCAAATCTAGCGAGAAGGGTCCCGCCAAAGCATGGCGGGACCCTTCTCAATCACGCTGCAACCGTCCAGCGGACGCGGACTTACGGCTTCCGCTCCTCCGTGGGCTTTTTGACCTCGGTGGGCTTTTGCCGGGTCGTGCCACTGGAAGTGGCCGGAGAAGACGTCGAGCGCGGCTCGCTCCTCACCGCAGGAGCCTGACGCGCGGGCGGATCACTCCGGCGTATGCGGTTGTCGTCTCCACCGCGACGGATTGCTGGCGAGCCACCCGGGCTCCGGGACGGGGCCGGGCTCCTGCGTTCGATCGAGGGCGTAGACACACGCGGCGGGGGATCGCTATGACGGATGCCGCGCGAGGGGGCATCCATGCCACGGCTGCCGCCCCTATCCACGTTGTCGCGCCTGATACCGCGGCGCGGCACGCGAGGTTCTTCGCGGTTTGGGGTCGCCTCAGGCTGCGGACGACGCACCCACTCGATATTCGTTGGTTTGTCGGCGGTTACCGGTGCAGGTCGCGCTGGCATCGGCATTGGTACGCTTGCGGCCGCTCCTGAAGCTGCCCGCACTCCTCCACCCGAAGGTCTGGTGCTCTCGTCGCTGCGGCCCCGCATGCGCTCCCACGCCCTGCGAGGAATCGCATACGACTCTTCGGT
>CAZYTS010000105.1:0-2446 GCA_964649855.1 uncultured Gemmatimonadaceae bacterium
GTAAACAGAATCACCATCGTTCTGATAATTTTTGGAGGCATTAATTCCACCTTGTACCTTGGCACAGGCGGCTTCCAGCGAATAGTCCGCGTCGCCACGGTCAACAAGCGCTCCCAGAATTCCGAGCATGGAATCGGCCGCGTAGGTGTCGCTGGCAATACTGGCAATCTTGCGTTGTGTGATCTCAAAATCAGCGATGGGCTTGCCAAACTGGATGCGCTGCTGCGAATAGCTTGTCATCTGTTCCAGAACCTTGCGGGCAGCAGCGGTGCAACCGGCCGCGAGGGTGAGGCGCCCACCGTTCAGTACTTGAACTGCGACAGCAAAGCCTTTTCCCACGGTGCCTAGCACGTGGTCGGTGGGGACGCGGAGGTTTTCGTAGTGCAGTTCTGCCTGCGTCGACCCACGGATTCCAAGCTTTCGCACCTTACCGGCCACTTTAAAGCCGGGCATATCGGGAGTGATGATAAAAGCCGTGGGGCGCTGCACGCGCTCGCCTCGCCTTTCCACATAGGTCTGGGCAAAGGTGGCTATAACACCGGCGCGGTGCCCATTTCCAATCCAGATCTTGCGGCCGTTTAGGACCCAGTGTGTGCCGCGTGGATCCAGTTCCGCAGTGGTCTTGATGTTCTGTGCATCCGAGCCCGTTTCGGGTTCGGTCAGCGCATAGGCGGCCAGTGTTTCTCCTTTAGCCAGCCTGGGCAGGTAGCGCGCCTTCTGTTCTTCGTTCCCGTATAACACCAGGGCTTTCGATCCCAGACCGCAGTGCACACCAACCAGCACAGCCAAGGATGAATCGACCCGTGAAATCTCGCCGAACACGCGGGCATAGCCGGTCGCTGAGAGGCCCAGACCGCCATACTCTTGCGGAATTGTGAGTGCCAGGAGCCCGATTCTGGCAAAGGCTGTGATCACCGGCTCCGGGACCGTTTCCTTTTCGTCGATCTCCTCAGAGTTGATTACGTCGCCAACGAGCGCGCGAAGTTCTGCAATGAGACGACGGACCGTCTGGGCTTCGTCAGGGCGTACTTGATCGAGGGTCGCTGGAAACGGAAAAAGGAGCGAATCGTGCACCGCGCCTGCAAAGAGACCGCGAGTGAATGAGGGAAGTGAAGACATCGCGGCCTCTTTTCATTTCAACCATCAATTGAGGTTTATGGTGACGGGTTGAATTACGCCACCAGCTGAGACGAGTACAGTGACTGTGGCGGGGCACGTTACGCCAGAGGGGTAGAGCCCAGTAACCAGCCCTGATGACGACACACTCACACAGGTCGGGTTTTGAGAGGCAAATCCTATGGGTCTGGTGGATGTGAGCGTGTTGCCGTCAGAGTCCTTGAGTGTAATGGTCAGCTGCTGCGTCCTGTTTGCTTGCGATAGACTCACGGGGCTGGGCGCGATCTCTATGGTTGCCACTTGCACGACGGTGATGTTGAGATCGTTGCTGCTGACGTTGTCGATTGTAACGGTTATGACCGCGCTGCCTGGCAGCCCCGCTGTAACCACGCCCCCCTGCGAGACTGGCGTAACACCTGCAACCGGCTGATTCGTCGACTGCCAGAGGACGTTGCGTCCCACAAACGATGTCAGCGTGTTGCCCTGCACGTCCTTGACCACGGGATTGTACTGCTTTGGATCGCCCGAGATCAGCACGTCGGTTGACGGGTTGAAGGTGATCGATGCAATTGGGATAACACCCGGCGTTACTGTCACCGTAGCGCTGCCAGAAACCTGGTCGTAGTCAGACGCCGCAACAATCGTGGCTGTGCCGACAGAAATAGCAGACACCACACCCGCTGCATTCACTATTGCCACTGCCGGTTGCTCAGAGCGCCAGGTAACGGCTCGTCCCGAAACAGATTGCCCGCTCCCATTAGTTAGGGTAGCAACGAGAGTTGTATTCTGGCCAATTGCAATCGTTGGCGACTGCGGGCTTATCACTACCTGGGTTACCGGTGCGAGCACTCTGATGCTGGCAACCCCCGAGACTCCACCAGCGGTGGCACGAACCTGCCCACTGCCAACCGCAATTCCGGTGACAAGGCCGTCATCGTCTACGCTTACAGTCGGCGTGAGGGCCTGGTAGAGAATATTGTGCGCCGTCGTTGGCCGGCCGTTCACGTCGGTGACTGTGGGGGTGAGCTGAAGCGTGCCCCCAACCAAAACTGAGTCCGAAGTCCCAAAGGTCACCGTGGCCACTGTCGGCAGGTCCGCGGGTGAAGTGCAACTCCAGACGAGTATGGACGCCACGACCGCGCTTACAAGACGCCCTCTGGGCATAACCCCATTAACCTGCCGCAACTGCCTGCCAATTCGAGACATAGCCTTTTGTATCGAGTATGAAAACGTCGTCTGCTGCTCAACCTACGGCAACCGAACCCTGGCCCGGTCCTCTTAAGACCCTTCTACCGCCACTTTGACCCGACCGACCAAGATAGCGGAACTC
>CAZYTS010000105.1:2546-12989 GCA_964649855.1 uncultured Gemmatimonadaceae bacterium
TCGTCACCCGCTGCCGCGACGCCCAGATACACAAGCGAGGGCAGATAGGTGCTGTGCAGGACCTTCCCCAATCGCGCGATCGCGTCGTTGCCATCACCAGCTAACACGACCTCAATAGCGCCGTAGACGGCCATATCGGCTGTACATAACAAATGACCGAATGCCTGCGGAAAACGCTCCATTGCCTCAGCATTCTGCCCGATCACTCCGAGGCCTAACTCCCTGTAGTCCTCCCTCGAATCAAGAACAGCGAGCCTGAGGAAGAGCTCTGCTGCCAGCGAGTTGCCTGAAGGTGTGGCATTGTCGGAGAAATCACGGGGCCTGGTAACCAGACTCTCGTGGTCGTGAGGTGTATCAAAGAAAAGGCCGCTGGCACTATCGTAGAAGTCCTCAAATGTCGATTGCGCGATCTTTCTGGCGGAGTCGAGATTGCTCTTGTCACCGGTAAGTGAAAAGAGGTCCAGAAAGGCGAGTGCTACGCCGGCCTGGTCTTCGAGAAAGCCGACGGTGAGAGCTTTGCCTTTTCTCCACGAGCGCAACACGCGACCATCGCGCAGCATGTTTTTGGCAATAAAGTCGCCGTTGGCAATTGCCAGGCCTTTAGCGAGCTCATCACCAAAAACGCGCGCGTAGTCTGCCAGTGCACGCAGCATGAGGCCATTCCACGAGGCGATGACCTTATCGTCGACGAGCGGCCACACTCTGTTGGACCTCGCTGCCAGCAGCCGTTCTCGAACTTGACTGAGCTTTCTGGCGGCCTCGTCCACTGCGAGTGCACCTTCGCGTGCTGCGGCTTCGATGGTCTTGCTGGCGTAGAGAATGTTTTGGCCTTCAAAGTTTCCTGCGCGCGTGACGCCCCAAACATTGGTTGCAAGCCCGGCATCGGCGCCAAGGAGTCTTTCGATCTCTTGCAGGCTCCAGAGGTAGAAGAGACCTTCGTGTCCTTCGCTGTCGGCGTCGAGCGCGGAGTAAAACCCTCCTTCGGGAGAAGTCATTTCGCGCGCGATCCAGCCGACGGTGGCTGCGCAGGCTTCTTTGACCTCGCTGTTCTTTGTCGCCTGCCAGAGATGAGTCCCTAAGCGGAGAAAGAGCGCATTGTCGTAAAGCATCTTTTCGAAGTGCGGCACGAGCCAGCGGTCGTCGACGCTGTAGCGGTGCAGCCCTCCACCAAGCTGGTCAAAGATCCCACCGCGGCTCATCGCCAGAAAGCTCTTGAGCACGACGTCCAGCAATTCGTCCTTTTCGGTTCTCGACCATAGACCGAGCAGAAACTCCAGCGACATCGAGGGTGGGAACTTGGGTGCGCCGCCAAAGCCTCCGTGCACGCGGTCGTAGTTCCCGGTCAGTTCTGCGGCGGCGCGCAACATGGACTCGGCATCGAACGCGGCGTTGTGGCCACTGACGTTTGCTCGCGCCGAGAAAAGCTCTTGCAATTGGGATGTTGTTGATCTTATTGCCTCCGGCTGAGTCCTGTAGGCATCAGCCAGAGTTCTGAGAACCCTTGGAAAGCCGGGCATTCCATGGCGGTCTGTGGGTGGGTAGTAGGTCCCGCCAAAGAAGGGCTCACCCTGCGGAGTCAGGAAGACGGTCATGGGCCAGCCTCCATGACCGGTCATTGCCTGCACGGCCTGCATATAGATTGAGTCGATGTCAGGACGCTCCTCGCGATCGACCTTGATGTTGACGAACAGCTCGTTCATCAGCTTTGCCACCTGTTCGTTCTCAAAGGACTCGTGCGCCATCACGTGGCACCAGTGGCAGGCAGCATAACCTACCGACAGAAGAACAGGCTTGTCTTCTCTTTTCGCGCGCTCAAAGGCTTCGCTTCCCCAGGGATACCAATCGACGGGGTTTTCAGCGTGCTGTAGCAGGTACGGAGACGTTTCTCCGGCGAGTCTGTTAGTCATCTTGCTATCGAATTACAGGAATTAACGGGCAGCACGCATCCCAGGCGAGCAGCCAACTTTGAAAGCTAACCGCAACAATTCACGCCATGACCACGCCTCAGAAGTTCCTCACGCTCAACAATCAGCGCATTCACGACGAGCTCTACGAGTTCCTGCGTATACCGTCGGTGAGTGCGCGGAGCGAGCATACGCCAGACGTTGCGCGGGCTGCGGAATGGCTGCGTGAGAAACTTGAAAAGGCAGGACTCGACGCTGTTGTGCATGCCACAGAGGGTCATCCCGTTGTTCTGGGAGAGTGGCGTGGCGCGGGAGCGGCGGCTCCGACAATTCTTGTCTACGGGCACTATGATGTGCAGCCAGCTGAGCCACTGGAGCTCTGGGAGTCACCGCCATTTGAACCAACGATTCGCAACGGGAACATCTATGCCCGTGGCTCCGTGGACGACAAGGGGCAGTTGTATGCGCACGTCAAGGCGATCGAGGCGCACATGGCCACCAGGAGCTCTCTTCCCTGTAACGTGATAGTGCTCGCAGAGGGCGAGGAGGAAGTCGGTAGCGATCACCTCGCCGAGTTTGTTGAGTCTAAAGCAGAGCAGCTCAAATGCGACGGTGTGGTGATTTCTGATTCCGCCATGTTTGCAGAAGGGATACCGTCGATTTTGTCGTCGCTGCGCGGCCTCGCCTACTTTCAGATAGAGGTAGAAGGTCCTACAACCGACCTGCACTCGGGTAGCTATGGTGGAGCAGTGGCCAACCCTGCGGTGGAACTGGCGCGCATCCTGGCGAGCTTTCACGACGCTGATCGCAAAGTCGCGATAGCAGGATTCTACGACAAGGTCAGAGAATGGGACAGCGACGTGCGATCGGGAATTCGCGCTCTTCCCTTTGACGAGAAGCAGTTTCTGAAGGAGACTGGATCGCCCAATGCTACCGGTGAAGCCGGTTACACCACTCTCGAACGGATCTGGAGCCGGCCTACGCTCGAAGTAAACGGGCTGCTCAGTGGTTACACCGGAGAAGGGGCCAAGACAGTGCTCCCTTCGCGTGCCATGGCTAAGGTCAGCTGCAGACTGGTGCCGGACCAGACTCCCGAAGAAACGGACAGACTTTTTCGGGCGCACGTTGCGCGAGTGGCTTCGCCTGCTGTGAGGGTAAGCGTCAAGACTCTGCACGGCGGCATGCCGTGGAGGGGTCAACTCTCCGGTGCGTTGTTCGAGGCCGGCAAGAAAGCATTAGGCGAGGCGTTTGGGCGTGAACCCGTCATCGTGGGCGAGGGAGGCTCCATACCTGTTGTTCATGATTTCGCGCGCATCCTGCGCGCTCCCGTGCTGCTCATGGGCTTTGGCCTGCCGGGCGAGAATGCGCACGCGCCCAACGAGTGGATCAGCGATGACAACTTCGTTCGGGGAATGCAGGCGCTGGCCGCCTTCTGGGAACTGCTGCCGCAATTGGGGTCAGATTCGAATTAGCACTTCGGGCTCAGGCCCCGTTACGCCGAGCGACCCCTATTTCGAATCCGACCTCAATTAACGGACAACTACGCGTCCGTGCCCGGTGACAGTGGCGCGGTCGCGAGCCGCTTGGCGGCGCCATAAGTGCTTGTGAGACAACGAGTTACGCTCCAGGCCACGGCGCGGCACCGGCCCTGCATTTGCTATCAGCGCAAGCAACGTCTGAAAGGAGCAACTCATGACCACAAGAAATGTCAGAATCGCGGCTGCCGCTTTGCTACTTACCGCTGTGGCGCCCCTGAGTGCGCAGCGCGCCTCGGCGAACGCGGTGCGCTTTACGCCCTACGTGGGTTACATGACTTTTGGGAACTACGTCGATGGGCCGCTGGGTACGAGCATCCGGAACGCCGGTGCGCCGCTTTATGGTGCGCAGTTGGGCATAGACCTCGCGCCTAACGTTTCCCTTGTCGGTAACGTCGGCTACTCCACGAGTAACCTCCAGGTTGGGGTGCCATTCCTGGGAGGCCTCAACTTTGGAAGCAGCGACGTGCTGCTCTATGATGCCGGGTTGCAGTTGAGGCTGCCCTCGGTTGGAAGCGGCTTTGTTCCATTTGTGGAGGGTGGTGCGGGAGCCATGCGTACTGAAGTGAGCGCGGGGCCCATCAGCACGCACAGCACCAACTTTGCGTTCAACTATGGTGGTGGCGTGGACCTCAGGTTGAGCCGCAACATCGGCTTGAGGGGCACAGTGCGAGACTATGTTGGCAAGCTCGACCTCAAAGAGGCCACGGGATTCGACGTCAGCACTCGTACGACGCACAACTGGGCCTTTGGAGTTGGTCTCACTCTGGGCTTCTAGGAGCACTTCGTAGCGTAGGAGGATCGAAGGGGAGGGGGAGGGCACCTTAGGGAGGGTGCCCTCCCCCTCTGTGTTTGGGTTTCATTGAAGTTGAGCGTGTGCCAGATTGCTCTGGTCATGAGTGAGAATGGTTCAAGGATGAGGATCAGAGTGGCCTGGCGCCGGTGGCGTCAGGTGAATGGGGCCGTCCCGCTCCTCGTACTGTTGTGGGTCGTGGCCAGCTGTCGCACGCAGCGGGTCGAAACGAGTCGCGACACCACTGTAACCGATGTTTCCACGCTTCCAGAGCCGCAACGAATCCGTCGCGTTGCGTTCAGGGTACCGCAGGAGAGCGAGGTAACGGATCCAGCGGTGCTTGCTTCTGTGCGCCGCGGCCGGGCACTCCTTCGTAACACCCGCGATTCGCTACCTCGATATGTGGGCAACAAGCTGCAGTGTGTTTCTTGTCATCAGGGCGATGGAACGATCAAGGACGCGATGCCATGGGTTGGGGTTTACGCTCGTTTCCCACAGTATCGGAGCCGTTCTGCCAGCGTGCAGGTCATCGAGGATCGCATAAACGATTGTTTTATTCGCTCGATGAACGGATCGCCGCTTCCGAACGAGAGCCGTGCGATGCGCGACATGGTTGCCTACATGGCTTTTCTCTCGCTCGGCTATCCGGTCGGTGCTGAGGTCGATGGGCAGGGAACGCCGCGCCTCGTGCCGCAGGACGGTGATTCTGCGCGCGGGCACGTGGTTTTTCAGGCCAAGTGCATAGCTTGCCATGGAACGCGGGGCGAGGGCACCGATGTCGCTCCGCCTCTATGGGGCCGCGATTCCTACAACATTGGTGCAGGGATGGCGCGGGTACGTACCGCGGCCGCATTCATCAGGAGGTGGATGCCGCAGAACGCGCCGGGGTCACTCACCGATACCGAGGCCTTTGACGTGGCGCGCTACATCAATTCGCACTCGCGTCCTGACCTCAGGGGAAAGGAACGCGACTGGCCTCTGGGCGACCCTCCTCCTGACGTAGCCTACAAAACCAGAGCAGCTAGTCGAGCTCAGCGTTAGGGGTCTCGTCAGGTCCTGGTGTGGACAGCTAGCCACTCACGGTCCCTGTTTCCCAGGTCTGCCACTCGCGCCATGACGTCGTCCGTTATGCGCTTGTAGGTACTGCCTTTGGGGGGCAGGGCGTAGTGCTCGGTAAGGTCCACGGGTTCTCCAAACCACACTCTGACGTTCTCGCCTCCAGTCCAGTTCCGAACGATCTGTCTGCCTACATGGTTTTCGAGCCCCGCAATGAACGTTGGGATGACTACCGGGCGCGCGGTGTGGATGATTTTTCCGGTGCCCGGTTGGAATCGCATGTATGAGTAGGGGTCGGGATTGCGGTTTCGTCCTCCTTCGGGGTGGATGCCCATGATGGTTCCGCGACCCTGCGCACAGAGCTGAGACAACAGCTCCAGTGCATACCGATCACTGGCTGAACGTCGTGGATCGGCAAAGAGCGGCGGGAACATAGACCAGAAGGCAAAGAGCTGATTGAGCACAATGCCGACGATCGACTGGTAGTAGTAGCTTCCGTGGATCGGGAAGTAGAGCCGCTTGCGTCCTGGGAGTCTGCGATGCAGTAGCGACGAGACGACAAAAAGGTCAAAGTAGGTGCGATGGTTGGCGACGAGCAGGAGCGCGCCCTGCTCGTGCGCCGCGCGTACGTTCTCGAATCCAAAGTCCTTTACGAGATTGCGCGTAACGAGGCGGATTCCGAGTGCCCCGAGGTAGCGCTGGCAAAAGGTCCAGAATGCCTTGACGGGCTCTCTGTTCATGCGCAGGGCGATATTCACGTGCAGCCTCTCCAGTGGGGCCAGGCACTCCGCCACGTCGGCTGGCAGCCGCTCGTTGATCAATGCGGCTTGAGTCTTTTTGTCGTTAGTCACGTCGTTGTGGATTCAGACGAGCCGCAACTTCATTCCACTGGCACCTGGCCCATTTGGCCGGTCACGCGATCGTAGACGACGATGTGCGCCCACTCCGATGCGTCTGAGCGGGCTACCACTGCCACAACAGGCTCACTGTCCGACATGTTGAAGACTTCGTGCGGCACGCCGGGTTCGATGTAAATGAAGTCGCCGGCGCCGTTCTCGATGCTCTGCCGCAGATGGTGACCATACTCGTGCCTCACGCGCCCCGAAAGGATGTAGAGCATGACCTCGAACCCCACGTGCACGTGCGCGTGTGCCACACCGCCAGGAGGGATACGGGCCAGATTCATGGAAAGCTGCCTGGCCGGTACGTTGAGTGCGGAGAGCCCCGCAGCGTAGCGGATGCCGTTCCAGCTTCGGATATCCGGGCTCCCGCGAATCACGTGGATCCCGTCTCCGCCTTCCACAAACTGTCTGAGGTCGAGCTCGTCCATAGTCTGCAACTTTAGTCCTGTAGCCGAGGATTGCCAGCCCGTACTCCCGGGTGCGGTCGCTCGACGTGGGCGCCAGACCGGCCCTTTGGAAGTCGGGAAGCTGGGGAGTTGGGAAGCTGGGAGGTTGCGTAGAAGCCGATCCGTCGAAGCCTCGCCGCGTCGAAACGTCCAAGCGTCCCAAGCCCTGCAGCTTCCAAGCCCTGCAGCGTCGAAGCCCTGCAGCGTCGAAACCCAGCGGCGTCGTAACGTCAAACCCCACAGCGTTGACGCCTGGATGCGTCGATGCGTCCGAACGCCCCTCGCCTCCCTCGCGCACCCTGACCACATTCCGATTGCCCCAACTACTGCCCAAGCGTGACCGACAAACAGCCGTTGATGCAACGCTCTCGATTCCTGCGAGGCACCTATCGCCTCCTCTCGACTCTTCTCCTTCCTGCCCTCGTCCCGTTAGGCGCACAGTCAGGTACACCACGTGACCCCGCCTTTGCGCGCGACGGACGGCTCGTAGTTTCGATCGACGGGGATCTCTGGGTTAGGGCTCCCGGTGTCAGTGGCGCGTGGACGCGACTGACCAGCGGCTCTGCATGGGACCGAACTCCGGCCTGGACATACGATGGAAGCGCAGTCGTCTTTGCCTCTGATCGCGCAGGCAACGGTTCTGTAGACATCTGGCGCGTATGCCTCTCAGCAAGTAACGGGCCAGGGAGAGCAGAACAGCTGACCGAGGATGACGCTTACGAGGCAGATCCTGCGGTCCTCAGTGACGGAACAATCATATTTGTACGCGGCCGGCTTGCCGATGCGCGTCTCTGGCAGCGTTCCCCCGACGGCACGGAAAAGCGGTTCACTTCGGGAAACAGCGCCGAGTCCGCGCCGGCGGCGTCGCCTCAGGGTGACAGGATAGCCTACATTCAAGAAACATCCGACGGTCGCAGGATACGCGTTCGCACAGCCGCAACGCAAAGCGATAGCGTTGTCACGTCCGAACGGAGCGCCGAGTCGCTGGCGTGGTCTCCCGACGGCAGAAGGATAGCGTTTTCGAGCGCTGCTCAACGTGGCGCGATCTATGTGACGCCGCTCGATGGCCGCTACGTCAACTTTGTTGCTGCCCAGCGCGGAGCAATCGCCTGGGTTCCCGACGGAAAAAGCATCCTCATCTCGGAGCGCTCCGCTAACGAGCCGGGTTACAACGGCGACCCCGATCGACTTGGCGACCGCGTGGCCAACGAGCGGCTGGCCAGTGCGGAAAGACTTTTGTCTGTGGCTGCGCCGCAGGAGCCGGATACAACTCTCAGCGAAGTGGGCTTTAGCGGGACTGTGGCGCAAGAGGATAGAAATCGTGAAGCATTCGATCGATTTGCGGCTCGCATGGAGAGGACGTACTTCAGCTCTGACGGAGGGCGCGAGCGTCTGGCAGCCTGGCGTCGCCTGGTGGCCCGCTTTCAACCGTTAGCCGTTGCTGCGCCCGGCGACGATTCATTGCGGACTCTGCTGCATTTGATGTTGAAAGAGAGGCCCATGTTGCGGCAGGAAGTACATGGTCGCGGTGCTGTTTCGAGTGCGCACCCAGTCGCGACAGATGCTGGCATAGAGATTCTCAAGAAGGGCGGCAATGCTGTAGACGCCGCCGTGGCCGTGTCGTTTGCCTTGGGTGTGGTGGAGCCGGATGCCAGCGGTGTTGGGGGCTATGGACAGATGCTGGTGCACACCAGTGGATCGTCGCGCCCGTCTCTGATCGAGTTCATGGCCAGAGTGCCAGAAGAGGCCACGCTCGGCAACGCGACTCTCATGCAGAACGGCAGGTATCCGCAGGACGGACCGGTGCTGGCTATGGTGCCGGGGACAGTTGCGGCAATGCATCTGGCGTTCAAAGAGCATGGCAGTGGGCGTGTGCCGTGGGCAGAGCTGGTGGCTCCGGCCATTCGGGCGGCGCGTGACGGTTTTGTGGTAAGCGACGGACTCGCGACCACACTAAAGCGCGAGCGCGAAGGATTCAGTCGTTATGAATCGAGCCGGGCTCTTTTTTTCAGAGATGGCAAACCCCTTTCTGCGGGCGACACGCTGCGCAATCCAGACCTGGCATGGACCCTGGAGCAGATAGCAAAAGGCGGGGTCGATGGATTCTACCGTGGCGAGGTTGCGCGTCGCATGGTGAATGACCTCAGGGGCAAGGGGAACGCCATGCAGCTGACCGATCTCTCGCGGTACTTTGCCGCGAAACGGGAGCCAGTGAGTACCACCTATCGTGGGTACACAGTTTTTGGGAGCGCTCCTCCGGTGAGCGGTGGCGCCATGCTCGCAGCACAGCTCAACAATCTGGAGAACGTGGCGGCGCCGTCGCTCTACACAGATGATGCAGCAACGTTGCACGCCATGATAGCGGCGTGGCAGCTCGTTCCGTCGTCGCGCAACCGCATAGCGGATCCATCGCTCTGGCCGGTTGATATCAGTCCCTTTACAAGCAAGGACACGGCGCGTGTACGCTGGCGCTGTTTTGACCCGGATTCCGCGATTTCCGCCGCTGCACTCGGTGGGAACGTAAGCACATGTGGCTCGGCGCCCGCGCGTCAGGCGGACCGAGCCCCCGAACGTTCGCGTGGAGAGGATCCGGAAGGGAGTCTCTATCTCTCACCCGAGGACACCTGCACGGAGCAGAATCACGCTCTTGGCGCACTGTGTCGGGCACAGGGAACGACTGCCTTTGTCGTGGCCGATTCAATGGGGAACGTGGTGGCTGTTACGCAGACTCTTGGTACCTGGGGCGGGAATTTCTACGTGACACCCGGATTGGGGTTTCTGTACAACGACAAGCTCACGTCGTACGGGACCGACCCCGATGGCTACGGGGCGCGGTTGCCGAACGCGCGGCACGGTTCCACGATTGCGCCGACCATTGTGTACAGGGGCGATGATGCGAGTGGGGTACAGCAGCCAGTGCTGGCTGTTGGGGCCGCCGGGAACGCCTGGATCACCTCGGCGGTTTATCAGACACTGACCGGCATTATTGATTTCGGACTGGGTCCGCAACGGGCTCTGGAGTTGCCTCGTTTTCTGCCGTCGCGCGGCGGTGGCGCGGGTCGCGGAGCGCAGATCGACATTGAAGACGGACTTTCGCCGTCTGTGCTGAAGCGTCTCGAGAGTATGGGTTATCGCTTCAACCTGATCTCGCTCCCCGGAGAACTCAGAATGGGCTATGCATCCGCGCTGGTGATCGATGCTTCGGGGGTAACCGCGGGAGCCGATCCGCGACGGTCCGGTTTTGCGGCAGCGATACCTTAAGTACCAATGCAGCGAGGTTGAACGATGACTAAGGATGTAAGGACAGACGCCGAGTGGCGTGCTCAATTGACGCCCGAGGAGTATCACGTGATGCGTGAGAAGGGGACTGAGCGAGCCTTCACTGGCAAGTACTGGGACAATCACGAGGATGGTACCTATCGCTGCAACGGATGCGGCCAGGTGCTGTTTGCCTCGGATACCAAGTTCGAGTCAGGAACGGGATGGCCTAGCTTTACCGAGCCGGCCAACGCATCGGCCGTGAGAATGGTGGAGGATCGTTCACACGGGATGGTGCGCACGGAGGTGGTGTGCGCCAATTGTGGCGCCCACCTGGGCCATGTGTTTAACGATGGTCCGGGCCCCAAGGGCCAGCGTTTCTGCATGAACTCGTGTTCGCTGGACTTTGAGGGGACAAAGGGCGGTTGAGGTTTCGTTAGGCCTGGTGGGCGGGCTCACGGCCCCCCCGCGAGTGCGAGGGTGGCTCTAAAGACGGGATGGCGAGGACGGTGGTCCTCGCCATCTTCGCCATCGTTGCCCTCTTCGCCA
>CAZYTS010000106.1:0-6538 GCA_964649855.1 uncultured Gemmatimonadaceae bacterium
CGCTTGCCGCACTACGCGAAACCAGAGCACGGGTGAGCGTGCATCGTGGCCGGAGGCCCAGGACCGGCATGCTGCTGTTGGTGTGTTGCCTCGCGCTCGGCGCCTACCCGTTACGTCATCGCGAGCGGCCGCTGGTGTTAGCAAGAAGCATGCCAACGTAGACGCGTCTCCTTTCACTCTTGCTGCACAGCATGTGTTGGCTACAGGAACCGAAAAAAGTGGCCTCGCGGAGATCTGGGTTCATCCCTTGTGTGTGGCGCGCGACTTTGACCTTCGCATAGACGGCGAGCCCGCCACCGCGCATGAGTTCGAGATCTCGCCCGCCGAAATACAGCGAACGATCCGTACAACAGCAGGGAAGGTGTTCAAAGAGCAATTCGAATCTGACCCCAAATACGGGGCCATCTTCTGGCAACTGGTTGCAGAAACAGGATCTGATGTCGATCTCATCCTGCGCGTGCCCCTGACGCTCGCGTGGCCGATGCCAACCGATGTGCTGCATCCAAGGCGCACTGAGATCGTTGAGCACGGAAAGTCGCACGTTGTTGTTGTTACGGGCCGAGATGCCCGGCACTTGGCTGCAATCTTTGTTGATGGATTTGAGCGACCTGAAATTGTCGAAGAGGGAAGAGACGGACCGAGAATCAGGCTAGTTAGTGCCACCGCCACCGCCCACTCGACTGCGCTCTCGATCTGCTTCACGGCTTCGACCACAGGAATGTTGGGAATACCAGGGCCAGCAACCATCGATGTCGTTATCGAACGTCAGAACAGCCACTGGAAAGAGGTCGGCAAGCGCAGTGCTCGGTTAGTTACTGCACAACCGGCCCTCGACGAAGCCTGGAAATGGGCCGTGGCCAGGCTCTCCAGCTTTATGGCAGGGTCTCCCAGTCACAGCATGCGTGGCTTGATGGCTGGTTACGCCGAATCCAGGGAAGGGTGGGGACGATCGCGGCCCGGTTACGCATGGTTCTTTGGACGCGACACTTGCTGGTGCGTCGATGCACTACTCGCGGCTGGCCTGCACGAGGAAGCCCGCGATGCTATTGCGTTGCTGGTACATACAGCCGACGTCACGGGCAAGATTGCCCATGAGATCACCGCATCCGGCGTTGTGCACTACGATGCTGCCGACGCCACTCCACTACTTCTACGCGCCATTGCCGCGTACGTAGAGTGGACTGCAGACGCCGAGCAGTTAGACAAGTGGTGGTCGGCTGTGGAGAAAGCGCTCGACTATTGCGTTTCGTGCGATCGAGACGGAGACGGCATTCCGGAGAACACCGGTGTGGGCCACGGTTGGATCGAGTCCGGCCCGTTAGGCGGAGGGACAACTACATCTTACGTCGCTGCTATCTGGATTGACGCCCTGAGGAGGCTCCAAGCGGTTGCTGCGGCCACTTCCAGAGACTCAACCGCGAAAAGGATTCGGTCGATGCTCCTTACCGCTGAAGCGGGAATCGAACGACTACGGGACCCGGAAACGGGCAGGCTGGCACTTGATCGCTCCGTCGATGGCAGGCTGACCGCCGATCTCACGGCATTAGCCGCGGTGCCCGTTGCGCTGGGGGTCGAAAAGCCGCGTCCGGCAGACAAGATTGTGGACGCCCTTGCAGATCCATCGTTCACGACCCCTTGGGGGCTAAGAATGCTCTCTGCCACTGATCCAAGGTACAACCCTCGCAGCTATCACACTGGAAGCGTCTGGCCGCTCTTTACAGGATGGGCCGCGCTCGCGGACGCCAGGCAGGGACGCGCGGAGCGTGCTCTGGACCGGGTCACAAGCATAGCGTCACTTGTGAACGTTGGCTGCAAAGGGGCCTTTGATGAGGTTCTCGACGGCGACGACGGCAGTCCAGCGGGCGTGTGCGCCGACCAGGCGTGGTCGGCAGCGATGATGATCTCTCCGATCGTCTACGGACTCATGGGTGTTAGACCCAACGCACTGCAGCGCGAAATCAGGATCGAGCCGTCGTTGCCGCATAGTTCGAGCACCTTCTCTATAGTCGGACTTAGCGTAGCTGATGCCCGCCTGACGATTGTCTGCAAGCGACAGGGCAGCAGCTCCATTCTCGAAGTGGAAGCCTCGGGCGGGAGCAAAGCCTTAGACGTCGTTACCCGAAACCAACGCCTGCAGCTCGGGCCTAACGAGCGCAAAGTCGTTGTGCTCGCGGAGAACGGCTGACGTGGCGGCGGTCAGACTCCAGCACGTCACCAAAAAATTCAAGGACGGCCCCGCTGCCGTCGCTGGGCTGACCCTCGATGTCAAAGTCGGAGAGTTCCTGGTACTCGTGGGGCCATCTGGCTGCGGTAAGACAACTGCCCTGCGACTCGTTGCTGGCCTCGAATTGCCAACCAGTGGTCGCATTCTGATAGATGGCGTAGACGTCACCGATCTTCCACCTGGAAGCCGCGACGTCGCAATGGTCTTTCAGAACTACGCGCTCTATCCGCATTTCACAGTTGCTGAGAACATTGCCTTTCCGCTGCGGATGCGTGGAGTGGCTCCACGAGACCGCCGCAAGCGAGCGGCAGAAGTGGCAGGAACCCTGGGAATTGCCGAGTATCTCAATCGAAAGCCTGCAGAGCTTTCGGGGGGGCAACGTCAGCGCGTGGCCCTTGCCCGCGCCATCGTGCGCGAGCCAGCTGTTTTTCTTTTTGATGAGCCGCTCTCCAACCTGGATGCCCAGGTCAGAGCAGCGACGCGCGGGGAGCTCGTAAATCTCCATCGGAAGCTGGGCACAACCATGATCTACGTTACCCACGATCAGGTCGAGGCGATGTCGATGGCGCAGCGCCTGGCGGTGATGAATCAGGGCAAGCTCGAGCAACTCGGCACGCCCATGGAGGTCTACAATACTCCGGCAACACTCTTTTCGGCTTCTTTTATTGGTTCACCTGCAGTAAACAGGCTCGAAGGTCGCGTCGAGGGACGCGGAGCACACGAGACCTTTGTTGGAGCGTTGAGAATACCGGTCGCTGCGGCAGTCGGGGGCGAAGCTACTGTAGCGATCCGTCCAGAACATGTGCGCGTCTCGGCCGACGGCGAGGGTTACCAGGCGACGGTGATCCGCACGGAATCACTAGGCCCGGAGTCAGTAGTGCATCTCAAAATTCCGGCGGGGCTTGACATTACTGCGCGTATATCGGGACAAAGCCGCTTTGAAGACGGCGCCGAGGTCAAGGTCACGTTCGAGCCTGCTGGTGTGCTGGTGTTTGACGAGTTGGGACGGCTCGCAGGCCGAGGCCGCGCGTGAACTTCTCTACGCTGCTTGGAGTCAGTTGCATTGTGGTCGTAGCAGCAGCGTGCAGCCCGGATCAGAATACAACGATCCTGAGGATGACGTCGTGGCAGACACAGGCCGAGAACGCTCTCGATCTGCCGGCCATACGTGAGTTCGAGGCCAGGAACCCTGGTGTCACGGTGGTGAACGATCCGGTGACTAATCAGGCAGAGTATCGCGAGAAGGTTGTCACCTCGATTGCTTCGGGAGCTCCGCCCGACGTCTTTTTGCTGGATAACATCGACGTACCGTCGTTTGTCGATGCTGGGGTAATGCTGGACCTTCGCCCCTTTGCCACTCGGGTGGGGATCGACCTCAGATCCTTTTATCCGGAGGTACTGGGAATCTTCTCGCGAGACTCGCAGGTGTTTGCCTTTCCCAAAGGCTTTTCTCCTGTAGTGTACTACTACAACCGCAAGCTTTTTGATGCTGCGGCGGTGGCATATCCCCGCGATGGCTGGACCTGGGACGAGTTTGTAGCGACAGCCAAGGCGCTGACAAAAGACATCGACGGCGACGGCAACACAGATCAGTGGGGAACAGTCATCGTGCGGCCTTTCTACGCCTGGCAGGCGATGATCTGGAGCGGTGGCGGCGACATCCTAACGGCTGACGGCCGACAAGCCAGCGGTGCCCTGGATTCGCCCGCGGCTATTGCTGCCCTCGACTTTCTTACTTCTCTCACAACCAGACATGGTGTTGCACCGCCACCATCGGCTTTCCGTGCGGTTAGCGGCAACGAAACGCGTCTTTTTTACAGCGGCCGGCTGGCACTTCTCCCCAGCGGGCACTGGCTGATACCTAACATCAGGACGCAGCTGAGCGGGGGCAAGCTGGACCTTGGCGTGGTTTCCTTTCCCCGCGCTCCGGATGCGGAGGTGGGGACGCCACTCTTTGCCTCGGCTTGGGCCGTTCCCAGAAACACAGCTCATCGCAAACTGGCCGTGGCACTCGCTGCCGCACTCTCCGATGCGGCGGCTCAGCGCACGAGACTCAACGCTGGCCTGGAGCTATCCGCAATGCCTTCTGTGCAGGAGGCGTTCGCGATGCACGACACGCTTGGGCTGGATTCAGCATTTATTGCGCAGCTGCGTTGGGGGAGAGCTCCGTGGGGGGCGCGTATCCCGAAGTTCCGAGAGGTAGAGGCTCAGCTTCCCGAGATCATCGATCGCGTGGTAATCCATGGAGAGAGTGCGCGCGACGCGGCCGCTCTCGTTGCGCGTCGTATAGACGCCATTCTGGCGCGTTAACGATGCGAGCACGTTCCGTCGTTGTTTGGCTCTGCATCGTTTGGGGAGTTGTTACAGCCTTGACAGTCGTTGCTGTACTTACGCGGCTCGAAGATGCGCGCACGGCCGCCGAAGCTCGTGACGTTGCCAGGTCACTCGATTCGACTCTGACAAACCACAAGATGACTACGCGGGATGTGATGGCGAGTGGCCGGATAGAGGGGGTAGTGGCGCAGATGGAGCGCTGGATTGGTTCGCGTGCCGGGCGTATCGCGAGTGAAGACAGGGTGATGGTTCACCGCGGCGGGCTCGAACGCTATGTCAGCATTCCAGTCAAAGATGCGCAGGAGTGGGACATAGTAGGGGCAGTAGTAATGCGCACCCGGTGGTTGAGGGGCCTCGGGCTCCCACTCAGCCTTGTTGCGGTGGCAACGCTGCTTGCGGCCGTTCTTGCTGCACGCGGTGTGCGTCGTGCAGAGGCAGATGCCTCGTCTCCGCCGTGGTTTCAGATCGTCGATGCAACGGCCATTCTGGCATTAGGCATGATCGGTGTGGCGTACGTGGTACGGCAGCACATCGACGCATCGCTGCCCGTGTTGCCGGCGCCTTCCGCGGCCCTTCGGTTTGATCCACTACACCTGGCTGCTCCAAATGGGCAGGTTGCCGCAGTGAGGCTCCTTGTGCCTATGGCGGTTGCTGCATTGGCGCTTTACATGACCACGTGGGTGGCTTCGGCGCGGCGGGGCAGAGCGGAGCGCCGCACAACTCTCGCAGCGTGGGGACTCCTTGCACCCAGCGCGTTGCACCTGATTGTCTTTACCGCAGTGCCACTTGCCTTTACGCTCTACATCTCATTTCACGACTGGGACTTTCTGGCCGCGGAGCGTCCTTTCGTCGCGTTGGCAAACTATCAGGAACTCGTGCGTGACCCGCTGTTCTGGAACGCGCTCCGTAACACAGCGATCTATTCGCTGTACGTGCCGGCCACAATGATTCTTGCACTGGGAGCGGCGTTGCTCCTGAACCAGCCACTCAGGGGGGTGAGGGTTCTCAGGGCAATCGTGTTCCTGCCAACAGTTGTGAGCTACGTGGCAATCGCGATGGTGTGGCAGTGGATGTACCACGCGGACTACGGGGTCATCAACTATCTCGTCAGCCTTGCAGGTGGAACTGCTGTGGACTGGCTCGGGAATCCTGCGACCGCTCTGGTTGCCGTGATGATCGTGTCGGCATGGGTGCAGGTTGGTTATCAGATGGTTGTCTATCTCGCGGGTCTACAGTCGATACCTGAGCATCTGCTCGAAGCGGCACGACTCGACGGTGCGGGAGCGTTCAGACGATTCAGGCATGTGATCTGGCCGCTACTCAGGCCTGTGTCACTCTTTTTGTTCATCACAGGGGTGATCTGGTCTTTTCAGGTCTTTGCCCTGGTCTATGTCATGACCGAGGGCGGGCCGCTTCATGCCACCGATGTTGTTGTCTACCAGATATATCAGCAGGCCTTCGAGTTCAGGCGCATGGGTTACGCCTCGGCGATGAGCTGGATTCTCTTTGTACTTTTGGCGGGACTGACATTCGTGCAGTGGAAGCTGCTCAACCGCAAGGTTGATCATGCCGTCTAGAAGGAGGCGCCAGATAGTGAGACTCTTCTTCGGTTACGCGGGGGCGTTGCTGGTGGCTGCGGTCATGATCGGGCCGTTCCTCTGGATGTTGTCGACCGCTCTGATGAGCGAGTTTGAAGTATTCCAGTATCCTCCGCCTCTTTGGCCCGCAACGCCTCGCTGGTCCAACTTTCCGGAGGCTCTGACGGCGCTTCCCTTCGGTCGCTTCTTTGTGAACTCGGGGATACTTGCGGCATTCATGGTCGTGGGGCAGGTCAGTACCGGAGCGTTAGGCGGCTACGCGCTGGCGCGTTACAGATTCGCCGGAGACCGCGCGCTCTTTGCGTCGTACATTGCCGCGCTCATGGTGCCGGGGATTGTGCTTCTCATTCCACGTTTTCTTCTGATCGATGCGTTGGGCGGA
>CAZYTS010000106.1:6548-12963 GCA_964649855.1 uncultured Gemmatimonadaceae bacterium
CTCGTTTCAACGGAGCTCGTATCGGTCTGGGGCGTCTTTATGATGCGGCAGTTCTTCATCTCGATGCCAAAAGACACCGAAGACGCGGCGCGCATCGATGGCGCGGGGGAGTGGACGATCTTCTGGAGGATCGCCTTGCCGCTGGCCAAACCGGCTATTGCAACTCTGGCGCTCTTTTCCTTTATAGATGCCTGGAAGTCCTTCCTCTGGCCTCTCGTGGTAACGCGATCGATGAGCCTGAGGACTGTGGAAGTGGGGATCGCGTCGTTTCACGGACTCTACTACGCTAACTGGCCGTACCAGATGGCAGCCGCCGTCACCGCGCTCGTGCCGGTGATGTTTGTGTTCCTGCTCACACAGCGCCACTTCTCGCGCGGAATTCAGCTGACGGGGTTCAGGTAAGGAGCGTTGGGAGGTCAGGAAGCTGGGAGGCTGGGAAGAGACAGCTGCGACGTATCACAGCTCCGAGAAGGTCTCGAAGGGCAGCCTGGTGCAGCGAGGTAAGCCGAGGACGTCGTGCGTCCCAGCGTCCCAGCGTCCCAACGTCCCAACATTCCCAACGTCCCAACCTCCCTACGTCCCAACCCGTTACCTCCAACCAGCCTCATCGGTCATCCTGTCCGGGGACCCGAGGAACCGGGAAACCCCATTCCCAGCCCCTCGGCAATGACCTCAACTCAGTTCGACACCAACGCCACGGCAGATACCGCGCTAGTCCTGGTCGCAGACGTCGCCGCGCGACTCAACGCGCCGCTCGACATCGTGCGCCGGACCGCGGAAGTCCTCGAACGCACGCAGCAGGCCTTTGGTGCCTCCGAGTGCAGCCTCTGGCTATCCACCCCAAACGGCTACGTGAGTGCGGCGGTCGCTGGCTCACCGGTCACGCTCGGTGGCGACCTGGCGCAGTTGCTCGAGTCACACGACGCGGGCCAGCCTAACGCGACAGCCCGACACCTCGTCTCGCATGGACGACAGCTGGGAGCACTGGTGCTCCGCATCGACCACGGCATTGCCAGCGACGTGCACGTGGCGTTGACGAGCATTGCGCACATGCTTGCTCCCGAGCTGGCTTGGGCAGAAAAGACGCGGCACCTCATGACCGAGGTCGAACGGCACCTCGCTCAGATCGACGCCGAGCGTCGCTTTACGGCGAACATTGTAGACTCGCTTCCGGTAAGCATCTACGTCATAGACCGCGAATACCGCGTCAAGGCGTGGAACCGCAAGCGAGAGTCGGGAACCCAGGGGATCACGCGCGAAGCCGCGCTGGGCCGCACGATCTTTGAAATCCTGCATCGCGCTCCCGCGGAAAAGCTCCGCAAAGAGTTTGACGAAGTCTTCAGTACCGGACGCATTCAGCAGTTCAACATCGAGACGCGTCCGCCAGCGGAGCCTCGCACTTACCGCATCACTAAGCTTCCGATGCGGATCAACGAGGGCGAACCCTTCTCTCACGTCATAACCATCGGTGAAGACGTTACAGATTGGGCCACGGCTCAGGAGCGTTTTGCGCAGGCCGAAAAGCTTGCCGCCATCGGGCAGCTCGCTGCTGGAGTCGTCCACGAAGTCAACAATCCTCTTGCAACCATAGCTGCGTGTACGGACAATCTCTCGGGACGTCTCGATGAGATGTCGCAGAATGGGGCAGAGGTGCCGCAGCAGGCGCGGGAGTTCCTGCAGCTCATTGGGACCGAGGTAGACCGCTGCAAGACGATCATAGGTAGTCTCCTGGACTTCAGCCGGCCAGCCGCGAGTGAAAAACACCCCACCAGTGTCAACGCTGCTATAGAGCAGTCACTCTTCCTGCTCAAGCATCAGCCTCGCTTTAAGCAACTGAGCGTGGCGAGCGAACTGGATCCCGCGCTGCCCCACACGTTAGGCAATGCGGAACAGCTGGTGCAGGTATTCGTGGCGCTGTTGCAGAACGCGGCCGACGCCATGGGCCACGATGGAAACATCACGGTGCGAACGCGCCGTGGAGCGCTTCCCGAAATGGGGGTCATAGCGGAAGTGCTCGACGAGGGGCAGGGAATAGCAAAGGCTGACCTCCCCAGAATCTTCGAACCCTTCTTTACAACCAAGGAACCGGGACACGGAACCGGCCTGGGGCTGTCGATCTGCTACTCCATTGTCTCGGGACATGGCGGTCGCATTGAAGTCGATAGCGCACCCGGAGCCGGTAGCACCTTCCGGGTCTTCCTGCCGGAGGTGAATCAGTGATTATAAGTGGAAGCAATGGAGGCAATGGATTTGGAAGCGACGCCACCTCGAGCCCCGCTGTCGGGTCAGCAATGCCTCAAGACGAGGCCAGCATGGTGACGAACGTTCCCACACTCGAAGAGCTCGAACGAGTGCATATTCGTTACGTCCTCGAACGCATGCGCTGGCACCAGGGTCGCGCCGCGGCTGTACTCGGCATATCCTCCAAGACACTTTACCGTAAGATCCGCCAATACGGATTTCAGAGACCGCACGGACCACCTAACGATAGATAGATGAAGGTTCTCGTAATCGAAGACGACCCCACCGTTGGATCCTTTATCAAAAGAGGACTCGAAGAACAGCGGTGGGGTGTTTCTTTGGTAACTGATGGAGAAGAGGGCGAACGCGCCGCCATCGACGAGGCCTTCGACGTCATCATCCTCGACATGAGGCTCCCCGGCAAATCGGGCCTGCAGGTACTATCCACGCTGAGGGCTCGTGGCTTTGAAAAACCAATCCTCGTGCTCACCGCGCAGGATGCCGTAGACGCCAAAGTGAGCACTCTAAGAGCTGGTGCCGACGACTACGTAACCAAGCCCTTTGCCTTTGAAGAGCTCCTTGCTCGCGTAGAAGCCCTGGCCAGGAGACCGCGAGCCATTGTAGCTCCCGTACTCAAGATCGAAGACCTCGAGCTCAATAGAGACACCAGAGAGGTGACAAGGGCGGGGGAAGTCATCGACCTCACTCCCAAGGAGTTCTCCGTCCTGGAGTACCTCATGCGCCACGTGGGCCGCGTCATGAGCCGCACTCTGATCACGGAGTACGCTTGGGGATACCACTTTGACCCTGGTACCAACATCGTCGACGTCGTGATCAACCACCTCCGCAAGAAGGTGGACGCCAAACACCCCCGAAAGCTCATCGCCACCGTGAGGGGAGTGGGGTATGTGATCAAGTAGATCAGCGTAGCTTTAATACATGTCGTCTATTCGCACTCGACTGGCCACTCGCTTTGCCGCGCTCACACTCGCGGTGGTAGCGATTTTTGCGGCGACGGCATACACGGCGCGGCGCACGGTGGCCGTAGCTGAGTTGGAAAAAGACGCCCAGCTTCGTGCAGATATTGCGCTGCAGATCGTGCGTCAGGCCGGACTCAACTCCTTCCAGGTTACTACAACCGGGCGAGCCCTGGTCGGCCCCCTCAAGCAGTCGCTCGATGCCCTCCCGGGCTATCTGGTCATAGCGGACCAAAACGGCGAGCGAATCTACTCTTCACCTGCGGTTCGCAGCCTCTCTGCATTTCTCCAGGGGGGCGAGATCATCGAGTTTGCACGCGCCGACCTTCAGGCCTTTGAACACGCGCTGTCTGAGGTTCGAGAGGCAAACCACGCCGTGGAGTTCAGGCTGCGAGCCGACCGTGGCCTCCTGGTGCTCAGGCGTGACCTTGGTGGTCGTGAGGCGATACAAGGGATCTCGTTCAGTGAAGCCAATCAGTCGTGGCGCGAAATACTGGGCAGCGCACTCATCGTATTTCCGTTCATAATGCTGCTGGCGGTTTGGGGAGCGTACGTACTGGCAGGGCATGTGCTCAAGCCTGTGGATACGATTCGCCAGGAAGTTGAAGCCATAACCGACGGTCGCAGCCTTCACAGGCGCGTTGCCGTGGAAGGGGCCGACGATGAAATGGCGCGGCTGGCCAGCACGCTCAACGACATGATCGGACGTCTCGAAACGTCTTTCGGCGCGTTGCGACGCTTTACTGCCGACGCGAGCCACGAGCTCAAGACACCGCTCGCGGTACTGAGGGCCGATGTTGAAAGAGCCATGCACGTGTCGCCCAACTCGGATGATCAGGCTGTGGCGCTCGAAGAAGCGTTGCAGGAGACGGCGCGTATGGCGGACCTGGTGGAGTCGCTGCTCACGCTGGCGCGCGCCGACGAAGGCCGCTTTGACCTGCACCGTGAACCGATGGATCTGGAAGCAGTGGCGCAGGATGTATTTGAGACGGCGCTCATTCTGGGTGAGGATGCTGGACTCGAAGTGACGATGTCGTCGACTGGTCCCGTTACCGTGAATGGTGATCGCACGCGCCTGCGCCAACTCTTTCTCAATCTCATAACGAACGCGATCAAGTACACGCCGCGGGGCGGCAAGGTGGAGCTTTCATTGCACGTGACCGACCGGAATGCGCACTTTGCGGTCAAGGACACGGGGATAGGTATTGCGGCAATCGACCTTGACCATGTGTTTGAGCGTTTCTGGCGGGCTGATCGCGCGCGTTCGCGCATGTCGGAGCGCAGCGGCAATGGGCTTGGCCTGGCGATTTCTCAGTGGATAGCGCAGGCACACGGCGGACAGCTGTTGGTGCAATCGCGCCTGCACCGGGGTAGTACGTTTACCGCGATCCTTCCTGTGTACACGGAGTCGACGCGGCCAAAGGCTCCGGAGAAGCAGGCCGAGGAGCCCCATCCAGCGCCCGCCGAAGCGGCGCATTAAGCGCCCGGGGTACAGCTTTTTTCAGTTAGGGTGGAGGTTGGCGAGGCTGCGTGAGAGTCAGCGCTTGCATTGCGAGATTATGCAGCGAGACGTCGCGAAGATGAAAATGCGCTGAGGCGGGTGCGGGGCGGTGGAGGCCGCCAGCCTAACGAGAGCAGCCCGTATCGTAAATACCGTGTTCCCAAGCACTTATTGATTCACATCTTACGTGATATGTAAGCCCAATTTCAGTGCATTTGTGTTGAGCTCGGGTATCGATTTCTAACTTCAGCGTAATGAAATCTTAATCGAGTCGATATTCCGTCATAACGCACACGAGGTAGAATCGACACGAGCAACAAATGCCGACCCTTTCACGAGTTCTGACCCATGGCAATGTTCAGCAATCTGGTCGAATCGAAGAAAAAGCGGCAACGGAGTCTTGGTGGTACCATGACTTCGGCGGTTCTGCACGTCGGTCTCATTGCGCTCGCTGTTTATGCAACGGCGCATGCGGCTGTCGAGTTCGAAAAGCCGAGGCAGGAGAAGGTGGATTTCGTTGAAGTCAAAAAGGACGAACCACCTCCGCCAAAGGAAGAGGCTCCGCCGCCGCCACCTGATGTTGTGGTGCAACCTCCTCCCCCTAAGGGCTTCCAGATTCTCACCGCCCCTGTAGAGATCCCCGATGTTCTTCCTGACATCGATCTCTCCAAAAAGATGACCGATGCCGAAGACTTCAGCGGTCGCGGTGTGGCTGGTGGTCGTGCAAAGGGCGTGGAAGGTGGAACACCAGCGCCGCTTTCCGATCAGCCTTTCTATGAGTTCCAGGTGGAGAAGCCGGTAACGGCACTTCCCGGGAGCCCGGCTCCGCGCTATCCGGACATTCTCCGTCAGGCTGGCGTCGAGGGTGAAGTCCTGGCGCAGTTCATCGTAGACACTACGGGACGCGCTGAGATGAACTCCTTCAAGGTTCTCAAGACGTCGCACGACCTCTTTGGAAACTCAGTAAAGAACGCTCTGGCTGGTATGAGATTCATTCCGGCCGAAGTCGGTGGACGCAAGGTCCGACAGCTCGTGCAGCAGCCATTCTCATTTGCGATCGCCAAATAACCCCATCACCCGAGCAGGAGCACTATGAATATCAACATTCAGGACATCTGGACGCATACACCGTTCTTCGGGAAGTTCTTATGGGGCGTTCTGGCGTTCATGTCCGTGTGGTCGCTTTCTACTGCAATCAGCAAGCTCTGGAATCTTAGAAAAGCGCAGCGCGAGACGATCAGGTTTGCGCCTGAGTTTTCGCAGTTCCTCGAAGAAGACAACCTCGGCGAAGCCATCAAGCTCGCTGAAGGCTACAAGAAGTCGCACGTTGCACGCGTACTCGGTGGAGCGCTGGCCGAAGTCAAGCCTCTCATCATGGACGGCTCGGTCACGGTTTCTGACATCAACACCGCTGAGCGCGCAGTAGAGCGCGAAATGCTGATGGAAATGGTGTCACTCAAGCGTGGTCTGGCGGTTCTCGCCACGGTGGGTTCGACGGCTCCGTTCGTAGGACTTCTGGGAACGGTGTTCGGCATCATCAACGCCTTCGAAGGAATGGCGTCGTCAGGCGGCGCAGGCATCACGGCTATCGCGGCCGGTATCGCCGAAGCGCTCATTGCAACCGGCTTCGGTCTCATCGTAGCCATCCCGGCCGTGTGGTTCTACAACTACTTCACGACCAAGATCGACAACCTCT
>CAZYTS010000107.1:0-12898 GCA_964649855.1 uncultured Gemmatimonadaceae bacterium
GGGACCCTGTGTGGTTTTTCACGCGTCAGTGCGTTGGGCTAGAGCTCCTACCCGAATTCCCGGGACCGCGTGCGCCGCGAGCGGTACCCGGGACCCAGTGTCGTTTCCGACCCTGTTACCCGATGATCTCAGGACAAAAAGCCCGAATTGTTGACCCGCCCAGAACCTCGCGGGGTCTTAGTGCCGTAAGGGACATTCACAACGTCTTTCTACAAGCACGTATCAACGGGATTCGGCCGGAGCCGTAATGACCGATTTGAGCCACGTAGATCAGACCGGAAAGGCCCGGATGGTGGATGTCTCCGCCAAGCCGACAACTGAACGGATAGCACGCGCCCGAGGGTCAATCACCATGGCCCGCGAGACGCTGGAGCTCATCAGGGGAAATCAGGTTGCCAAGGGGGACGTACTGGGGGTGTCCCGAATTGCAGGGATCATGGCTGCCAAGCGGACGGCTGAACTCGTTCCGCTCTGCCATCAGATTCCGCTCAGCGACGTACAGGTGGAGTTTGAACTGGACGATTCGCTGCCGGGAATTAGGGTCCAGGCGGCGGCAAAAACTGCCGCTCAGACGGGGGTTGAGATGGAGGCCATAATGGCCGTAAGTGTGAGCTTGATCACACTTTACGATATGGCCAAAGGGGTAGATAAGGGCATGGAAATCGGGCAGATTTCGCTAGTCGAAAAGCGCGGCGGACAGAGTGGGGACTGGGTGAGGGACGATTAGCCGTCGCCTCAACGATCACGAGGGAGCCGCTGTATCCGGACGGTTGGACGCAGTGGCTCTCCTGCTGATATGAGGTACCAAGATGGAAAACGTGCAAACGTCGCCAGCGCCTGGCAGCAAGGGGGCGCGGCTTAAACGAAGGGTTAGGGGGACGATCATGGTGGCGGGGGTCCTGGCAGCAGGTACACTCGCGGCGCGCAACTGGACGCCGATCGAGGAGCCGCGGCCTCACCACACCATTGCAGAACGGGCCGAAGTCGAGCGCCTCCGCCGCCAGATCGAAACGGCACGCGGGGAGCTCAGGATCGCCACAGCCCACCTCGAGCGCTGGAACCGCATCTTCCAGTATTCCAAGCGCTACCGCATTCCGTCTGACCTGGCGGCATCGATCTACGATCACGCGGTCAACGAAGGGATCGATCCGGACCTCGCCTTCCCGCTGGTGCGACTCGAAAGCCGGTTTGATGAGCGTGCTCGCTCGCACGTAGGCGCAATCGGGCTCACGCAGCTCATGCTGGCAACAGCCCGCGAGTTCGACAAGGACGTTACCGTCGAACAGCTCTACAACCGCGACACCAACCTCAGCATCGGCTTCCGATACCTCCGCAAGCTGATCAAGTGGCAGCGCGGCAACGTGCAGTTGGCGCTCATCGCCTACAATCGCGGGCCAAGTGCCGTGATCTCGGCGAAAGAACTGGATCTGGATCCGTCAAACGGATACGACCGGATCGTGCTTCGCGGCTACAAGGGTAAGGGAGTACTGGAATAGGAGGCTGGGAGGCTGAGCTACTAGTAAAGAGGGCGAGAGGACCATCCAGATCGTCTCGCCCTCTTTCATTTAACTCGCCAAAAGACTGCAGACACTGGCCCCCTGCCTTCGCAGGGGAAGCGCTTCCCTACGCCTCCCCGGCCCAAGTGGGCGACAGCAACGAAATCTCACTAGACGCTTCCCGGGCGAGGTGAGCGACAGCGAAACGAGGCATGTCCCGGACTGGCGACCGAAGGAGCCAGATCCGGGGCCCGGGGGACAAATGTCTTTTGCCTAACGGATTACAGAAGACAAGAATCCGTACTCCGATATGCGCCTTACCTGGATGCGCTGCGAGACCTGGCCGCAGGGCGTACGATTATGTGCTGGCCGGGATACACCACCGTGCGCTTGAGACCGTTGTTCTTCATCAGCGCATTCACGGTGGTCCTGTAGCGCCGCGCAATAAGGCCTAACGACTCGCCACGCTTGACGATATGGACGACGCGCCCGTTCACCGTGCGAGTCGAGCCGTATCGCTCGATGCTCGGGTTGGGTACGTCGCGCGCCGACGCGACTACGTGTTGTGCCGGGACCAGTACCGTGGTTCCGGTTGGAAGCCGCTTGCTGGTGGAAAGCTTGGGATTGTACCAGGACAGCACCCGCGTAGTGATACCGTTGGCCTTGGCGACAGAGCCTAACGTCTGTCCCTTTTTTGACTTTACCTTCTTGAACCCCTCCCTCAATTCTTCGTCGAGGAGAGCAAAGCGCGCGGCAAAGTCCGGTCCCATACCCGCAGGCACTCGAATCTGTGACTCGACCGACGGGGGAGTCACTCCACGCAGGAACTGTGGGTTGAGGTCGCGGACGTCGTCTATCGTGATTCCCGCGGCAGCGGCAATGGAGCCTAACGAGGTAAGGGGCTCGACCATAACGGAGTCGTATGCAAAAGGCGCCACGGAATCAGAAATCTCCAGCCCGTACCTGGTTGGATCCTTTCCGACCAGTGCGGCCGCAATGAGCTGCGGAACGTAGTTACGCGTCTCCGACTTCAAATAGCTCTGCTCCGCCAGTGCAAAGAATCGGTCGTCGCCTTCAACCTCTTCCAGCTCATCCTGAAAGCGCGCCAACCCGCGCGATACGCGGCCCGGGCCGCCGTTGTAAGCCGCAGCTGCCAGGTAGTACGACCCAAACTGCTTTTGCAGCGAATTGAGAAACTTGGCCGCTGCAATCGTCGACTTGATCGGATCGCGGCGTTCGTCGACCCAGTGGTCGATTCTCAACCCGACTCCGCGGCCCGTGGAACTCATGAACTGCCACATTCCCACAGCTGCAGCGCGTGAATAGGCATGAGGGTCGTAACCACTTTCCACCAGACCGAGATAATACATGTCCTCGGGGATTCCGCGCTCCCTGAAGACCTGGCGGATCATTGGCTCGTAGCGCTTGCCCCGCTCCAGCCTCTGCTGGATTCGGGTCTTGGCCGGGCCCGTAAAAAGGTTGAGGTAGTGAGTGACCCTGTCATGCGTGAGGTACGACTCCACATCAATATCCCAGGCCACTTCTTCGGCCTCTGGTCCGGCGCCCCCGTCGCCCTCAGGCGCCTTTTCTACAATCGTCGAATCAGGGACGCCCAGCGCGTTGGTTACGGCATCAATGGCGTCGCCCAGGCGTGAGTCAACCTCGCCCGAGATCGCGACCGAGCTGTCATTGGCCAGGGACTCTGGGGATGCTGCTGTGGAAGGACTCGCCGCCGTTGAGAGCTGCGAGACTGGTTGCGTACACGCGGTCGCAGCAACGACTACGGCAATGAACGTCAGGTTCGGTACGAAAACCTTCACGGGGAGCGAACCTCCAGCTGTGGCTCGGGTCAGGTCAGGGTACCCGCAATGTGGCTGCGGGTGCCGGACTTGGGAACCAGTTGTAAGGCAGGAATGGAAGATCAGGTGATTCTTTCACCTGTCGTTGTGGCACCACCCTGTCGGTACGAGCAGTTTGTGTCAGCGCGTCGCTATGGCGTTGCCGAGGACGCGGTTGGTCGCCTGCAGGGTCGCAATCACCGCTCCCCTCATCAGGTCTTCTTCGGACAGGTGGCAGCCGAGCAGCCTGCGCTGTCCGTCGTTAGTATTGGCCTGAACGCTGACCATGACGACATTGGCGTCAAAGGCCCGCATCGTTTTGACGCCTATGAGTTCGAGAGTAAAGGAGCCGCGCGCAAAGCTTTCGAGTGCTCTGATTGTGGCTTCGGCTGCCACTCTCAGGTCACCAAGCGGGCTGACTATGCCGTCGGCCCGTCCGATGACTGTTTCTCCTGGCATCCACTCGAGTTCGACGCGGGCGCTGCAGCGTCCATTTGGTGTTCTCTCAAAGCGGAAGTCCGTAAAGCGCAGGCGCGAGCGCCTTGGCTCGTCTACGCCACTGGCGATCTCACCCGCTGAGCTTTGGACCTCATCCCGCTGGTACTCGGACATATCTGGCAGTCTGGAGCGGCAATTGCCGCGCATTTCGCGGCACTACCGTGACACGATCGAAGGCGGCTGAGGCAACCATATAAGGCGGGTTCCGGGCCTGACCCCGCTCCCGTCGGCCGATGTTGCGGGATAGGGGTTGCCGGGGGAAGTTGATGAAATGAGACGACACTTTATCACAATGGCATTGTGCGCCGCAGCCTGTGCCAGAGGCAGCGAACCTTCCAGTAATTTCGACCGCATGGTCACGGAACGGACAGGGCTGGTACCTGGCGCGGTGGTATCGGTCTATCTCGAAGACCTCGGCGACAGCAGCGTGATCGAGATAAATGCCGATAGCGTCTTTCACGCCGCGAGCACCATGAAGGTGCCGGTGATGATCGAGTATTTCAGGCAGCTCGACCATGGCAGGTTTTCCAGAGGCCAGGAGATCGAGCTTCAGAACCGCTTTCGATCAATAGTCGACGGGTCGGAGTACTCGCTGTCGGCGGACGACGATTCCGACAGTACGCTGTATGAGCGCGTTGGCGGTAGCGTTCCGATCAGGGAGCTTGTGGAACGTATGATCACCCGATCGAGCAACCTTGCGACGAACGCGGTGATCGAGCTGGTGGGCGCCGACAGCTCTCAGGCTACGGCGCGTGAGTTGGGAGCCGCAGACATCATGGTGAGGCGCGGAGTGGAGGACTCTAAAGCTTTTGAGCAGGGACTGAACAATACGACAACGGCGCGCGACCTCGGTGTGTTGTTGCGAGCGATTGCAAATGGTAGCGCGGCTTCCGACAGCTCGTGCCGCGAAATGCTGGCGATTTTGGAGCAGCAGGAGTTTAACGAGGAGATACCTGCTGGTCTGCCGAGCGGGACGCGAGTGGCGCACAAGACGGGCTTTATAAGGGGAGTACTGCACGACGCGGCAGTGGTATTTCCGCCTGGTGGCAGACCGCCTTTTGTGCTGGTGGTGCTCACGCGGAACATTCCGGATCGTGCGCAGGCGAGGGCGTTAATCCAGGATATCGCTCGTTTTTCGTGGGAGGAGCTCGGCCGCGGATGAACGCGAAAACCGCAAAGGACATGGGCCGCGGAGCAACGCGAAAACTGCAAAAACATTGGCCGCGGAAGTACGCGGATGAACGCGGAAACTGCGGAAAAGCTTGAGTTTCGCATTGTGCGTCGCAGCGTCAGAGCGTCAAACCGCGCCGCGTGCTGCGTAGAAAAGTGACCCGGGCGGGTCTCGAACCCGCGACCTACGGATTAAAAGTCCGTTGCTCTACCAACTGAGCTACCGGGTCGGCGTACCGACGCATAATAACATCCTCAACACCTTCGGCGCCGATTGAAATGCCGCTCCTGTACTACCTTAACGTTACACTCCACGTCCTCGCCGCCGTCTTCTGGCTCGGAGGGATGTTCTTCCTGGGCACCGTGGGTGCTCCGGTGCTCAGAGGCGTCGAACCGGCAGCGCTGCGACAGCGGCTCTTCCAGGAACTCGGGCTCCGTTTCAGGCGCGTGGGCTGGGGCGCCGTGACCGTCCTGGTCGTAACGGGAATCATCAACCTGAGCTACAAGGGATGGCTCACCTGGGATGTTCTGGGCTCGGCAAGTTACTGGCGCACCGGTGTCGGGCATGCCCTCGCAGCCAAACTCGTGTTCGTAACGCTGATGATCGCGACTAGTCTGGCCCACGACTTCGTCTTTGGCCCCCGCGCGGGTGCCGCCCAACCGGGCTCAGAACAAGCCTTGAGACTCCGGAAGCACGCCGTGCTCCTCGCGCGCGTCAATGGCATTCTGGGACTCCTCATCGTGATCGCAGCCGTACGGCTGGCACGGGGCTGAGACAGAGGTTCTACGCTTCGATGCTGCGACGTTTCGACGCTTCAATGATCAAAGCCACGATGATGCCACGCAGCGATTTCTCCGAAGCGCATGGGGATCGATCCCGGGGCTGGCGCGGAATGCGTCGAGCACCTTGGCGACAAGTGCCTTGGTGCCTTTCCCAGGCCACTCGCCCCGCGCACAAAAGAAGCCCCCGCGAAATCGCGGGGGCTTCTTTAAGAGAGCGAGCGATCGCTCGACTTACTGCATCGAAGAAACTGAGGTGCCTGCGGCGCCAGCGGTCTCGACGACGAACACAACGCGGCGGTTGGCCTGCGCACCAGGCATGTCGCGCTCGGCGCCTTCAACCACCTGGCGATCTTCACCCATTCCAACGGAGCGAATCGTTACGCCAGTGATGCCAGCCTGCGTCAGGTAGCCCGACACGGACTCGGCGCGGCGCTGCGAAAGAGCGCGGTTGTAGCTGGTCGAGCCGGCGGGATCAGCAAAGCCTTCGACCGTGATGAGCGAGCCGCCATAGTACTTGTTGACAACCTGTACAAAGCGATCGAGTGAAGCACGATCTTCGTCGCGAACCATCGCGTCATCAAACGCAAAGGTGACGGGGAACGCGAACTTCATTCCGTTCTCCATCGCCGTGATCTTGGCGCCGAACTCGGTGCGCAGAGCGGTGAGGTCCTGGCGAAGCGAAGCAACGTCAGTCTTGAGCGTAGCGATCTCGCCCTTAACGTTGGTGAACTCCGCGTTCATGGTGCTCGTGATCGAGCTGTCACCAGCGATGCGGGCAGAACGCTCGGTCGTAACCTCGTTGCGTACAAACCCTTTCGTGGCGCAGGCACTGAGTGCGACGACCGCCAGGGCGGCTGCCGCGTAATTGCGAATCATGCTCATGGTCTACCCCTCAGGTAGGCGAATATTTGGTTGGCTAGCCGAACCGAACGGCTGGTGGGAGCAAATCCCGTCCGGCGTCGGCGTGACAAGTATACCCCGGGCAATGAATTCCGCGTGTGATCGCAATCACACACTAACCGTCACCTAATCTTTACCGGCCGTCACTACCCCGGAAAAAGCTCGGGGAAGCGCGCAAATCACGCCGTGTGGACAACAATCGGCCCCTTGGCGGTCAAAATGCCCTAACCGTCAGCCTCTCCGTGAACGACGCGGAAGAGCCACCCAAGGTCGATCACCAAGGGTGGTGTCTGCTGGATCGGATGCCAGACTAGATCGTTAGTCACGATCTCCGGCTCGGCATCGTTAGGCATCCAGCGCTCGATACATCTGTCGGCAGTATTGACAATCCAATAGGTCTCAACACCACGCGCCTGATACTTGCGTCGCTTTATGTAGCGGTCAGCGCGAGTTGTTGAGGGAGAAAGCACCTCGACAGCAAGCGCCAGATGCTGCACATCTTCAAAATGTGCTAAAGGCCTGGAGCCCGCCCTGCGCACCGCCAGAATATCGGGTTGTACTTCGGTGTCCGCAGCCCAGGTAATGGCTGAAGGGGCCATGAAGACTTCGATGTTGAGTCCAGCCACGTACCTGTGCAGCAACACATAGAGCTCGCCAACAGCCCGCTGGTGCGGCAGTGAAGGTGAAGGACTCACCAGCAGCACACCGTCGACGACCTCGTAGCGCTTGCCATCGTCTGGCAGGTCTCGCAGGTCGTCCACGGTCCAGTGGGCGTGGGTGAATGGCATAGCCACAGGGTACGCTCGGCATTGAGGTGGGCGCAAGAGTGCATACCGCATTATTGCGCCGAGTACGGCTCCAGGCCGTACCATTTTCATGCCGATCGAATCATTCCCTTGCGCGCTTTCAGCTGAGGGACCGGACCGGCCTCCGAAGCGTCGCGAAAGCCAGTCCTCGCCAGACGCTGCCGGCGCTGCCGGCGCTGCCGGCGCTTTGCCGCTGCCATAACCAGAAATTACTGCCTTCTCAGGATTCTTCTTCTTCCGTTCCAAAATCAAAGGCAAGTTGCCGAATGCAGAAGCTTGCCCGATGATGAGGAGAAGCACCATGCTCATCGATTGCGGCCATATGGAGCGCGGTGGCGTAGCCAACATTATGCTCCCAGCCGTATTGCGGATAACGCCGAGCCAGACTCCGCATGAGCCGGTCTCGCGTGACCTTTGCGACTATCGACGCGCACGCAACCGAGTAGCAGCGACCATCGCCACCTACAACGGCAGTGTGTCCAATGCCAAGATCCTTTATCGGGCGGCCATCCAAAACGACGTGATTGGGTACAGCGCCTAACGAGCGCAACGCGCGCTTCATGGCCAGCGTGGTTGCATGATAGATGTTGTATCTGTCGATCTCGCGGGGCGACGCAGCCCCAAGCGCCACTCTTATCGCGCGCTCACGAATCCTGACGGCAAGCTTTTCCCTGACCTGAGGAGAGAGCCGCTTGGAATCATCCACTCCGCGGATCGCGCGCTCCCCCGCGGGCATGACCACAGCACATGCGACAACGGGGCCCGCGAGGGGACCCCGTCCTACTTCGTCTATGCCTGCTATGTAGTCACCGTACTCGGCCCGAAGCTTCCGCTCCAGTCCAGTCCACCGGCTCGGAACCGGCCGCGACGAGCGCGCTGCGCTCGTCATCGCGCGTCAGCTCTCGCCAGCCGTTCCGGACGCCGGAACCGACACCCGGGTCTTACGCTCGCGGATCCTGGTGGCCTTGCCGACCAGGTTGCGCAGGTAGTAGAGCTTGGCACGCCGAACGCGGCCACGGCGCACTACTGCGATATCCGCCAGCATCGGCGAATGCACTGGGAAGATGCGTTCGACACCAACGCCGTTGGAAATCTTGCGAACAGTAAACGATTCGCTGACCCCAGAGCCGCGGCGTGAAATGCAAACTCCTTCAAAAGCCTGAAGCCGCTCTTTGTCGCCTTCCTTGACGCGCACGCTGACTCTGACTGTGTCGCCTGGGCGGAATGGCGGAACCTTGGGATTGAGCCATTCCTTTTGGGTTTCGATGAACGCGTGCATATATCGCTCGGGGCCTGGCGCCCGGATCAAGTGGTGAAATGAAGACCTGAAACGTAAGCACCGCCGGGGGCTCCTACAAGCGCCCAAAGCGTTGCCGCGAATTGGTTTCCGTTAAGGCCTGGTGGTTGGCTGCGGTAGCCGAGGGTGGGGGCTGGAAGACTCTTCTAGCGGAGCTGACCCCGGATTACCTCTCGCCCGGACAAACCCCGCACACTTACGTCAAAGCTATCGGGGTGCGTCTTTACGTCCCTGATGAGCTGGGAAAGCGTCCCGGCGGTGACCACGCTCAAGGTACCGCGCATTTGTACCCGGCGGTCGCGCGTTGCAGCATTGGCAAAGAGCACTGCCGCAGGGCGGTTGCCTTCGCGATGTCTCAGTTGAGCTTCTGTAAAGAGCTCAGCGTTGGGATTGTCGATTATGAGCCAGTATTGAACGACGCTGTCAGGGCTGATTTCCAGCTTGAGTGTGCCCGAAGTTTCCCGCTGGAGAGCACCGCCATCGCTCTCTGCCGTGTTGCTTGCTCTCGGACTCGACAGTTCTGCCTCGAAGAGGCCGCCCGGGTCGCTGTCAACGGCTCCGCTAACGGCACCCTGCATCGAGGGAAGGGCTGGCGCGCGTTGTTGCTGAATTGCACGCGGTGCGACGCAGGCTGCCATGGCGCAGGCTGCGCAGCAGATGACTGCAGCATTCAGTCGACCCTGACTCTGGGCGATCATCGTCGTGACGCGCGGCTCGAGTAAAACGTGATTCTTTCTCGGACACTACAGTGCAACCAAAACCCTAAAAGCTCCAGACCCAATTTTCATTTCCAGCGTCCTGGTTACCGAACCCGGAGCAGCCGGCTCCCTAAGACCCCGTTTCTCTGGAGTTTTCCCTCAGTTCCGCCTCTCTGGTGAGTCTCTCCGACTCGCTCTTTCGCCATTTGGCGATCTCTTCGTGGTGTCCGCTCAGGAGAACAGATGGGACCGAGTGTCCCCGGTACTCTGGCGGCCGCGTGTAGCTGGGAGCGCTGAGTACTGCACCATTGGAGTGGAACGAGTCACCGCGAGCACTCTCAGGGTCGGACATCGCACCTGGTAGAAGTCTCACCACCGCGTCGACCACAGCTAGTGCAGCGGGCTCACCCCCACTCAGTACAAAACCGCCCAGGGAGAGTTCCTCAGTTGCCAGGTGATCGGCCACGCGTTGATCCACGTCTTTGTAGTGACCACAGAGCAGGGTGAGTTCACTGCCCTGAGAAAATCGGATCGCGTCCTGCTGAGCAAAGCGTCGTCCACGCGCTGAGAGGAGCACTATTGGTTCACTACAGCCATTGGCGTCGACGGCTTCGAAAAAAGGTTCCGGCTTCATCACCATGCCGGGACCACCACCGTAAGGGTAGTCGTCGACCGTGCGATGTTTGTCGTGCGTAAAATCGCGCAGGTCTACGACGCGATACTCAACGCTCCCGGCCGCCGCTGCCTGAGCTGGAATGGAGAGCGAAAGTGGAACGGCAAAGTACTCGGGAAAGATTGTAACGATGGTGATGCGCACGTTTAGAGTCGTTCCAGGTCGTCAAACATTCCCGCGGGCGGATCAACGATAAGGTGTCCTTCTTGGACGTTTACCTCGACAATGAATTCGAGGTCGTAGGGTAGAAGTACAGTGTCCTTTGCACGTTGAATTTCAAGCAGAAGTCCCGCCGCTGTTTCGGGAGTAGAAGCTACGCGCCCGATCTGAGTGCCGTCAGGCAGTAGCACCGCGAGCCCAACGAGATCGTGCACAAAGACCTCGTCTTCTGCCGGTTCTCCCACTTCTTCCAGCGGAACGAGCAGATAGCGCTCACGCCAACGTTCGGCAGCCGTTCTGTCCTTTATCTCCTCAAAGCTCACAAGCAACAAATCCTTTGACCATCTTGCGTCAGCAACAATCAACGCAGGGTCGCGCGAAGCGAGGTCTCCCTCAACTGTGCCGGGAAAAAGACGAGCGCCGGGCGCGAATATCGCGTCCGGCGACTCGGTAAGCACTTCAACCACGAGTTCTCCACGGATTCCGTGAGCGCGCCTAACGCGTCCAACTATTACCAGCGACTCCGCGTCCCGGGGCGTCACGCCGCGGTTTACTCCTCGGTTTTTTCTTCTGAAACGGGAACGGCAGAAGACTGGAGTTTACGAGCGAGGCGAGCTTCGTGACGGGCCTTGAGCACGCCAGCGCGCCGGAGAATCGAGCGCACCGTGTCGGAGGGCTGAGCGCCGTTGTCGAGCCAGTGGTTGGCCCGGTCATTACGCAGCTGGATGTTGTTCTCCTTGAGTCGCGGCTGGTAGGTGCCGATGATCTCGATGAAACGTCCATTGCGCGGACTGGTGGATTCCGCCACTACGATGCGGTAGGTGGGAGCCTTTTTGCGCCCTTCCCTTCTGAGACGAATTCGAACTGCCATACTTACCCCTTTGAGGTTGGAGAACTGATTCCCGCGGGCTCATCGCGAATCCCGGCGAATCCGGGCCGCACCCGCTGTACTGCGTGGCTACCGGCAATTGGTATGCGGCAGCCCTTTGGCGACTACAAACATAAGGTCGCCGCCTATCGCTGAAAAAGGCCTGGCGGCATGCCCATTCTGCCCCCGGAGGCGGCCTTTTTCATCATTTTCTGCATGTCCTTGAACTGATCGAGCAGCCGGTTTACCTCGGTGATCGTGCGCCCGCTGCCCTTGGCGATCCGGGCCCGGCGTGAACCATTTATGAGCGTGGGGTCCTTGCGCTCCTCTTTGGTCATCGAAAGGACAATGGCCTCGACATGCTTCATACGCTTTGGGTCGAGGTTGGCCTGCTTAAGCATTTTGTTGTTGACGCCGGGAAGCATCTTCAAAACGCCTTCGAGCGGGCCAAGACGCTGCATCTGCTTCATGGCGCCGAGGAAGTCTTCGAGATCGAGGCCCTCTTTGCGGACTTTCTTCTCGAGCTTTTTGGCTTCGACCACGTCCATCGCTTCCTGCGCCTTTTCGACGAGGGAGACCACGTCTCCCATCTGCAGGATGCGGCCCGCCATGCGGTCGGGATGGAACTCCTCCAGAGCGTCAGACTTTTCGCCAACACCGATGTACTTGATTGGCTTTTTGGTGACGCCGTAGATGGAAAGCGCTGCTCCGCCACGCGCGTCGCCGTCCATTTTTGTCAGGATGACGCCGGTGACTCCCAAGGTGTTGTTGAAACCTTCGGCGATCTTGACGGCGTCCTGTCCCGTCATGCCGTCGGCCACCAGGAGGATCTCGTCTGGATGCACGGCGTCTTTGAGACGCACCAGTTCGCGCATCATCTCCTCGTCAATCTGCAGGCGGCCAGCGGTATCGAGAATTACCACGCGGTCGCGGCCGCGTCGCGCTTCTTCGATACCGGCCTTGGCAATCTTCACCACGTCTTTGGTGCTGCGATCAGCAAACACGGGCACTTCGAGTTGGGTGCCCAGCGTTTCCAGCTGGTCGATGGCAGCGGGACGATAGACGTCGGCGGCGACGAGTCTTGTAGGACGTCCTTCGCCTTTGAGACGCCGCGCAAGCTTTCCCGCGGTAGTCGTCTTACCGGAACCCTGTAGCCCTACCATCATCACAACTGTCGGAGGCACCGAGCTCAACTTGAGCCCTTCGCGGCGCTCTCCCAGCATTGCCGTGAGTTCGTCGTGGACGATCTTCACGAGTTGCTGAGCCGGCGCTACCGTGCGGATCGAGGCGACTCCCGCGGCTTTTTTCTCGACGCGCTCCAGAAACTCGCGCGTGAGCTTGAAGTTGACGTCTGCTTCCAGAAGGACTCGGCGCACTTCGCGCAGCCCTTCCTTGATATCCGCGTCGGTCAGTACCCCGCGACCGCGGAGCTTGGCAAATACGCCGCCGATTTTGTCTGAAAGCTCGTCAAACATAGAGCCTTGAAGGTTAGTCAGGCGGGGGGCTGGATGGTAGGAGGGCCAGGATGGCGAAGGCGGCGAGGAGAGCGATGATCGCGAGGAGACTGGAGCTCATTCAGCAAACGTCACTGCAGCGGAGATCCTGGGGACCACACGAACCCGGGTGCCCGCACACAAGGTCCCGCGGGCCGCCGAGTCGATGTCGCAGCGCAAAAGCTGACCCGACGGGAGGCGTACGTTACAGACCCAGTG
>CAZYTS010000108.1:0-2373 GCA_964649855.1 uncultured Gemmatimonadaceae bacterium
CCTTGACCGAAACCAGGACGACGTGGGAGTAATCAGTAGCCTAGCGCTATAAGACGCGCTCTTTGCTCTGCCCCCTCTCAGCGTTGAGCAGGGCATCCAGATCCCGTCGCCACCCCGTGGATTCAGCCAGGTGGAGGCTGACATGGTCGTGGATGACGCGCGGGTTCTATCGAGCGACGCCATTGCACGTATCAACCGCCTGATTTTTGACGTAAAGGCAAAATCCGGGGGAGAGATCGTAGTTGTCACCATGCCAGACATCGGCGGCCGCGATGTGGGCGATGTGGCGCTCACAATAGGGCGTGAGTGGAAAGTGGGTGCAGCCGCCGACATCGGAGATCGCTCCCGCAACGCAGGGGTGGTTGTCCTCGTGGTGCCCAGGGAGACAAGCTCGGACGGTCGCGGCTATATCTCGATCCAGACGGGTCAGGGTGCTGAGGGGTTCATTACGGACGGCACTGCGGGCGACATCAGGCGTGAGGCGATCCCGTATTTCCAGCGCCAGGACTACTCGACGGCGTTAGAGCTCATTACGCAGCGGCTGGCGCAGCGCTACGCGCGCGAGTTTGGCTTTGCCCTCGATAGTGGACTCGTCGATTCTCGCTTTCTTCCCGAAGCTCAGCGTGGGCCTCAGGGTGGTATACCACCTCAGCTCTTCCTGCTGGCCTTTGTGGTGATGCTCTTTTTGTTGTCGTCGATGGCGCAGCGGGGACGCGGAGGAGCTGGTCGTGGCTGTCTTTACGCGCTTCTGGCTTCTCAGGGCGGTGGTTATCACCATCGAGGTAGCTGGGGAGGGGGAGGCTTTGGCGGTGGAAGCTGGGGCGGTGGAGGGGGATTTGGAGGTTTTGGTGGTGGTGGGGGTTTCAGTGGCGGCGGTTCAAGCGGAAGTTGGTGACTATGGCAAAGATGACGCTAAACGATCTGGTAGATCAGCTCAAAACCGTTTATGGCAATGAGCTGATTTGCGTGGCTCTATACGGTTCGGCTGCCCGTGGCGAACACGTGGAGAAGTACTCCGACATCAACGTACTCGTAATCGTGGAGCGGATAACTCTGGAGCATCTGCGAAAGGAGTCCGCGATTGCGCGTAGTTGGCGCGAAGGTGGCAATCCTCCACCACTCACGCTTACGCGTGCGGAATGGTTGGGGAGTCCGGATATTTTCCCAATCGAGTATCTGGACATTCTCGCACACAACAAGGTTCTCTCAGGCACGTTGCCTTTGGACGGAATCGAGGTGCAGCCGTCTGACCTCAGGCTTCAGCTCGAACACGAAGCGATGAGCAAGCTGCTGCGTCTGCGGCACGCGGTGCTCACGGCCGGTAGCGACAAGAAAGCATTGCGCGAGCTGCTGGAGTCCTCAATAAGCGCAATTCTTGTTTTGTTGCGTGCCATGCTGAGGTTGCATGGCGAAACGCCTCCGGCGGATTCAATTGCGATGTGCAATCGGGTTCGCGAGGTGTGCGGCGTGGACACGAGTGCAGCGCAGCGGATCGTACGTCACACGCGTGGCAAGGAGCCCTTGTCCGCGGCGGAGATCGATCCTCTGGTGGAGCGTTACATGGTGGAGGCGCAGGACGTGGTGGCCCATTTGGATTCTTTTTGAGGTTTGAGGGGCTGAGGGGCTGGGCGCGAGAGAGTCATGAGAAATGAGTTGATTGTCGAGAGTTACAGAGATTTGGTTCTTAAACCGTTCACACACGTCCCTGGAGAGGGAGCACAAAAATGCGCATTCGATCACTGATTGCACTGATGCCGTTGGCCCTGGGGGCGTGCGGCTACAACACGATTCAGACCTACGACGAGCGGGCTAACGCGGCAAAGCAGCAGATCGAGGTGCAGCTGCAGCGCCGAGCTGACCTGATTGGAAATCTCGTTGAAACGGTAAAGGGTCAGGCTCAACAGGAGCTCGACGTCTTTACACAGGTGACTCAGGCTCGTGCCGGGCTCACCGGGGCGGTGCAGCGCGGCGACCCGCAGGAGATGGCCAACGCCAACGAGCAGCTGACTGGCGCCGTCCGTGGCCTCATGATTGCCGTGGAAGCCTATCCCAACCTCAAGTCCGATCAGGCCTTCTTGAGACTCCAGGATGAGCTCACCGGAACAGAGAACCGTGTCGCTGTTTCACGGACCGACTACAACACCACGGTGCAGGAGTACAACACGTACATCAGGCGCTTTCCTGCTGTAGTCACCGCTAAGGTAATAGGTGCCAAGCCACGTGAATACTTTGAAGTCACGAACGCTGAGGCCCGTGAGGCACCCAAGGTGGATTTCTCCAAGTAGGTGATAAGCGGCACCCCCGCCCCCGACTCCCCGGGCGGAACGGGCGAAAGCGAGTGGAGGCGAATACAACCTCTTCGTTTCCCCGGGC
>CAZYTS010000108.1:2473-12842 GCA_964649855.1 uncultured Gemmatimonadaceae bacterium
GCGGAACGGGCGAAAGCGAGTGGAGGCGAATACAACCTCTTCGTTTCCCCGGGCGACGTGAGCGTGAGCGAACGAGACCCGGGGGCCAGCGTCCGTCTCACCCCTAATTACCGAAGGACACTGGCCTCCTGCCTTCGCAGGAGCCGCGAATCCAGCTCCTTCGTTTCGCCCTTCAGCCCCTCAAAGCCCTCAGCGCCGCTCCCTACCTCACGCGCGCCCGCAACACTCCGATCGAGTCCATAGCCAGTACCAGCTGTCCGTCCGCGACCCTTTCACCCATTCGAACCAGCGGGCGGCCTAACGCGGACAGCGTTGTTGTTTGACCGTCCAGTGACCTCAGGTCGAGCTCCCAGACCTCGTTCTCCGTCTGCACCAGTCGCGTCACTGTGCCCTGGCTACCCGATGCCACAGCAGCGTTCCGCAAAGGCTTAAAGAGCACTGTGTCTGCGATTCGCGCAGCTCTGCCACGCAACACCATTGCTGCAATCGAATCCTCCCGCAGCGTAAAGACCTCCAGCGTGTCGCGCACCATTCGGGTGCCATCGGCAAGCTCCTTGAGGTTTGCGGCCAGGCCCATCGCATAGCTGGCAAGCGAGTCGGCACCGGCGCTCGTCTCGTGCAGTTCCTTGCGCGTGGCTGTAGTATCTGACCAATCGATGGCTGACAAAGCGCCGGCTGCAGTTACGGAACTCGTAGCACCCACCGCCTGTGGTTCGGCGTCGTCGCGAGCGTGGCGCGGCTTGAGAAAGGCGGGGATGCGGGCGATAAAGCGCTTAACAAAGGTGCTGTCGGTCTTTGGTACGCCCGCAGCGGCGCGCAACTCCGATTCGTGCTGGCGAATGGTGTCGATCACTCCGTTGAGTCTGGCTACACGCGACCTGAGGTTGCGCACATCCGACGACACCTGAGATGCAGTCTCCCGTTCAAGGCTCCTGGCCGCGGGCACAGGCCTCAGACTGCCGAGTCGTGCGACTACGCTACCGACGCCAATCATGGCGACGAGTGCAAAAGCGACTCCGAGCAATGCTCCAGCGCGAAGGGTTCGTTCGCTGATGGAGTACGAGCGCGGAGCTTCGCTGTCGTGGGAAACGAGGAGTAGAGTCCAGCGTCGCATGGAGTCCGTTTAGAGGCTTCATGCCCCCGTAGGGAGCGGGGCCACTCCAGAGACAGCGCCGCGGAGTAAAGGTCACGCTGGGCGCGTCTCTCGGCGGTCGTGCATTTGAGCCCGTGATCGGGGTCACGGTGGGGAAGTTGGGAGGTTGGGAGGCGGAAAAGAGCTGGGAAGCTGGGAAGCGGGGACGCACAAACGAGTTCGGAAGTTGGGAGGTTGGGAGGTTGGGACGAACATGGTCGCAAGATCCACGACTTCTGGCGCACTCAGTGGCTACCAGACGACGTGCGTCCCCGCTTCCGAACTTCCCCGCTTCCCAACTTTCTAAAGCGTCCCAACCTCCCAACGTTCCAAGGCTTCCCGCCTTTCTACGACGCCGCGCTCTCCTTGGGAAACAACGACGCCCCCTTTGTAACACGCCAGCCTGCGGCACCCAGCTCGTGCAAACGCGACAGACGCTGATCACCCAAACTGCCCGGTGCGCCAAGCGCCTCCCAAAGCTCCTGTGCCTTGGACGGCATAAACGGAAACAGCATCACACAGTGACGCGCCAGGTGCCGGCAGAGCGCTGAGAGCGTGTTGTCCAGCTCCCCTGCCAATGACGGATCCTTGGCCAGCTTCCACGGCGCCTGCCTATCCACAAACTCGTTGCCGCGCGCCACCGAGCTCCAGACCGCCTTTAACCCCTCGTGCAACAGATACCCCCGCTTGCCATCCATCGCTGAGTGATAGGCGGCTATGTCAGCAGCATCGTCAACATCGAGCGTTGTAGTAGCACCGGCGGGAACCACGCCGTCGCGGTATTTCTCCACCATCGCAATCGTGCGGCTTGCCAGATTCCCCCAGGCGTTAGCCAGATCCGAATTGTACCGCTCCTCAAATCGCTCCCACGAAAAGTTGCCGTCAGCGTCAAACGGTACTTCTCTCATCAAAAAGTACCTGAACGCGTCAACTCCAAAACGCGAAATGGCCTCGTCCAGCTCGAGCTTCACACCAGAGGATTTGCTGAAGCGCTCTCCACCTAGGTTCACAAACCCATGCACCCAGACGCGCTCGGGTAAGGGAAGTTCCGCGGCCTGAAGCATGGCAGGCCAAACGATTGTGTGCAGCCTGTTGATGTCTTTGCCCACCACGTGCAGCTGAGCCGGCCAACGCCTTTCCCACCCTTCGTCCGGGTAGCCCGTCCCGGTCAAATAGTTCGGCAGCGCGTCAAACCAGACCCAGGTACCCTGCGGCTCCCCCTCCGACAACGCAATCGGAAAGGGAATCGCCCACGTGAGTCGCGAACGCGTGATCGAAATGTCCTCCAGACCCTGATCCAATAGAGCCAGCATCTCATTGCGCCGCGACGCGGGCTGAACAAACGACTCACGTGAATGAATCAACGTCCTCAAAAAATCTTCGTAACCGCTCAACCTGAAAAACCAGTTGTGCTCCTTGGACCATTCCAGCGTACGAGTCGGATGAAGCACGCAGGTGCCGTCCACTATCTCGTTAGGCCGCTTGAAGAGTTCGCAACCCACGCAGTACCACCCCTCGTACGTCTGCTCAAAGAAATCCTCGGGCGAACGGTCGTGGATCCGCTCGATCAGCGCCTTCACCCCTCGCTTGTGACCGGGCTCCGTAGTCCGGATAAACTGATCGTACGAAATCTCGAGCCGGTCCCACATGGCTCGAAAACGCGCGGCTATGTCATCCACAAACTCCTGCGGTGAGACACCCCTGGCAGTTGCTGCCTGCGCTACCTTCTGACCGTGTTCATCGAGTCCGGTGAGGAAATGGACGTCCAATCCACAAAGCCGTTTGTATCGCGCAATCACGTCGGCGCCGATCTTTTCGAAGGCGTGGCCGAGATGTGGGTCGCCGTTAGCGTAGTCGATAGCAGTTGTGAGGTAGAACCTCTCACTCATTCGGATTCTCCCCCGTGACTTTCAGGTGCGGCTCCACTATCGGGCGCGCTGCCCGGGTTGTTGCCGCGATTGCGCTTTCCACCGCGCCGGCCACGCCGGCGCCGAACTTTCTTTGCATCTTTAGAGTCAGCGCCAGGCTGCTCGTCGCGCCCCTTGCTGGCCTCCTGTTGCGAATGCGGCGGACGCCGGCCCTCTGCCCCGCCGGCTTGGTCCGTCTCCCCAGCAGTGCGCTCCTGAGTTCGAGGCGGCGAAGCCGGCGGAGTGGCATCGCGCACCGGCAACGAACGGCCCGACGGCGCCGGCCGCCGTGCAGCCGGAGCACCTCCACCCTCCGATCGCGGCATCCACGCCGGCAATTCCGAGGTGTCCTGCAACCGCAGGACCTCGTCGCTCAGCGCTTCAAACGGAAGTGGTGGCGTCTCCTCATCCAGGAGAGTATCCCCGCGCCCTGCTGCATCCTGCTTCCACTCGGGTTTCAGTTCCATAAGCGAAACTACGCGCGTCTCGCCCTCGGCGTTCCTCAGTGTCACGCGCTCGCGGAAGATGTCGTTGGAGATGACCTTCTCGCTGCCTAACGACGTTGTGATCACGCGGCCTTCTTTAGGGAAGCGCTTGCGCTGCTGCACGTAGAAATCGTGCTCATAGCGCAAACAGCACATCAGTCGGCCGCAGGCCCCCGAAATCTGAGTAGGATTGAGTGAAAGCTTCTGATCGCGCGCTACTCCCAGGTTTACGGGCCTGAGTTCGGGCAGCCACGACGCCGAACAGTACTCTCGGCCGCAACGTCCAATTCCACTGAGGCGCTTGGCTTCGTCGCGCACACCGATCTGCTTGAGCTCTATCCGAGTTCTGAAGGTCGAGGCAAGCTCGCGAACGAGATTCCTGAAGTCGACGCGCTTTTCTGCGGTGAAGTAGATGGTGAGCTTGCGGCGGTCCCAGCGCCATTCGGCATCTGAGAGCTTCATTACGAGCCCGTTGGCCTTTACGCGCTCCATGGCCGCGCGTCTGGCCTCTTCGTCCTGCGAGCGCAGGAGCTTGGCCTGCCGAACTTCTTCGGGTGAGGCAAGCCGTCGGACATTCTGCATGACCCCTTCTTCAGGGTCGGGGGCGTGGGCGACTCCCTTTATGCGCTTTTCGGCCAGTTCACCGACGGAGTGGACATAGCCCAGATCCTCCCCCCGATCCGCTTCTACAATGACCGCGGCTTTCAGGGGCAGAGTCTGGTCATCACGCGACCAGTTGAAGAACTCTTTTCGGTTTCCTTTGAAGGCGACTTCTACGAGCAATGTGATGCTGCTTGGGTTACAGGTTCACCTTGTAAGAATAGCCTCACGAGGGGGCTGAGGGGCTGAGCGCGGGAGCGATTTTGGCGATTAAGAAGGTCCTCACTACCCAGCCCCACACCCCCTCAGCCCCCTCGATCTACTCCTCAAACTCTCCCATCTTGATGAACTTCTCCCTCCGGCGACGGACAATCTTTTCGGGCTTGAGCTTACGAAGCTCTTCGTAGTGCTTGACCAGTGCCTCTTGCAGCGACGCCCCGGTGGTCTCGTGGTCCGTGTGGGCGCCCCCCGGAGGTTCAGGAACGATCTCGTCTATTACACCAAACTCCAGGAGATCGGCTGCAGTTATCCGTAACGCGGTGGCCGCACGTTCGCGCATTTCCGGGCTTTTGCCGTCCTTCCACAGAATCGCTGCGCATCCCTCCACCGTAATCACCGAGTAGACCGAGTTCTCGAGCATGAGAACCCGGTCGGCGATGCCTAACGCGAGCGCTCCACCCGAACCCCCTTCGCCGATCACCGTGGCGACAATAGGTGTTTCCAGGTGGCTCATTTCAAAGAGATTTCGCGCGATTGCCTCTGCCTGTCCCCTCTCTTCTGCACCGAGACCTGCCCACGCACCTGGGGTATCGATGAACGTGAATACCGGAACGTGGAATTTTTCTGCCAGCTTCATGAGCCGCAGCGCCTTGCGATAGCCTTCGGGGTGCGGCATGCCAAAGTTGCGGCGCAGATTTTCTTTAGTGTCACGCCCACGCTGGTGGCCTATTACCATCACCGTTTCGCCTTCGAGACGCGCCCACCCGCCGACGATTGCTGCATCTTCTCTGTAGAGACGATCGCCGTGCAGTTCTATGAAATCGGTAAAGCAGATCCTGATGTAGTCGAGCGTAAAAGGACGCTTGCTGCTGCGCGCAACCTGTAGTCGCTGCAAGGGCGAAAGGTTGCGATATACCTCCGTCCTGAGATCCGCGAGCTTTTTTTCCAGCGGCGCAATCTCGGCAACAACGCTCAGCTGCTGGTCACCGGCGAGCTTTTTCAGCTCGTCGATCTGCTTCTCCAGCTCAAAAATCGGTTTTTCAAATTCCAGAGTTGGTGTACTCGCCAAATTATCCTCCGACGCGGATCAGTCGCACACGATCCTGACCTAGCAGCGCCCTCAATTCACCCAGCGCCGCACCATTCGCCGCGACCTTGAGCGATCGCGACCTCAGTCGCGCGCTCCCTCCCATCGAATCAGACCAACGGACTTCTACCGGCGCCATTCCCGGGTTCGACTCCAAAACCACACGGATGTCAGTCACCACCTCGGGCGACAAATGGCCGTCGCTCCTGCCTTCCGGTGGATCCGAAAGGTCCAGCTCCACCGCGACCTGCCCAGCGACACGAAGCTCCTCGAATCTCTTTACCGACTCGACCACAAAAGCCGGGTTGTCGCTCCCCTGATCACGCCGCGAATACCCTCCGGTGATCAGCAACGGGATGTCCGAGCGGATCCTGTCGCCCAGGGCGGCCCACGCTTCAGGAAAAACGAGCAACTCCGAAGATCCCGAAAAATCTTCAACTGTCAATCGGGCAAACTCAGCTCCGCTCTTTCGAGACACCTGCCGCTTGATTGCCGTTACCACCGCTCCGAGCGACATTTTGCCCTCCCGCCAGGTGCCCAATTCTGAGACCGTGTGGCTGGCAAATAGTTCGCACTCCGCCCTGAAGGGCTCCAGCGGGTGCCCTGAAATATAGAATCCGAGGATCTCCTTTTCCCTGGTCAGCCGCTCAGCCTGGCTCAGATGGCCCACCACCGGCAAAACGGGCTCCGGCGAGCCTCCGGGGGCCCCATTGCTCTCGCCGTCGCCATTGGACTCCGAGAAGCCAAAAAGGGAGCCTTGGCCCGTTTCCCGCTCGGTCTGCTTGAGCGACGCCTCGTGGAAGGCGGTGTCGAGGGCTGCCAGGTACTGTGCGCGGTGTCCGCCGAGCAGGTCCAGGGCGCCGGAGTGAATCAGGGCTTCGAAGACGCGGCGCGAGCAGAGCCTCAGGTCGACGCGCTCGGCGAGGTCAAAGAGGGAGGTAAAGGGCTTTTCGGTCCGAGCGGTGAGGATTGAGTCGATGGCGCTGCGTCCGACGTTGCGGATGGCACCGAGCCCAAAGCGGATCCGTTTGTCTCCAACTACGGTGAACTTGTAGCCTGATTCGTTGACGTCTGGCGGGAGTACTTCGATGCCAAGTTCTCTTGCTTCGTTGATGAACTTGACGACGTTGTCGGTATCGCCTATGGCTGACGAGAGGTTGGCCGCCATGAACTCGGCGGGGTGGTGCGCCTTTAGCCAGGCTGTCTGATAGGCGAGAACCGAGTAGGCGACCGAGTGCGACTTGTTAAAGCCGTAGCGTCCAAAGGTTTCGATCTGGCCGGCGAGGTCTTCTATGGTTCGTTTGTCGTATCCCCGCGCGATCGACTTTTCCACGAACTTGCCCAGCTCTACGCGGATGAGATCGGCGTCCTTTTTGCCGACCGCCTTTCGGAGCACGTCGGCTTCGGCGAGCGAGATCCCAGCCAGCACCTGGGCGATTCTCATCACCTGTTCCTGGTAGGTGATTACACCATAAGTGCTTTCAAGTATTGGTTGCAGCTCCGGCAGCGCATAGGCTACCGCTTCTTCGCCCCGCTTGCGTCTCTGGTAGACGCGATGCATGCCGGCGTCGAGTGGGCCGGGCCTGAGGAGCGCGTTGGATGCAACGAGGTCTTCAAAACGGTCGCAGCGGATGGCACGCAGCGCGTCGGTGGCCAGGGGAGATTCAAACTGGAACACGCCTACCGTGCGGCCCGAGCGCAGCATGCGGTACGTCACCTGGTCGTCGTAAGGGATGGCGTCCAGGTCGATCTTTTCGCCGGTGCGCGCGCGGATGGCGTTGAGCGTGTCTGATATGACGGTGAGTGTAGTCAGCCCCAGAAAGTCCATCTTGAGCATGCCCGCCTTTTCGAGGGCGTTCATGTCGTACTGCGTGACTACAACTCTGGTGTCGCCATCTCCGTCGCGACTTGCTGCGCCTTTTGTTTCCTGCGTGCAGACCGGTACGTAATCGTCCAGTGGGCCCGGCGCGATGACTACCCCTGCGGCGTGGATTCCTGTGTGGCGCGAGAGTCCTTCGAGGGCGATCGCGTAGTCCAGGAGTCGCCGATAGCGCTCGTCCGTCTCGTAGAAGTTGCGGACCTCGGTGACTTTCTCGATCGCTTCGCGTACGGTGAGGGAAAAGTTGGGCTGGTTGGGGATGTGCTTTGCGAGCGCGTCCGTTTCGGAAGGGAGAAAGCCCAGTACACGGCCCACGTCCTTGACCGCGGCGCGCGACTTCATGGTTCCAAAGGTGACGATCTGCCCTACAGCGTCTTTGCCGTATTTCTCCCGGACGTAGTCAATGACTTCGCCGCGTCGTTCAAAGCAGAAGTCGACGTCGATGTCGGGCATCGACACGCGTTCCGGATTGAGGAAGCGTTCAAAGAGGAGGTCGTACTTGAGGGGGCAGATGTCTGTGATGCGGAGTGAGTAGGCTACGAGCGATCCTGCTGCAGATCCGCGTCCCGGACCTACAGGGATGCCGCGCTCGCGTGCGGCGCGGATGAAGTCCTGGACAATGAGAAAGTAGCCCGCGTAGCCGGTGCGGGTGATTACTCCAAGTTCGTATTCAAGGCGGTCTGCTGCTTCTTTGGGGAGCGGGTCTCCGTAGCGCTCCCTGGCTCCTGCTGTTGCCAGTTTGACGAGGAGTGCGTTCTCGTTTTCGACTCCTTCGGGGAGCGGAAATTCCGGGAGGAAGTACTTTTTGGTGAACTGGACGTCGCACGAATCCGCGATGGCCAGGGTGTTCTCGATTACGTCGTTTCGGCCAGGGAACCGCTCGGCCATTTCCGGGCCGCTTCTAAAATAGAGACCGCGGTCGTAGCGCATGCGGTCGCGATCTTCGCGATCCTTACCTAAACCGATGCAGAGGAGAACGTCGTGGGCGTCGTGGTCTTCGGCGCGTAGAAAGTGCGAGTCGTTTGTGGCGATGACCGGGAGTCCTGTTTCAGTGGCCAGTGCAAAGACTCTTTCGTTCAGCGTTTTCTGGCCATTGGACTCGTGGGCCTGGACTTCGAGGTAGTAGCGGCCCGGGAAGGTATCGGCGTACCACGACGCTGTTTCGCGAGCTGCTGCGTAGTCCTCGGCCATGAGATGCGTAGCGATTTCGCCGGCCAGGCACGCTGAGGAGACGATGATGCCTTCGTTGTACTGGCTCAGGAGCTCGCGGTCTACTCGCGGACGGGTGTAGAAGCCTTCGACGTAGGCCAGGGAGGAGAGTTTGACCAGGTTTTTGTAGCCTGTGACGTCTCGGGCGAGGAGGACGAGGTGGTAGTACGGTTTGGCGCCCGGGGCACTGCGGCTTTTTATGCGCCTGTCGCCGACGGCGACGTAGGCTTCCATGCCGATAATCGGTTTGATTCCTGCTTTGCGACCTTTTTCCTGGAACTCCCAGGCCGCGTGCAGGTTGCCGTGATCGGTGATGGCTACGGCGGGTTGTTCCAGCTCCTTGGCCCGCCGGATCAGGTCATCTATGCGATTAGCTCCGTCGAGGAGCGAGTATTCGGAGTGGCAGTGGAGGTGTACGAAGGACATGCCAGCTATTTGGGGTCAGATTCGAATTACGCTAAAGTGATGGCGAATTGTCAGGAGTCTCAAGTCTTGTCTTTTGCTGAAAGAGTCCTCGGCGGGTTGGGGCGGGCCGGTGGGTAATCTCGAATCCGACCCCAAACTCCGCTGGAGGCGGGTGAAACGCGGGCTCAAGTGGCTCGCGATCTCCGTCGCGGTTCTGCTGATCGTGTTCCTGTTGACGCCACTAGGCCGTTACGTCGCGCGGGCCGCCTGGGAAGAGGGGATTATTCTGGCGCGCCGCCGCGAGATTGCCGTGATGGTGGCAGACAGTACGGTGCCTCGCCAGGTGCGCGAACGTCTCCAGCTTGTGCTCGACGCTCGTCGCTATGCGCGCGACGTGTTGGGACTGGAGCCCCGGGAGTCGTTTACGACGTACAGCCAGCTCAAGCGCGACACACTGGTGCTGGTGCTTTCGGCAGCGCGACGAGACACGCTCAAGGCACATACCTGGTGGTTCCCGGTTGTGGGCCGGTTTCCGTACAAGGGATTCTTTGATTTCGAGGAGGCGCGCGAGACTGCGCGCCGTATGGAGGATGAGGGGTACGATACCTATATACGTCCTGCATCTGCATTTTCGACGCTCGGCTGGTTCAACGATCCGCTGTTGTCGACGACGCTGCGGCAGGACTCGTTGCGGCTTGTGAACACGGTGATCCACGAGCTTGTGCACAACACCTTTTTCATGAAGGGTGAGGTCGAGTTCAACGAGTCTTTCGCGAACTTTGTGGGAGCCCGCGGGGCCGCAGACTTCTTCCGGTCCAGGGGACAGCCAGCTGCGGCGAAGGCGCTGGAGCAGGAGTGGGCTGATGACAAGTTGCTGGCGAGCTTTTGGGCTGCGACTGCTGGCCGGATCGACAGCGTGTTTGCGATTCCGGGGCGCGATTCGCTTTGGCGTGTGGCCGCGCGGGACACGGTTTACGCAGAGATGAGGCGTGTACTGCTCCAAGAGCTTGCGCCCCGCATGCCAACGGTGCCGCGCGCCGCTCTTGAGCGGGTCATGCTGAACAATGCCTCGCTGCTGGCTCGTCGGGTGTATTCGTCTGGTCTTTGGGAGTTTGACGAGATTCACCGCCGGTACGGGGGTAGCTTGCGCGAGACTTTCGAGAGGATTGTGAAATCGGTGGAGGGGTCGGAGGAGCCGTTTGAGGCGATGATGGGAGGAGTTGCTCGCTGATCGCCGGTCCTGTTCCTCATACATGTCGTCTCCTTAGCAGCCTTATCCAGCTAGGGCAAAATGACACTGGACCCCGGCTCGCGCGCACATCTGCGCACGCTGGCCGTCCCCTACATCGGACCCTGAACCCAAGGAGACATCGCATGGCCAAGCCGAGCCCCTGGACCGCCTTTCCCTACAGCGGCGACTACCGCCACGACGCCGCGGCGCTGAAG
>CAZYTS010000109.1:0-12747 GCA_964649855.1 uncultured Gemmatimonadaceae bacterium
AGCCCTCGATGGTGATGGTGTAGTACTTGGCTCGTCGGTTGTTCTCCGACGGCCGCCAGTCGCTCGTGATCCATCCTCGACGCTCCAAACGGTGAAGTGCCGGGTAAAGCGATCCCTGATTCACCTGCAGTACGTCGCGCGACCACTGCTGGATCCGTCGCGACACTCCCCAACCGTGCATCGGCTCGAGTTCCAGCGCCTTGAGGATCAACAGGTCCAGCGTTCCCTGAAGGACATCAGCGTAGCTGCTCATTCAGCCTTGTTGTCGAAGGTTGAGGGGTCAGGATATGCTACCCCTTGTCGAAGGTCAAGGGGTCAATCGAGGCGTCGTTTGGTACTTCGTCTGTAGTCCTTCCCGCGCCAGAGTCAATGCGATTGGCTGCAGTCAAGCCCTCCATCAGGTCAGCCCATGGCGGCGTGACGCGTGCTCTTGCCGGGTGGTTCGTTAGCGGACTCCGACGGTATCAGTCGCGAGCGGAAGAAAACGCCACACCTGAACTGTCTGCACGTCGAGCGAGTCGCGGACAGATACCAGCAGATTTCTCCCACGGACGTTCTCAAGCCGCGCGACTTTTGGCAGGCGAACGCGTCCCACCGGGCGCGAGTTGTTGTCGAGGATGACCCAATCGGATGCCTCCGCGAGTCCTCGCACGGGAGCGTCAAACCTGCCTAACCAGAGGCGGCCCGCGTCGTCCCAAAGAGCACGGCTGATAGCGGGTCTTACCTTGGGGAGGAGCTCGGTGGCCACGATGTTATTCACGGCTTCCTCGATCTTTGCGCGCGGTGCTCCTGGAGGCAGCGAGGCGAAAAGCTGTTCGCGAGCGTTGGCCACTTCGGTATCACTGAGCGTTTCGTCAGCGAGTGACCAACGGATGATCTGTTGTGTAGCAAGGTCGCGATCGGCAACGCGCACTTCGAAAGTCTCTCCCGATCCGTATGCCACGCGCTCGGCCGCCGGCGCGATGAATGGAAGATTCGAATAGAGCTGACGTGCATCGCCTCGCGCGCTCTGGCCACTGTAGGGGCCGTTGAAAGTGGCGGAGGAAGAGAGTGTGCGTGCCTCCGAGTCACTGAGCGACAGTTGCCCAATGAACTGCCACTTCCGGATACGCATGCTCTGAGGCAGGGGACCAGGCCACTCGGCGCTCAGCCAGTATGTCAGTGGGCGACGGCCGCTTGTGATCCAGATTTCGCGTGGCGTATCAAGGTCACTTGGCTTTTGCGGTGTCGGGACTACGCGTCTGAAGCCTGAGTCAATGGTGAGGAGTGAGAATCGCCGGGCGGAAAGATCCCACACTCCGATGGTGTCGCCGACTACTGACACCGTCATCATGCCACGAAACTCTCCAGGCCCGTCGCCGTCCCGACCTATGGTTCGCAAGTGGCGTCCCGAGGAGTCGTAGAGTTGAAGGCGACGTTGTCGGGCGTCTGCAACGAGGATTCGACCCTCGCTCACCCAATGTGCCGCGCTTATAAAGACAAAGCCGGTGGAGTCGGGACTTGCCAGGGTGACCTGCGCAATCGTGTCGACATCCCAGCGTGGAACGTTGTCGAGCTCTTCTCCGATTGTGGTTATGACTACGCCGGCCGAGTCGGTGTATATCACCGACTCTGTGCGTGGGGTTTCGCGCGCACACGCAATCGCCAAGCATGTCAACCACACGGTTGTGTACTTCCACCATCGATGTCGCAGCACCAGTTACTCCATATCGTTTTCTCAAGCTGAACTTCCGGCTTGGGAATGGATGGAGCAAGCCCGTCAGCCGACTCTCACGAGGCAGTTTCCGCCAGCGTCCATGATGTCGACGAATGGGCTCGGCGACTCGTGGTTCTTGCGACAAACACTATCTGCCTGCAGCTACCGTCTTCGCCCCGGGTCAGTGCACGAGCTCGGCGACCTTGATTTCAGTAGCAGGACCCAGTTTCAAAGCGTCGACGGCGTTTCGGATCGCTGACAGGTCACCCACAACAACGACCGTTGCGCGCGACGGATGCAGATAAGTGCGAGCTACCCTTTGCACATCGCTGGATGTCACGCCTCGCACGCGCGAAGCAAACCTGGGTAGTTCATTGAGGTCGAGGCCAAAGGTCTGCAGATCCTGGAGCTGGCCGGCCACCTGAGAAGTGGCTTCGAGACTCCCGGGGAGCCGCAGTTCGATGTACGCCTTGGCGCGCTCGAGCTCATCGTTAGGCACAACGGAATCCCGGATCCTGTTGAGTTCATGGAAGAACTCGACAAGAGAAGAGTCAGTGACGTTGGTGCGCACCGCTGCGCTCGCGGTGAACGGGCCCGGCGCTTTGTTGAACAGGAATCCTGACCGCGCTCCATAAGAATAGCCATGCGTCTCACGCAGGTTCATGTTGAGACGCGACGTGAAGGAACCGCCCAACAGGGTATTCATAACCATTAGCGGCGCGTAGTCCGGATTCAGTCTATCGACTCCTTCCCAGCCGATGGTGATGACAGACTGCGCAGCCTGTGGTTTGTCGACCAGAAAGAGGTTGGTGCGATCTCGCTGTAGAGGTCTGGCTGCTACAGCCTGAACCGCCAGAGCTGTCCCTTGGCCGCGCCACGAACCAAAGCGGCTTTCTATAAGGCGCTTTGCCTCGGCAGCGCCTATGTCGCCAACGACAATGAAGGACGCCCGCTCCGGCCTGATTGTTTGCGCGTAAAAGTTGCGAACGGACGCCGAGTCGAGCGCCATGATACTGGAGCTGTCACCAGTTTGGGATCTGTGATAGGGGTGGCCCTGTGGAAACAGTTGCTGGTAGAACGCCAGTGCTGCCAGTGCATTCGGCTGGTCGCGCGACTGAAGCAGCGCGGCAAAGCGCAAGTCGCGCTGACGTCTCACTTCGGCGCTCGAAAACCTTGGTCGCACGATGACGTCAGCCATGAGGTCGAGCGCCGGTTCGATGGAGCGCACGGGCACCTTGAGAGAGACGGTAAACGCATCCCAGCTGGTACCAACGCCGAGGTTGGCGCCGAGGAAAGCAATCTCTGATTGAAGCGCTGCCGCGTCGCGACTGCCGGCCCCTTCGTCGAGCATGCCCGCCATAAACGAGGCAATTCCTGGCCTTTGACCATCCAGCCTGGAGCCACCGTCGAATGAAGCAATTATCTGCACAAGCGGGAGTTCATGCTGCTCTACTACGTGAACCGTGATGCCATTGGCTGCAGTGGTACTGACCACCGGCGGAACTGAGAGCGTAGCTGCTTTGGAGAGTTCGGGGGCATGCGTTCTTTCAAACGCCTGTTGCGCGACAGCAGGAGCCGTAAAGGTGCAAATGGCGACGATGGCGCTCGTGGTGCGCATTGCAAGGAGCACGCGTCTGGTATGAAGTACTGAAGTGATTCTCATTGGACAGCACCCTTAGTTGCGGCTAAATCCTTTTTGCCAGTTGGCACAATGCTCAACATGACTCGGGGCCCGGTGAGATATCGCGATACCACACCCTTTATGTCGTCAGCAGTCACACTGCGGTAGCGATCAAGATCTGCCTGAAAGCCATCCGGGTTTCCCGTATAGTAGTAGTAAGAGTTGAGCTGATCGGCCTTACCGTTCACAAACTCAAGCCTGTTTAGGAAACGCGATTCCAGAGCATTGCGCGCCTGTTGCAGTTCCCGCTCTGTAGGTCCGCTACGCGCGAGGCGCGCAATCTCTTCATCAATCAGGGATCTGACTTCATTGAGATTCTTTCCGGGACGGGCAGTTGCGAGCAGCACAAAATCGCCATCGAGCTTCTTGCTGCTGTTGAACGCCTGGACATTGGTGGCGACTTCTTTCGTATAGACGAGTGCGTCAGTGAGCCTTGCATTTCGCGCCCCAGTGAGGAGATAGGCGGCCACGTCGAGCGCGGCATCGTCGTCATGGAATGCTTTAACTGTGTGCCAATTGAGATAGACCCTGGGCAGTTGAACGCGATCTTCGGCCACGATCACAGTGTCTCGCACCTCGAACGGAGTGGGTTCGGAGCGGGTGATCGCAGGACCGCGCGGTATTTCCGAAAACATTTCTCGGACGACCTGGCGGACAGAGTCGGTGTTGACTGCACCGGCCACGACAATCACTGCATTGTTAGGTGCATAGTACTTTTGGAAGAACCCCTTGACGTCATCTAAAGACGCCGCTGACAGATCGGCCATTGAACCGATCACCGGCCATGAATAAGGATGACCCTTGGGATAAAGGGCCGGAGCCAGAATGTCCTGGGAAATGCCGTAGGGTTGGTTCTCCACTCCCTGGCGTCTCTCGTTCTTTACGATGTCGCGCTGAGCATCGAGTTTTGGCTGGTCCATGGTGGGGAGAAGCCAGCCCATGCGGTCAGCTTCGAGCCAGAGCATGAGCGGCACGGAGTTGGAGGGGCCCCACTCGAAGTAGGCGGTGCGATCCTCGTTCGTTGTGCCGTTGTTGCTTACGCCGGCGGCTTCGAGCCGTGTGTCAAACTCCGGATAGGGTGCGTGCTCGGAGCCCATGAACATCACGTGTTCAAAGAGGTGAGCAAATCCTGTTCGTCCGACGTCCTCGTCGCCCGAGCCCACCAGGTACCACACATTGGTCGCTACAACTGGAACGGAGTGATCCTCGTGGACGATGAGCGTAAGGCCATTTGGAAGCGTATCTACAGAAGCCGGTACGCTGATGCGTGACGGCTGAGCGGCAAGCCCAGCGGGCAAAAGCAGTGCTATGGTAAGAATGGTGCGAAGCAGCCGAGGCATGGCTAGTCCGGTGCGGGAGGTGACAGACGTGAAACAGGTAATTTGGGGTCAGATTCGAATTAGATGGAGTCAGGATGGGATCAGATCCAGAATTGGCGTGGTCTGACGCGTTAGACCGTACGGAGGGGTTCCTAATTGGGGTCAGATTCGAAATTGGGATCAGGCGCCGCTGATCGCTAATTCGAATCTGACCCCAATTAGGAGAGGACCTGACCTGGGCCCAGATCTGAGGGGGTCCCTGTAACGGATCGGGCCCATTACTTTGCCTGTCCGGCAGAGGAGCAACCCCTGCCTCAGCGGCTAGGTAGCTCAGTTGGTAGAGCAGCGGACTGAAAATCCGCGTGTCGGCGGTTCGATTCCGTCCCTAGCCATAGGGCGCACGAGACCACCTCGGTCCGTGCGCCCTTCTTGTGGGGGCCCTCAAATCGCCGAAATCGCGAGAAAGGCCGCCAGGACAACAAGTTCGACGGCAACGAGCCATGCTGCGAGCTTGAAATAGCGAGTCAGAGCGGCGGGATCAAACCAGTCAGCTCCCTGCTCGGTCAGGTATCCTGCCGTGCCGTCGGTAGCGGCAAAGGTCGCAAAGGCAACGACGATTGGAAGGGGATTTGCCTGAAGGACGCCGATCGCAAGGAGTGAGCGGCTGCCGAGCTGTCCGAACCAGGCTAGCGCTCGCTCAAGGGCAAATACATGGCGAACCACGGGTGACAGCTGTGCAGACTCTGCCCATCGCTCCATGTCGCTTTGCGACGGTGGCCTGACTGCACTAACAACAAGCAGCACCACCGCTTCCAGCGAGCCCGCTCCGCAGGCAAAGGCAAAGACGTCGAGCCATCCTGAAGTACCCGGCACTCGCAACAAGAGAAAAGCAGCTCCGCCCAGTTCGATGGCAGCAGAAAGTGCGCCCTGAACGACGGCTCGCGATCTGGGTGACCAGGATTTTGCGACAAGCGCAACCGCAATTGAGATCGGGATCTTGATGAGAACCGCAGCAAGCCACGAAGCGGCGCCAAGCCACAGGAGCTGCCGCGAAGCACCTAAAGCCCACAAGATCAAAGGGACGGCGAGGGCGAGGATCCAGACCGCGCCTGCGCTCCAGCGGTGTGAGCGACGGGCGCTTTGCTCCAGGTGTTGGGCCTCCTCTGCGTTCGTCAAGTTCAACGCGGTGACGCAGCAAACCCCGGCACGCGTCTCCCTGACACCTGCCGGGGTGAGGTCTGCAGAGCGTTACTTGACGTCGATGTTGATCTTACGGTTCCTGGCAGTTTCATCGGCAGTTTTGGGAAGTCTGACGGTGAGGACGCCATCTTTCATCGTCGCGGAAATCTCGCCCTCTTCCACATTTGCCGGAAAGGTAAAGGAGCGACGGAAAGACCCGTAAGACCTTTCTACCAGGTGATACTTCTTGTCATTGCCTTTTGTCTCTCGCTCATCGCGCTTTTCGCCCTTGATGGTAAGGCAGTCATCCTCAAAGGCGACTTCCACATCCTTCTGCATCAGGCCCGGAAGTTCCAGAATCGCGGTGTAGTCAGTCGGCGATTCTGCAATCTCTACTGCAGGCATCATCCCAAAGGTCTGTGCCGGCGTAAAGAGATCGTCGTAGAACCTCTGCAGCCTGTTCTCGAAGGCAGTTGAGGGATCGACCGTTGAAAAGAACGGAATCCGCGCGAGTGGGCGTCGTGCCAGACGGGTAGACATGGTTACCTCCTGATGAATTGAGCGGAGCGTGCCCCGCGTATTCACTATTTGCGAATGCGGGTCACGCTCCAATTACCGTTTGCTGGCAGGTGGTGAATACCATCGCCGTCGCTTCTGAAGGTCCCCTTGATTTCCTCGCCTTCGAGAAATCCGTGAAAGGTGGTCGTGAGGGTGCAGCCACATGCCGGATCCTTGTAGGGTTCAAGCACACCCACGACCTCGCGATCCTTGACGACCACAAAGCGAATGAAGAGCGGAATCGAAGGCTGGGGCCTCTTGTCTTCGGAGTAGCGAGCACCACTCATGTTGTCGCGTGGCGGATCCGGATCCATGTGCACGGATCCTACTGCCGTATCCTCCACGGCATTGAGCCTGAAGACAATGATTCCACTTCGCCCCGTGGCCTCACTGCTGTACGAGCCTACCCAGGCACCGATAAGATCGGTGACCGAAGGAGCAGGACCGACCACCGGCACCCTGGCGGTTACAGTAGTGCATGCTGAGAGAAGTACGAGCGGCAGGAAAAAAGCGAAGAGACGACGCATAGGTGATTCCTCCACACTGCTGGCAAGAATCACGTTAGCCAACGCAGTTGTCGGCGTCTGTCCGGCAAAGGATCGCTAAATGGTGGGCGTAATCCTCACAGCTCGATCCTGAAGGTTCTGCCTGCTCCTCGCTCCCTGCGTCGCGGAAATCACCCTCGTGTCAGAAGCGTTCGCCCTTTTCTTCGCGAGCCCGACTACCGAGAGGACGGATACGCGTCCAGATGGTGTGGAAGAAGACAAGAATGCCGGCCGCTTGAGTCAATGAAAAAAGAATCACCGCAACACGCAGCCATATCGCGGATGTCTCGAGCCGGATCAATTCGCCAAGTATTCGCCCCGATGTTCCAGTCGTCACCAGCCAGTATGACAGATTTGCACGCGCTGGGTTGTAGCGCGAATCGTCCTTGTCCGGTCTCGGAAAAAGCCAGAGCGCCACACCCATGATCATCATCATCACAAAGCCCACAAAGATGGCATGGGTATGCGCGCTCGTTAGGTAATTCGACGGGTACACTCCAGAGATTTCTCTGCGAACGACCATCCAGCTGCCGATGGCGAGGCCAATAATCAGAAATCCAATTCCGGTTTTGATAAAGCGACGGACGAGAGTGTACATCCCGTTGAGGTTGCTATTTCACATTTACATGACCAACCATGCCTAGCAGTGCATGAGGGTCACACTGAAAGAAGTAACTACCCGGTCCCCAGGTAACTTTCACATCTTCGGTCTGCCCGGGCATCTGCAACATCGACCCCGCGGGTGGAACAGTCAAACCAGCTGGGTTTGAGTCGGGAAGGAAGTGGACGTTGTGAACGCCGACGCCGAGCTTGTAGCGTATGACGTCGCCCGGCTTGGCGTCAATTGTTGCGGGAACGAACTTGTTGTTGCCAGCATCGTCGGTGACCATCTCCACGGTAATGATCCGGCCGCCAGGATCGGGTGTGACGTCGGACGATGCTGTTGCGGGAGCGGCTGATGCAACATGCGTGGCTTGCGCCTGCGGCACAGCCTCACCACCACAGGCAGCAGTCGTCAATACAAGTATGGCAACAACTGCCGGAGATATCTGCTTCAATTTGCGGTTCATCGAGTTGGTTCCAGTGAGAGAGAGAATCAGAAGTCGCGTCGTTTAAACGCTCGCAGAGCAAAAAGGCCGGGCACTATAGTCCATAGGGCGAGTCCCCCAAGGGCAGCGGCGGTCCCGGCCGAACCGCCAAGCGTCTTTTGAAAGACCGCGCCTGTTGCACCCATCAGCGCGGCCACGTCCATGTGCAGTAGCAGCAGCACGCGGGCGAGATCGACCGGATTGGCAAAGGAGAGAAGGAGGAGCGGCTGTTCTATCGGGTGGTTGCGAAAGGCGACGGCAACCCAGAGCAGAAAGCCATCGTAGGCCACCGCCAGCACGAGCCAGATGCCCAGGGCAAGGCCCAGCCCGCGGAGCCTGTCCTCGGCGAGGCCGGCAATCAGCACTGCGATCGCACCAAAGACTCCAGTGAGAGCGACACCAACTATCAGCAGCAGGAAAAAGGCAGTCGCGGTTTCAGGCCCAAGAGCACGATGGATCAGAAGTGGAAGTGTGAGCCCGGCCGCAAAAGAGACCGAAAGCGGAATCACCAGACCTGCAAAGAGACCATGAAAGAGCGCTGGCCTGTCGACAGGTTGCGTGAGGAGCAGCTGGCTGAACTCCCGCTGGCCATGCCAGTAGATCGTGCCAAAAATGATCGTGACAAGTGGAATCAGGAGAAGGACCAGGTTGAGGAGACTCGCCAACGCCCTGGGTCCCGTGCCAGCCAAACGCAGGAGAACGTCCGTAGAGATGACGAAAAACAGGAAGTAAGCAACTACCCATCTGTTTCGGAGCACGTCCAGCAGGACATAACGTGCGATACGTGGCACATAGCTCATATCACGAGCTCCATGTTTGGACGCTTGACCTTGGGCTCCCCCTTCATGACACTCGCGACTGCGCGTTCAAGCGTGCTTTCCTGAGTAAGGCTGACGAGTTCAGACGGTCGGCCTGCAAAGCGAACAGCACCGTCCAGCAGAAAGACGATACGATCTGCGAGCTCCTGCAGTTCATTAACAACGTGAGAAGTAATGATGAAGGTGCGTCCGCGATTGCGCTCGCGCCTGATCTTGTCTTTGAGCGCCGAACTCGAAACTGGATCCAAAGCTGCTGTAGGTTCGTCCAGTACCAGGAGGTCTGGATCAAAAAGGAATGCGAGTGCAGCATTGACGCGCTGTCTCATTCCGCCCGATAGAAATCTCATAGGTGTTTGCATGGCTGATTCGAGGGCAAAGATCTCGATCAGCTCTTCATCCTTTCTGCCCGAGTCTCGCCTAAGATCGCTCAACATCGCGAATACATCCGCAGGGCAGAGGTTGTCGGGAAAGCGCGGCGCCTGTTGCATGTACCCGATCCGCCCACGGTAAGCCGACTGTCCCTCGATGGAGACGCCATCAAACAGGATCTCACCGGCATCGGCTCTCACGAGGCCCAGCAGAATCTTGTTGAAGGTGGTCTTTCCCGAAGCGTTCGGCCCAACGATCGCAGTTACCTCACCACGCGGAACGTCGACGTCCACGTCACGCAGGACCGCGAGCTTACCGTAGCTTTTGCGAACTCCGCGCGCGGTAATCATGAAACACCTGTTGGTTGCATCAGCGGTGCGGTGTCGCGTAGAGCAACGGGAGTAAGCACGGGCAATACCTTCTCAGCGAGGTCAAGAAGGTCTACAAAGACGCTGCGCAAAAGAATCAGCGCAGCAGGAGATTGCTCGACGATAAGAGCAAAGAGGCGCACCGGTGCAAAGGGAGCATCACCCACTCCGTCCCGGTCGAGGTCGTAGCCTCTGTAACGATCCCAATAGTTGCCGGTAAAGCGCGACGTACTGGATCGACTGTTTGTGCCTGCGTCGAATGCATTGCCGACGAATGAGTTTCCGGAGAGCACGTTGTCTTGTGCACTTGCCAGAAGGCGTACGGCCAGTCCGTTACGAGAGAATTCGTTATCGCTTACGACATTGCGATTCGAACCTTCGAGATGGAGCGCAGTCGTGTTCTCGATGAATCGGTTGCGCCTGATCTCGGAGTCGTTGATGTCTTTGAGTAGAAGTCCGTAAGACGCCGCTCCGAAACTCCTCTCGAAAGAGTTACCCACCATCGTAACGCGGTTCGTGTACATCACCGCGACTCCGTTGCCGTTGTTCAGGAAGTGATTGTCCTCATAGCGGCAGTCATTCGAGAACATGAAGTGCATACCGTAACGAGAGTTTCCCCGAGATGTGTTGTTCCGAACCTGGCCATGGTCGACAAACTCGAAGTAGATACCGTCGCGGTGTCCCTGGACGCGATTGTTGGTGATGATCGCTCCACTGCTCGACCAGACGTGGATTCCATTTCCGGTTTCACTCTGTGAACCCCCCGAGCCGACAAGGAGATTGTCTGCTACGGTACAGCCGACAGTCTGCTGGAGATAAACGCCAAAGGCGGTGTTCTCCATGATGTTATGAGAAATACGGCAACGCTCAGCCTGGCTGACCTTAATTGCGGCCCGCTCTTCTACCTGAGCACTACCGGTATTGCGCAGCAAAAACCCGCTGATGGTGACGTCATCTGCTGTAACCAGCACAAGAGAGTGATTACCGAGTCCGTCGAGTACTGCGCCGGAGTCGGCGAGCAGCGTGAGCGGCTTGTCGACGACGATCGTTGGCTCGGAGTAGACGCCGGCAGCAATACGAACGGTATCGCCCGCCTGCGCGGCGTGAATTGCGCGCGCAATGGTCGCGTCCTGGGTGCCGTCACCTTTGACGTGCGAGTGATCGTGATGGCCTGGAGACGCCGCGCTGTCGCTCTGCGACAGGAGCTCCGCCCAACTAAAGAAGGACGCACCGTAGGTCCTTGCCAACGCAGCGGTATCGGAGCGCACGGAAAAAGCGGCGGTACCCCGCCCCATCGGACCACTGAGCTCGGCAGACCGAAGAAATACTGCCGAATCGACTGGAATAAGCTTCCGGTTCTCGAAATCTGAAACGAGGACCTCTTCTACCAGCGCCGAGTCCGCACCAGTGGCGAGGTACGAAACCAGGCATTCCACGGCGTCAAAGGTGCGTTGCCTGCCTGTAGAGAGCACTACAGCGCCGCCGAAGCGATCGTCGCTAATGACCATACGGCAGAACTCACAGGCGTCTTCGCCGACTGCTAGCTGACGCGGGCTACCGGAGCAGCCCACGAGCACCATAAGCGCTAGAGCAAAGATGCGGTGCATCGTCAGGCCACTAGCGAGGCCGGTATACCGTTCGCGGCAGCAACGGGGACTTTCCGCGCACGTCTGCCCCGATCAACTACTATGGCGGCAATGCCTAAGCCAAGCGAGAAAAACGCCAGGATAGCCCCTTTGTCAGGCAGTGACGTTGCGCGAAAGTTCAACAACTGTTTGGTGCCAATGAGCGGCGGCTGGTACGACATCCCCGGGATTTTGATGATGGCGTTTTCAAGATCCAGGTCATGACCGTAGTCGTATTCCCAGCGATAGAAGTCGGCGAGCCCCACAAGCGCAAAGACAACGAAGGCGCCAACCCAGATTCTGGCAAAGAGGCGTCTGCCCGCGGCGGCAGCAGCAAGGCCGGCGGCAATAAGCACTCCTATAATGACGGGCATGAAGCGCAGTTCAGGGATCGACGACGGCTCGATCCGCTTCATACCGATGTAGTGATTGAGGTTGTTGATGTTCTCGAGATCGTTAGGCTTGATGCCGGTTATCGCGTCGAGCCAGATCTTCATCCCCAATCCTTCGGGATACTGAGGTGCTGCGAGCTTGACGGTCCAAAGAGGCACGAAGTAGAGACCCGCCAGGAGTATTGCAGCGACAGTAAGTAGCAAACGAGCACGTTTTGAAAGCATGATGCGATTCGATGGGAGTTGTGAGACGGGGGAACGGTCAACTCACCGTGCCCCCGCTCACTTTTCTCTACTGCGCGCTACCCGTCGCGCCTGACCGCGGTGAGGTTGTGGCCTGGAGTGCCACGGGACGTCCCGAGGGTGCTACTCTGATGTAGCCCGACATCTCCTGGTGCAACGCACTGCAGAAGTCGGTGCAGTAGAAGGGGTAGACGCCTGGATACTTTGGTACCCACTTGAGTGTACGCGTCTGTCCCGGCATGATCAGCAGTTCCGCGTCAGCCCAACTGCCCATTGCAGCAAAGCCGTGGGGCACGTCCCAGTCCTGCTCAAGGTTGGTGACATGGAAGAGAACCGTGTCTCCAACCTGAATGCCTTCCACGTTGTCCGGCGCAAAGTGCGACCTGATGGCTGTCATCTTCACATGAACGGTCTTTCCGTTGCGTGAGATGCCGGTTTCCTGCTCGCTGCGCGCAACATGCGGGTGCTTGTTGTCGGCGAGCTTGAAGAAGCGGAGCTGCTTGTCCTTAATCAGTGATGCATCGATAGCCTGCGCGTAGTGCGGCTCGCCGATCGTCGGGAAGTCCAGCAGGAGCGTCATCTTCTCACCGGAGATATCGTAGAGCTGAGCCGAGTGAGCGAGCTCCGGTCCCGTGGGAAGGTAGCGATCCTTGGTGATCTTGTTCATGGCGACCATGTACTTGCCGTATGGCTTTTTCGTATCGCCGCCAAGCACCATCAGGTGGCCGATCGAGTAGTAGGTCGGCACCCGGTCAACGACGGTAAAGTCGTTGAAGCACCACTTGACGATTTCAGAGGAGATGAAGACCGACGTGTACGCGCAACCTTTTCCGTCGAACTCGTTATGCAACGGACCCAAGCCCGGG
>CAZYTS010000110.1:0-12696 GCA_964649855.1 uncultured Gemmatimonadaceae bacterium
TCGCACAATCTCGGTCAGAACTTTGCCAAGGCGTTCGAGCTCAAGTTCCAGAGCGAATCCGGGTCGATGGAGTATGCCTGGAATACGAGCTGGGGAGTCTCTACGCGAATGATCGGCGGCCTCGTTATGACGCATGGCGACGACAACGGACTTCGCGTGCCTCCCCGCCTTGCTCCCACGGAGGTCGTGATCGTTCCCATCTGGAAGAGCGACGACGAGCGTGCGCGAGTTATCGAAGCTGCGCACCAGGTATCGCGTTCGCTAAAGGAATGGAACGGCCGCGGAGACGACCGCATTCGCGTTCATGTGGATGCGCGAGAGGGCATGAAGCCTGGAGCCAAGTACTACGAATGGGAACTGCGGGGAGTGCCTTTGCGCCTCGAGCTTGGTCCCCGCGACCTCGAAAAGAACGCATGCATGGCTGCGCGCCGGGACAACCGGGAGAAAACCTCTTTGAGTCTCGACGGTCTGAGCGCCACGTTAGGCGCTCTCCTGGGCCGCATTCAGGACGACATGTTCAACGCTGCGCGTGACCGGCGCGAGGCTCATAGCGTTCGTGAGCCCATCACCTATGACAAGTTCCGTGAGTTGATGGATGGGGAAGGGGCCTTTGTATTTGCCGGCTGGAACGGCGATCCCGCCGTCGAGGCGAAAGTTAAGGAAGAGACCAAGGCTACCATTCGCTGCATCCCTCAACAGGAGTTCCTCACGCCTGACGGTCCCACTAAGTGCATGGTGACCGGGGAGCCCGCAAAACATCAGGTTGTATGGGCCAGAGCATACTGACGCCAGCCTTCAGGCTGGCGGAGTCGTCGGGGAGGGAAATCGTTCATTGCGAACGCGTCCCCCTCGACGCGCTCGCTCGTGATGTGGGCACTCCGCTCTATGTCTATAGCGCGAATGCAGTACGCGAACAGTATGCAAAGCTCGCAACGTCGCTGGCGGGTGTACCACATCGAATCCATTACGCCTGCAAGGCAAATGGCAGCCTGGGCCTGCTCAACCTGTTGAGGTCGTTGGGTAGTGGGATTGACGTCGTGTCGGGAGGGGAGCTTTTCAGAGCACTAAAGGCGGGCTTCAAGTCAAACGATATAGTGTTTGGCGGAGTTGGAAAGTCAGCTTCAGAAATCGATCAGGCGCTCGCGCAGAATGTGTCGGTGCTGAGCGCGGAATCTGAAGCAGAAGTGCGTCTCATTGATGACATCGCGCGCGGCAAGGGTATGGTTGCGCGCATCGGGCTCCGCGTGAACCCTGAAGTAGACGTGCATACCTTTCACAACTACATCAAGACCGGTCAGCGCGGCGACAAGTTTGGAATTCCTTTTGAGATCGCTGCCGACGTAGCACTGTTGGCACACTCTCTCGCGAATGTCAGGCTGGTTGCCATTGGTATGCACCTTGGCTCCCAACTCGAACAACTTGCCACGTACGAGCGCGGGCTCCAGAGGCTTGAGGACCTGGTTGCATTGTTGCGGCGGTCTGGCATAGACACGCTGGAGCACCTCGATATTGGCGGTGGTCTCTACGTTCCTTACAACGAAGAACCTCCCGCGGATATTGAATCGTGGGCTGCCTTGGTCGGTGACGCTTCCAGGCGGGTGGGTCTATCACTGATTGTGGAGCCGGGTCGCTTTCTGGTCGCACCCGCGGGGGCGCTCGTCACTCGCGTCCTCTACAGAAAGAAAAGCGGAGGGCGAGAGATTCTGGTGACCGACGCCGGAATGAATGACCTCTTAAGACCTTCTCACTATGACGCATTTCATCGCATCGAGGCAGTAGCGCCGATGCGTCAGCGCGGACATTTTGATGTAGTCGGTCCCATCTGCGAAAGTGGCGACTTTCTTGCTATTGCGCGTGAGATGGAGGATGTAAGCCCCGGAGACCTCCTCGTGGTTCACACCACAGGAGCCTACGGGTATGCCATGGCCTCCAACTACAACGCGCGTCCGCGCGCCGCCGAGGTACTAGTAGAGGACGAACTCTGGGGTGTGATCCGCGCACGTGAGTCGTACGAGGATCTCGTGAGGGGTGAAACCCCGCTGCCCGAATGGAGGAGATCCGAATGAAGGTCGGCCTGCTTGCAGACACCCACGACAGGTTGCCTGCAATTGGTGCCTTGCTGGATGCAATCCAGGCACATGGAGCCGGTATCGTTCTGCATGCGGGCGACTACTGCGCCCCATTTGCACTGCGACCATTTGTAGAGCGCAACATCCCGATGATTGGCGTCTTTGGCCGCAATGACGGTGACCAGGAAGGACTCCGCGCCTACGCCCAGCAAGGGATGGGAATCGAGATCTTTGAGTCACCACATTCCCTCGAGCTGGGCGGTCAGCGCATTCTCATCGTGCACGACATCCAGGATGCAGGCCAACGATCGATAGACAGTCACAGCATTGTGGTGCACGGCTTTACTCACCGCGAAGAGATGAAAGACCGCGGAGAGACGCTAATCGTCAACCCGGGTGAAGGATGCGGCTGGTTGAATGGCGATCCCTCGGGTGCAGTACTGGACCTCGACACCAGGAAAGTGGAGTTCATAAAGCTCAAAGACGTTCACACCTTCAAGCCGGTAGGAGAGGCGTGAGCAAGGCGCGAACAGCGCGCGGCATCCTCATATTGGATTGTGGGTCTCAGTTCACGCAGTTGATTGCCCGACGCGTTAGAGAGGCGCGGGTCTACTGTGAGATCCATCCGCCAACACGTTCAATCGAGTGGATTCGGGAATGGAACCCGGCCGGAATCATTCTTTCCGGAGGACCGTCCTCTGTAACCGATCCCGGCGCCCCGGACTTTGACCCGGATATCCTTAATGTTGCTCCGCTGCTCGGAGTTTGTTACGGGATGCAGTGGATAGCTCAGGCGTCAGGCGGCGAAGTCAAAGGAGCCGGGCGCCGCGAATATGGTCGCGCTGAACTCATTGTAGGAGAAAACAGCGGACTCTTTTCCGGTTTTGATGCGGGTGAAACGTCGCAGGTGTGGATGAGCCATGGAGACCACGTTGAACAGGTGCCCCCCGGATTCGTACTCACCGCTTCGAGTCGCGACAATCCAGTCGTTGGAATGCGTCACGAGTCCCGGCCCATCCACGCGATTCAGTTCCACGCCGAAGTTGCTCACACTGTCCGTGGGGCAGAGATAATCAGCAACTTCCTTTTTGAAGTATGTGGATGCGAGCCCACCTGGACTCCGGGCCACTTTATCGAAGAGCAGATCTCAAAAATCCGGGACCTGGTCGGCAACCAACAGGTTATTTGCGGTTTGTCAGGAGGGGTCGATTCGTCCGTCGCTGCCGCACTGGTACACCGGGCCATTGGAGACCAGCTCACCTGCATCTTTGTCGATACAGGGCTCCTCAGGCTGCATGAACGTGAGCAGGTCGAGCGCACCTTCCGCACACACCAGGGGATCAGGCTCATCACCGTCGACGCCGGAGAGCGCTTTTTGGCCGCATTGGCGGGTGTCGAGGACCCGGAGCAGAAGAGAAAGATCATCGGACACACATTTATCGACGTCTTTGAAGACGCCGCTGCCAGTGCAGGAAAGGATGCCGCTTTTCTCGTTCAGGGCACCCTCTATCCCGATGTCATCGAGTCGGTGAGCGCAACCGGCGGGCCTAGTGCTACGATAAAAACGCACCACAACGTTGGCGGCCTCAAGCCGGGTATGAAGTTCAAGCTTATTGAACCGCTGCGCGAACTCTTCAAAGACGAGGTTCGCAACGTCGGTCGCGAGCTTGGACTTCCCGAGGAGATGGTGGGGCGGCATCCGTTTCCCGGCCCTGGTCTTGCAATCCGTATTTTGAGCGATGTCACCCGGGCCAAACTCGACGTGCTGCGCCAGGCCGATTCCATCTATCTGGACGAGATCCGCGCCGCCGAACTGTACGATGACATCTGGCAGGCATTCGCCGTGCTCTTGCCTGTGCGCTCGGTTGGAGTCATGGGAGATTATCGCACGTACGAGAACGTTGTGGGCTTGCGTGCCGTCACCAGCACCGATGGCATGACGGCCGACTGGTATCCGTTCCCCTACGAAGTACTGGCTCGCATCTCGAACCGGATAATCAACGAGGTCAAGGGAGTTAACCGCGTCGTGTACGACGTGAGTTCAAAGCCGCCGGCCACGATCGAGTGGGAGTAGGCTGCTGGAACACCTGCGGTCCCTGTAGAGGCAGGAGTGCGGGCTTTTTGGCCGCGTACTTCTGCGGCATTTTGGTTTTACGGATGGAGCGACACTGTATCCCCGGTAGGTCTCTACCTAAACGCCCTTTTCAGCCAGCAACGCCATGAACTCCGCCGGCGTCTGAATGCTCAGCAACCTGTCGGGCACGTCCGGTTCCTTGCTGAACTGAGCGATCTTTCCAAGCACCGGCAGGTACTGGTTTGAGACCTCCAGCGGGGGAGCCACGATCAGGAAAAAGAAGCGTACGGGCTTGTCGTCGATTGCCTTGAAATCGACCCCCTCAGGCTTTCTGCCAAAAGCAACTCGCAGCTTGTTGACCACGAGCGATCGACAGTGTGGGATCGCAATATTGCGCCCAATACCGGTCGAACCGAGGTTCTCACGGCGCTTGAGCATTTTGAAAAGCATGCCGTTCGACTTTTCGTCGAGCTTGAGCAGGCCGATCAGTTCCTTGATGATGTCGTCTTTGGTTGATCCGCCGAGGTCGAGCTGAATTGCGTCCTCGGAGAAGAACTCGCGGAGCTCCATGTATTTCCTCGTTTCTGCGCCTGCCCGACGCGTCGAGCGGCGCAAAGGAGCGCCTTTCCGCTGGGCCAACCGGGCAACTTACGGGAGCGTGCAAGTCGTGTCAAACCTTAGCGTTGCAAGCGTTTCAGGGCGCCGTTAGCTTCCAAAAACCATGGGTTTCCCCTATCCGGTTCCACCGGGTGTACCGCTCATTCTCGCCCCCATGGCGGGCGTTTCCGAATCACCATTTCGGAGGCTCTGTCGTGCCCACGGCGCTGACGTCGTAGTAACCGAGTTCCTCTCCGCCGAAGGGATCAGACGCGAAAACCCTGCCACACTCGACAAACTCCGTTTTGGACCCGACGAACGCCCCATTGGCGTCCAGATCTTTGGTTCCGAACCTGCCGCAATGCGCGATGCGGCCACACTCGTGACCGAGGTTTTCCAGCCGGAGTTCATCGATATCAACTTCGGTTGCCCCGTAAAAAAAGTCGTGCGCCGCAACGGTGGTTCGGGTTGCCTCAAGGATCTTGGCCTCGTTGAGCAGGTCATCAAGGCTGTGCGCGCGGGAACCCATCTCCCCGTCACCGTAAAGATTCGCAGCGGGTGGAGCGAGGAGATGCGCGATCCAGTGGCAATAGCATTGCGTTGCCAGGAAGCGGGCGCTATGGCGCTGGCACTTCACCCGCGTACGCGCACTCAGATGTACCAGGGACAGGCGCGCTGGGAGGAGATCGCCGCCGTCAAGGCCGCTTTGAGCATTCCTGTTATAGGCAACGGTGATATCAAGACGCCGGACGATGCCTACCGCATGTGGAAGGAAACTGACTGCGACGCTGTAATGATCGCGCGTGGCTCGTTTGGCCAACCGTGGATCTTTAGGCAGACGCGCGCCCTCATCGAGGGTACACCCGTCCCGCCAACGCCTGATGTGCACCAGCGCTTTGAGATTGCGCTCGATCACGCGCGCATGGTTCAGGCCTACGAACTAGACCCCGATGGAGCTGCAATCGAGTTCCGCAAACACCTTGGCTGGTACGTAAAGGGGCTCCCCGGATCGGCGGACCTGAGGCGGCGTCTGCACAGTGTCAACTCCTTTGGCGAAGTCGAAGGCATTTTTGAAGACTACCTGCGTCAGGCCTCCGACGTGCCCGATAGGTCGTCAACAAAAGGCTCAGATGCTGAACTCGAGCCCGTAGAGGCGTGAACCGAGACCGGGCGAAACACCTGCTCGAGCAGGTTGCCCGGGGCGAAACGGGTGTCGCCGAAGCACTGGAGCAGTTTTCAGCACTACCCGCTGACGCGTTAGGCTTTGCAACTCTCGACGGGCACCGGGCGCTCAGGCAAGGCTTTCCTGAAGTGATTTTTGGCGGGACTAAGACTACCGAGCAGGTTGTCACGATTGCGGAGCGGATCGCTGCCAGGGGCGACGGTTTTCTGGCCACAAGGCTCGCTCCAGACACCAGCAGCGCACTCGTCAGGCGGTTTCCTGCGGCGGTCGCCAGTGAGGTCGCCCGCACCGTGCGCCTGAAAGGTGACAACCCTGTAGCAGCAGGCAGCGGCACCGTTCTTATTGTTACGGCGGGTACCAGCGATATACCTGTCGCCGAAGAGGCCTCGGAAACGGCACTCGCATTGGGCGATACCGTTGACAGACTCGTGGATGTTGGAGTCGCCGGCATTCATCGCCTCCTCGCCCACGCTGAGAGTCTGAGGAGAGCTCGCGTTGTCATTGTTGTGGCAGGGATGGATGGTGCGCTACCTTCCGTCGTTGGAGGTCTCGTGGCCAGCCCCGTTATAGCCGTACCCACCAGCGTTGGTTATGGCGCCGCCTTTGGAGGTGTTGCCCCACTCCTCACGGCGCTCAACTCCTGCGCCGCCGGTGTTACTGTCGTGAACATCGACAACGGTTTTGGCGCTGCTATGGCCGCTTCTCGAATAACGCACGCGTGAGCAAGGCGCCGCTGGCGCAGTTGAGCAGGGGATTCCTCACACTCGGCGCTGGAGAAGTAGCGGCGAGAGTCGTTGCGTTTCTCGCCACCGCGTACATCACCCAGACCATCGGGCCGGCAAATTTTGGCATCATTGGTGTGGCGCTTGCCGCGATGCTGTATGCGCAGCGTGTGGTTACCTGGGAACTGGAATCGGCCGGCATAATCGAAGTACTCGACCCCGGGCCCAGCGCCGAACGAGCGATCGGATCGCTCTTACTGGCGCGTGCACTTACAGCAGCTGTACTGGTTGCGATTGCGGCGTTGGCAGCAGGCCTCTTTTTGCCTCCAACCGACGGCGCTGTGATACTGAGCTACTCCGTTGGCCTCATGTTCGTGGCGATGAACTCGCGCTTCGTCTACCTCATGAGAAACCGGCCCGGTGCAGCATCAGGTGCACGGCTGATCGCTGAGGTGGTGGCTGTGCTCACAGTTGTACTGCTGGTTCGCGGACCGGCTGATACCGTCAAAGTCCCACAGGGCTTTATAGCCGGCGAAGCTCTCGCAGCAGTGTTGCTGCTTGCTGGTGTTGGAGGTTTGCGGATACTCGGAAACTTTGACGGAAGGTATGCTCTTCGCACGGCTGCCAAGACCGCACCACTCGTCCTATCGTCGATGCTGGGACTGGTGGTTTTCAACCTCGACCTCATCATGCTGCGCTTTATGCGCGGCGCCGAGAGCGCAGGTTACTATGCGGCCGCGTACGCGCTTGTGGGCCTGATCCTGAACGTGGGCCTCGCTTTCTATTTGAACCTTGTGCCGGGTCTGACGCGGCTCAGGGGTGACAGCGAGACGCAGCGGCAGCTCTATAGGTCGGCGTCCTTTCTAATGTTGATGTTGGCGCTGCCAATTGTTGTTGGAGGAAGTCTCCTGTCGGATCGCCTCATTGTGACCGTTTTTGGAGCTGGCTTTGCGCCTGCTGCGGAGCCATTGCCGCTGCTCCTCGTCTCGACTGGTCTCACGCTGGCGAGGCTGGTGCCACAGGCCGCAGTGATAGCGGCGGAGCGCAGACAGGATGTGCTTTGGATCAATGCCGTCGGGGCAGTGGTCAGCCTCATTCTCAACTTTGTTCTGATCCCGCGCTTTGGGATTATGGGGGCAGCGTTGAGCACATTCGGTACCGACCTGTTGCGGTTGCCGGTGGCCTACTGGTTTGGGGGGCGCGTGGGTTCGGGGATTCGCCGCTCGGTGTCGAGCGATATGTGGCGCGTGGTTGGCGCTGCGGTACTGATGGGAGTGGCCGTGTGGTTCATGCACGACTGGCCGATCTGGTTCTCGGTTCCCCTTGGGGCGCTCGCGTATGGCGTCGGCCTCGTGTTGTTTGGTGCTTTTGGGAAGATTCGAGGGGCTGAGCGGCTGAAAAGCTGAGAGAAGTGGCGGATTGCCCTCACGGACAGATTCAGTTCGTCCCAGCTTCCCAACTTCCCAACCTCCCAACGTTCCGCTTTCCAACCTGCTTAACGTCCACTCGACAAGCGCTGTTACGACAACAGGTTAGGGAGCGCACCTTGAGTAGTTTCGGCATCCCAGACGGTTGACCGGGAACCCGAATCGTCATATAGTTCTACATATAGGACCACAACGGGGGCGACTTGGATTCGACGGGGTCGGTGATATTGTGGCTGCGTGTCCAGGTGCTGAGCCCTGGTAAAAGCTCGGCAAAATCACAACTGCCAACACTGAACTGGCCCTGGCTGCGTAACGCTTAGCGTTATGTGCCTTGCTCGTTAGGAAGCCCTCCCGAGGCGGCTTATCGAGTATCGAAATATCGGGATAGTCCGCGGCTGTGCCGTCCTGACGCGGGCGAAACTCCAGGCGGCTAGTGCAGCAATGGGCATTTCACCGGCCAGTTGCTGCGGACACCAAACGGTGGAATACACACGTAGACGCTGCGGTTGATCCTTTCTCGGACCGGGGTTCGAACCCCCGCGCCTCCACTGTCAAAGAGCTAATTGGGGTCAGCTTCGAATTATGGGTACCGTAATTCGAATCTGACCCCAATTAGCTCCAACCAGGTCAATCAGGCCTCGCGCAAACGCTTGGATTTCTTGAGGTAGCGCGCGTACGCCCAAAGCAGCGCGACCGCTCCAATCACGATCCAGTAGGGAACGTCGTTGGAAACCGTCCGAGCCAGACGGGCATATTCGCGGCCTTTGACCATCAGGAGCAGAGTAGCTCCGGCAATCCAGTACGCGGCGCTTCCATACTCCTTGAGAATAACGCGTCGCCAGTTGAAACGCAGTCCTGAGATTGCAGACGGTAGTCTGCCTAACGCCAGCGCCCAGCGCGGCACCCTGGCGCAGTACTCCGCAAACTCGGCCGGGTACTTCGCACCCAGATAGGTCTCTTCGGCGGCCACTATCGCCCGGTATCCAAGAAAGAAGAACGGAACGCCCACAACGTACATAAGGGGGCTGTTCCAGAGGATCATGAGTCCGCTCAGGATCATGAGGTTACCCACATATAGCGGATTACGCGAAATCTCAAACACGCCACTCGTCACGAGTCCCTCGGCGTAGACCTTCTTGTCCTTGCCACCTCTGACGATATAACGGTACCCGACAACCAAACAACGCAGCGCTTGTCCCAGTATCGCCAACCCCAGACCGATGCCATCCAGCAGGTGGCCCAGCTGCCGGTCGTTTGCGGGTATTTCGGAATCGGTGGCCAGCAAGAGTCCGATCAGCACAATCGGGAACACCACGTCCCGCGAACGGAAAAGAAAGTTTCCCGCAGCTACAAGCCATTTGGGATTGTTGGGGTACTCGTAGCCAACGTCGGCGGCGTCGGTCGAGGCCGCCGACAAGTGGTTAGGATCTGTCATGCAGGGATTGTGAGACTCCGGTTTCCGGCGAGCGGTTGGGGGGATTGCGGGACTGGGGGCCTGGCACGCGACGTGAACACAAAACGTCGGGGAAATCCCGACGCGACGATCTACACCCGTGACAGCGATTCCACCAGATCAGCTTGTGACACTTGCGGACTGCGCCGCGGCGAGGCGAGCGATTGGCACCCGGAAAGGAGAGCAGGAGACGTAGTCCAAGCCGACCTCGTGGCAGAAGTCGATCGAGCGTGGCTCGCCGCCGTGCTCGCCGCAGATGCCGGTCTTGAGACCCGGCCGCGCGGCGCGTCCGTCTTCTACCGCTATGCGTATAAGCTTGCCCACTCCTGTCGTGTCGAGCACCTGAAAAGGGTCCTCCGGAAGTATGCCGCGCTCAACATACGCCGGCAGAAAACGTCCCGCGTCGTCACGGCTGAGCCCGAGCGTCGTTTGCGTGAGATCGTTAGTCCCAAAGGAGAAAAATTCCGCGTGAGCAGCGATCTCGGAGGCCGTGAGGGCGGCCCTCGGAAGCTCGATCATCGTCCCGATCTGGTACTTGATCTCAAACCCCATTGCCTTGGCCACCTGGTTGTGGCACTCGTCGAGGATGGCGCGCTGGTGCTCGAACTCCTTAACCGTGGCCACCAGTGGAATCATTATCTCGACCTGCACATCCACACCTCGCCTGGTACTCCTCACGGCAGCTTCAAAAATTGCGCGACCCTGCATCTCAGTTATCTCGGGGTAGGTGATACCCAGACGGCACCCCCTGTGACCCAGCATGGGATTGGATTCACGCAGTGACTCCACAATCCGGCTGAGTTCTTCGCGAGTCAGTTTCAGTTGCCGAGCCAGGAGCTTGGACTCCTCACCACCATGAGGGAGAAACTCGTGCAGCGGTGGATCGAGTAAGCGGATGTTGACAGGGAAACCGCTCATCGCCTCGAAGATTGCCGCAAAGTCAGCGCGCTGCATTGGTTGGAGCCTTGCGAGCGCGCGCCGACGCCCTGCCTCGTCACGGGCCACGATCATTTCGCGCATGGCGTGGATCCTGTCGCCCTCAAAGAACATGTGCTCGGTGCGGCAGAGACCAATTCCCTGTGCACCAAAGGCCCTTGCCACGCGCGCATCCTTTGGTGTGTCTGCGTTGGCTCTCACCTTGAGGCGTCGGACCTCATCTGCCCATCCCAGCAGTCTCGCAAAAGCCGCATGCAACGGCGCGTGCGACGCAGGCAATTGACCGTTAATAACCCTGACGACCTCGCTGGGTACGGTCGGTAGATCGCCTGCAAAGACGCGACCAGTGGCGCCGTCCAGAGTGATCCACTCACCCTCTGCTATTCGCGTGCCGTTGACGCTGAATTCTCTCCGTTCGGCAGATACTTCTAACTCTTTGCAGCCTACTACCGCGCACTTTCCCATGCCGCGAGCCACTACTGCTGCGTGGCTTGTCATCCCGCCGCGCGAAGTGAGCACGGCGCGCGACGCCACAATGCCGTGAAAGTCCTCGGGGGTAGTCTCCTCGCGCACAAGGATGACTGCATCACCGCGTGCGGCGCGAGTTTCGGCCACGTCAGGGTCAAACACGGCCATGCCGGACGCCGCACCAGGACTGGCCGGAAGTCCCGTCGCAAGCGCTGTGGCCCTTGCTGAAGGGTCGATTACGGGGTGCAGGAGTTGATCAAGATGCGCGGCGTTGACACGCTGAATCGCTTCACTCTCCTTGATCAGCCCCTCGTCGACCATGTCTCGCGCAATACGAATCGCTGCCGCTGCCGTACGCTTCCCGGTACGGGTCTGAAGCAGATACAACGAGCCACGCTCAACGGTGAACTCGATATCCTGCATTTCACGGAAGTGCTGTTCCAGGACTTCCTGCACGCGCATAAGCTCCTGGTATGCTCCGGAGAGCTTTTCGGCCATCTCGCTGATGTGGAGCGGCGTTCTGATTCCCGCCACCACGTCCTCACCCTGAGCGTTTACCAGAAACTCCCCGTAGAAGACGCGTTCGCCCGTTGACGGGTCTCTGGTGAAGGCGACACCAGTACCTGAGTCTTCTCCCATGTTGCCAAAGACCATGGCCACGATATTGACCGCCGTGCCAAGAGTCTCCGGGATGGCGTTGACCCGCCGGTAGTCTACGGCCTTTTTGAGTGTCCATGACTTCCACACAGCTTCGATCGCCCCCCAGAGCTGTTCCGCGGGATCCATCGGAAACGCACTACCGGTTTTGTGCCTGATGAGGGCTTTGTACTCCTCGACCAGATTGCGCAACGAGTCCTCGCTGAGATCGGCGTCTGTCTCAGCTCCGGTGGTCATTCGCTTGGCTCTCAGCAGGTCCTCAAAGTCATGTATTGGTACTCCCAGCACCACATCGCCATACATCTGGAGAAAACGGCGGTATGAATCGTACGCAAAACGAGCATTGCCGCTCTGTCTGGCCAGACCAACAACCGTCCGATCATTCAGGCCGAGATTGAGGATAGTCTCCATCATTCCGGGCATCGATACAGCTGCACCGGAGCGCACAGATACCAGAAGCGGATTAGACGCGTCTCCAAACTTTCGTCCCGCTGCTTCCTGGAGCTTTGCGAGCGCCTGAGAAACCTGCGCTTCGAGCCCTTCGGATCGCGCACCGCGCTGCAAATACTCCATGCAACAGCCCGCAGCGATTGTGAAACCGGGAGGGACAGGCACACCGATGTTGGTCATCTCGGCGAGGTTGGCTCCCTTGCCGCCAAGCACCGACTTCATTTCACGCTTCCCGTCCGCGTGACCGTTCCCGAAAGAGAAGACCGATTTAGTCATGATGCCCTCCCGGTGCAGATTGCGTGCCCGCCGCGCAGACTAGGCGTCTTTGCCGGCCCTCATGAGGTCTACAAGCGGTGGAGCAGTGGGGTATTCGCCCGAAAAGCAGGCGTGGCAGAAACCGTTGGGGCCGCCTGGTACCGCGTGCAGCATCCCCTCAAGCGACAGGTACCCCAGCGAGTCCACACCAATGCTACGGGCAATCTCGCTCAAGGAGTGGGTCGCCGCTATCAGCTCTTCACGCCTGGGGGTATCAATTCCGTAATAGCACGGCCCGGTCACCGGTGGCGATGAAATCCGCAAATGCACTTCTCTTGCTCCAGCTCCGCGGACCAGGTGAACCAGGCCACGCGTGGTGGTCCCGCGGACCATGGAGTCATCTAC
>CAZYTS010000111.1:0-3420 GCA_964649855.1 uncultured Gemmatimonadaceae bacterium
GTTGTAGAAGGAGACGTTGCCGCCAGTGACGGGAGTTCCTAAAGCAGTACACGCTTCGCCCATTCCTGCTACCGCTTCGCGGAATTGGAAGAACACTTCCGGACGGTTGGGATTGCCAAAGTTGAGGCAGTTGGTAATTGCCATTGGTCGCGCACCGGTGCACGCCACATTTCGTGCTGACTCTGCAACGGCGATGCGACCACCAACTCTTGGATCGAGATAGACATAACGCCCGTTGCAATCGACCTTGAGGGCGATCGCCTTGTTCGTTCCTCTTAGTCTGACAACTGCAGCGTCGGCGTGACCAGGCCCGACCACCGTGCTCGTACGGACGGTGGAATCGTACTGCCGGTGAACCCAGGTTTTGCTGGCTATGGTTGGGCTGGAGAGAAGTTGCTCCAGAGTCCAGAGGGGATTGCTTTCCTCCGCTAGAGGGGCAATGGCGTGAACGTCCGTATCTCTGAGCTTGCGGATTTCATCGCTTTCTCGCGCCTCGGGATAGTAAATGGGGCAGTCGGTTACCAGCCTCGCGCCTGGAAACTCGGCGACGACCTTGCTGCCTTCGGTGACTCTGTAGACGGGCTCTGCGATCACTTCGCCAATTACCGCTGCAGTGAGATCCCATTTTTCCAGGATGCGACGCACATGATCCTCTTCGCCCTTTTTGGCTACAACGAGCATTCGCTCCTGCGACTCGGAAAGGAGTATTTCGTAGGGAGTCATGCCGGCCTCCCGCACCGGCATTCTCGTCGTATCGATGGTAACGCCAACATCCCCGCGTGCAGCCATCTCGGCTGACGAGGACGTGAGTCCTGCGGCGCCCATGTCCTGGATGGCCACGATGCGTCCGGAGCGGATGAGCTCAAGACTCGCTTCGAGCAGGAGCTTTTCTGTGAACGGGTCACCCACCTGAACCTGCGGACGTTTGGCTTCGCTCTCGGCACTCAGGTCTTCGGATGCAAAGGCAGCGCCGTGGATTCCATCGCGACCTGTCCTTGCACCAACCGCAATGATAGGGTTGCCAACGCCCTCAGCCTTGGCGCGTATGAGTTCATCTTCTCGAAGGAGTCCAACACACATGGCGTTGACCAGAGGATTGCCTTCGTAAGACGGGTCAAAGACTACTTCACCAGCTACTGTTGGCACGCCAACGCAGTTGCCGTAATCGCCAATGCCCTTTACCACACCAGCAAAGAGCCAACGAACGCGCGCGCTGTCCAACGATCCAAAGCGCAAAGAGTTCAGTAGTGCAATGGGCCTGGCCCCCATGGTAAAGACGTCGCGCAGAATGCCTCCCACTCCCGTGGCGGCGCCTTGGTACGGCTCCACAGCAGATGGATGGTTGTGCGACTCGATCTTGAACGCCACCGCCAGACCGTCACCGACGCTGATGACACCAGCGTTTTCTCCCGGGCCCTGGAGCACATAGGGTGCGCTTGTTGGGAGCGTTCGCAGCACTGGTTTGGAGTGTTTGTACGAACAGTGTTCGCTCCACAGCGCGGAGACAATTCCAAGCTCTGTGAACGTCGGGGTACGGCCCAGCATTGCGACGAGGCGGTCGTACTCCTCGGCCGTCAGGCCATGTTCCGCGACCAGAGCGGGGCTGATTACCGGATCGCCGGGACGCGCTTCTGCTGCCATCAGTATTTGAGTCCAAACATTGAACGTATGAAACCCCGTATTGCACTCTGATCAACGTGTTCGAGCATCTCGATCTCGCCCTTGTCGAACCAGATGCCTCCACACTCGGCGCACTTGTCGATCTTGATATGGTGGAAGTCTGTTTCCACCAGATCGTGACCGCACTTGGGGCATTTCATATAGTGCGACTGTCGTTCGGCGCGGCTTCGTTCGGAGTCCAGCCGGGCGCGCTGTTGCTTGATTAGCTCGGCGTCGTGCTTTACGAAGTACTCATCTTCGCTTCGGGTGGGCTTGTTGTCGGACATAGTCTCAGCGAGTTGGGTCAGGTGAGGTTTGCCGAGCCGCTCATGCAGCGACGCGCGCGAGTAGTGATTCAAAAATCCCAGCTCCATCACGCGAACCAGCCAGATCGTTCATGGCGCGTTCGGGGTGGGGCATGAGGCCGAGCACGTTGCCAGCTTCGTTGACGATTCCAGCAATGTTGTCGAGTGACCCATTGGGGTTGGCCGCCTCTGTGGCGTTGCCCTGTGAGTCGACGTACCGAAAGACGATCTGTTCTGAATCTTCCAGCCGTTTGTGTCCCTCGCTGTCTATAAAGAACCTGCCGTCGCCATGTGCGATGGGAAGCCGCAGAATTTGTCCACGAACGTATTGATTGGTGAAGCGTGTGTCGTGATTCTCGACGCGCAGCATCACGGCCTGGCTTCTGAACTGCAGCGGGTCATTCCTGAGAAGAGCGCCGGGGAGGAGGTGCGCTTCGCATGCGATCTGGAATCCATTGCAGATCCCGACCACTGGACCTCCGGCTTTGGCGTGTGCCACAACTTCGCGCATAATGGGGCTGAATCGCGCGATTGCGCCTGCGCGGAGGTAGTCGCCGTAGCTGAACCCACCTGGGAGAATAACAACGTCAGCTCCCTTGAGATCGTGGTCCTTGTGCCATAGGCGTACTGCTGAGGCGCCGAGTTCTTCGGTGACGGCAAAATATGCGTCGTCGTCGCAGTTGGATCCGGGAAAGGTCACTATACCAAACTTCATATTGCACCTACTCCCGCTATCTGGAAGTCTTCGGTAACGGGGTTGGCAAGGAGCTTCTCGCACATTGCGCGAACCTTGTCGGAGGCGTCGTTGGCCGTGGGAGCGTTCACATCGAGAACGACATGACGTCCGACCTTTACGTCGCCGACCTCAGAAAAGCCAAGCGCGTGCAGAGCATCGGCGACCGCCTTTCCCTGGGGATCGAGAATCCCCTTTCTTGGAACGATATGAACAGCAACCTGATAGCGCGTCATCCGCGTTAGTCCTCTGATGTTCGTTGTTGTTTGGGCGGGGATTCGAGCTGCTGAGCGCGTCTGCGTCTTCGACGTCTGCGTCCTCGTCCCACCGTTTCGCGCACGTCCTCGCCTTCTATCGCGTCCTCACCGCTGTCGTAGAACTCGCCGTGCGGCAACCTCCCTATGAGCCCGAAAAACACCGTTCTGGCAAGCCCATACAGCACGTAGCCCATTAGTGCAGGAAAGAAGAACTGCTTGGGTAGAAAGATAACTCCGACGATGGTGCCAACCACGATCACAGTCCCCATTCTTTCGCGCCACGTACGGAAACCCACGCTCGGGAAGGTGGCGTATGAAACGTTGCTGATCATGAGGAAGCCGAGTCCGAGCATGATGTAGCGCAGCATGACGTGCCAAGGCAGGTCGGCAATCATGGTCTGCGTATAGAGCTCGGTCTGCGAGAACCAGTAGTAGGTCGCCAGCGTCATCCCAGCGGCCGGGCTGG
>CAZYTS010000111.1:3430-12663 GCA_964649855.1 uncultured Gemmatimonadaceae bacterium
GGCTGGGCAATCCGTGGAAGTGCGTTTTAGCCCTGCCGGCCTGCTCCACGTTGAATCGCGCCAGGCGAATCACGGCGCACATCGTAAATAGGAAGCAGAAGATCCAGTCCCAGCCCTGCTGGTTGAGCACCGCGAAGTACATGATTAGCGCAGGAGCCAACCCAAACGAGATCGCGTCGACCAGCGAGTCCAGCTCTTCACCAAAGCGACTCCCGGTGCGCGTGGCGCGCGCAACCCTTCCATCGAGGGCGTCAGCAATACCGCCAAACACCACAAATGCACCCGCCCGCGAGTAGTCACCGCGCGACGCAGCGACAATGGCAAAGACTCCAAAGAAGAGGTTTGCCATTGTGAAGCCGTTGGGGAGAAGGATCACCGTACGGCGTAATGGACGTGGACGCTGCGATCTCGGCGCTGTCATGATCAGTTCCTGCGAAGGCGTGCAACCACTGTTGTACCAGCCACGGTATTCTGTCCTTCTTTGACCAACACCTCCGAGTTTGGCGGAACAAAAAGGTCTACGCGCGACCCGAACCGTATTATCCCCAGGCGTTCGCCCTGTTCTACCTGCTCACCTTCGCGGCTGTAGGTAACGATGCGGCGCGCTATGAGTCCGGCAATCTGTCTAACGAGAATCCGCATACCCTCGTGCTCCAGTCCCACCGACATCTGCTCGTTTTCGAGCGAGGACTTTTCTGTAGCGGCGTTCAGAAAGCGACCCGGGTTGTAATGCACAAACTTGACCGTGCCTGACGTTGGATAGCGATTGACATGCACGTTGAACACGTTCATGAAAATCGAGATCCGCAGGGCCTTGCCGTGGATGAACGCCGGTTCATCGACTTCGGCGATCATCACCACGCGGCCGTCAGCTGGTGCAATCGCCAGATCTGGTCCGCGTTCGCCGCTGCGCTCCGGGTCCCTGAAGAAATACGCTACCCAGAGCGTGATGAGGGTGAAAAAGAAGGCAACGAGCCAGAGCGGCCACGATCGGCGACCCAGCGCAACCGCGTAGGTGCCAAGCGTGATGACGGCGGCTATGGCAATAAATACGAGTCCTTCTCGGGCGAAGCTCACGTGAGGAGCGAGGTGTCGAGTGAAGCGCCAGTCAGCCGCAGATACGCGTCAAGGTAGCGACGACTCGTCGCCGACACGACCTCCGGAGGTAGCGGAGGGGGAGGGGCGTTGCCGTCCCAACGACCGGCGATACGTTCGCCCTCCAGATAGTCGCGCAGAGGTTGCTTGTCGAAACTGGGCTGTGAGCGACCTGGAGCATACTGGCTTGCTGGCCAAAAGCGAGAACTATCCGGTGTCATCACCTCATCAATTAGCAGAATCGTTCCGTTTGCTCGTCCAAACTCGAACTTGGTATCTGCGATAATGATCCCTCGCGGCTCAGCAACGCTGCAGCCAAAGTCGTAGATCGCTCTGGCCTTCTCTTCGAGCTCTGACGCCACTGCGTCGCCAACGATCTCGCGAACCCGGGAGATCGTGATGTTCTCATCGTGCCCCGACTCGGCTTTGGTAGCCGGCGAGAAGATCGGTGCAGGGAGTCGGTCGCTCTCGACCAGTCCGGCAGGGAGTGGCTCACCGGCCAGTGTGCCGTGCTGCTTGTATTCCTTCCACGCCGAGCCCGAGATGTAGCCTCTTATGACGCATTCCACGGGAAAGACGTCTGTGCGCCGGCACAGCATGGCCCGTCCCCTCAGCAGGTCGCGCGATTCTGAAAGACCTGGGACATCATCCACGATCTCGTCAGCGTCGGCCGAGATCATGTGATGGTCGATCTTTCGTTCGAGCTTTCGGAGCCACCAGGCGGTGAGTTGTGTGAGCACTGCGCCTTTGTAGGGCACCGGTTCGTGCATTACGACGTCGAACGCCGACACGCGGTCGGTAGCGACGAGCAGGAGTCGGTGTTCATCAACCTCATATACATCCCGCACTTTGCCACGACGGAGGAGCGGCAGGGGCAGGTCAGTAATTGCGATCGTCATACCCGAACCTCGTCTGGCGAGCCCGGAGCTGGCTCCGTCTCGAGCAGGGGATCAACGACCTCCGCTATGAACTCCCTGACCTGAGCAGCGGACCGACCGGTAAATCTTTTTGCATTTAGTGCTTCTTTCATATCGTCCATCTCTACAGGGAAGCGATCATCCCCGGCAAGGCGTTCGAGAAGGTCGTTACGAGTTCCGTCGTCCTTCATGCCACGGGCGGTCGCAATGCTGTGCTGACGTATTACCTCATGTGCATCCTGCCGGCTCATCCCCGCGCGCACGGCGCGTACTATGAGCTCTTCGGTTGCCATGAACGGCAGTTCATCCTGAATTCTCGCGGCAATTCGCGCCGGATGAACTTCAAGTGCATTGGTAACATTCACCTGAAGCACCACCAAGGCGTCGGCAGCGAGAAACATTTCCGGGATTACCAGGCGTCTATTGGCAGAATCGTCGAGCGTGCGTTCAAAGTACTGCACGCTGTGGGTCTGATTTGCATTGGGCTCCAGAGAGGCCACAAATCGCGCCAGCGAATTGATTCGCTCGCTTCGCATTGGGTTTCTCTTGTAGGCCATTGCAGAGGAGCCGATCTGGTCCTTCTCAAAAGGTTCCTCGATTTCACCAAAGGCCTGCAGCAGCCGCAGGTCGCTGGCAAACTTGGCTGCGCTGGCAGCCACACCGGATACCGCGCTCAGGACCTGCGCGTCGAGTTTTCTGGTGTAGGTCTGGCCGGTTACCGGCAGGCTTTGCGCAAAACCCATGGCGCGGGTGACCATGCGGTCAAGCTCACGTACCTTGTCATGATCCCCCGCAAAAATCTCCAGAAAGGAGGCTTGCGTTCCAGTGGTGCCCTTTACGCCTCTGAACGGCAACTCACCGATTCTGCGCTTGAGATCATTCGCATCGAGCAGGAGATCCTGTATCCAGAGAGTGGCACGCTTGCCAACCGTTGTAAGCTGCGCCGGCTGGAGGTGCGTGTATCCCAGGGCTGGCTCTTCGCTCCACTCCAACGCAAAGTCACGCAGCGCCCTCACCACGTCGATCACCTTGGCGCGCAGTATCTGCATCGCTTCGCGCATCAGAATGAGGTCGGCGTTGTCAGTGACAAAGCACGAGGTTGCTCCGTAGTGTATGAATCCGCGCGCCGCGGGCGCTACGTCGCCAAACGCGTGCACGTGAGCCATCACGTCGTGACGGAAGCGCTTTTCGTACGCGGCAACAGCCGCAAAGTCGATGTTGTCCAGCTGATCGCGCATCTGCGCGATTGCTTCATCGGGGATTGCAACTCCCAGGCCTTTTTCGGCCTCGGCAAGTGCCAGCCAAAGACGACGCCACAGACCGTAGCGCCGTTGAGCCGACCAGAGCGCCAGCATTGAAGGAGATGCGTAGCGCCCCGAGAGCGGGGAAGCATAGGTGCTGTGATCGCTCACCGACGAATCTCGAACTCGCGCACAAACATATATCCTCTTCTTTCGTAGACCATTCGAATCACTCCACGGCCGCCGTAGTACTCAAGTGCACGCGACAGGTCGCCTGCCTCTTCAATAGGAGTGCGATTGATCTGAATGATCAGGTCACCCTCCTGCAGCCCTATTTCGTCTCTAACGCGATCGCTGACTTCGACTACTACGGCTCCACGAGTGTTTCGGTAGCCGCGCGTCGAACGGATCTGTGGCGTCAGAGTCGTGACCTGGAGCTCGCGCAGCACGGTAACACGTGGTGCGCTTACCTCAGGTAGGTCGGCAACGGTGACCTGTACCGTCCGTGACTGCCCGTCACGCTGAACGGTGAGGGGAACCGTCTCACCAACTCGCATGTTGAGGCGCTGTGCTTCCCAGTCAAAGACGTTGCGAATCGGGCGGTCGCGCACTGCGGTGATTTTGTCTCCCGCACGCAAACCCGCTCTTGCCGCTGGCGAACCAGCAACTACGTCGCCAATGGTTGCACCCGCTGCAACGAGATCCCGCGGGTTGTCAGCCCTGGGCGTCACCATCTTTTCGCCGATCCAGGGACGACGAACCTCGCCGTGCTCCAGCAGGTCGTCGACAACTCGAATTGCGCGGTTGATCGGAATCGCAAAACCGAGACCAACCGAACCTCCACTGGGAGAGTAGATGGAAGAGTTGACGCCAATAACCTCACCAGACGCATTTACCAACGGACCGCCAGAGTTGCCGCGGTTGATCGACGCATCAGTCTGGATCATCCCGAGGTAAACTCCATTTCCTTCGCTCTGCCCAAGCAGGTTGCGACCGGTGGCGCTGACAACTCCGGTAGTTACACTGGGCTCGGTGTTTCCGAGTACAAAGCCAAACGGATTGCCTATGGCAATGGCCCATTCACCGATCAGGAGCTGGTCGCTGTTGCCTAACGCGGCAACCGGGAGACCCTTGCCCTCGACCTTTAGTACCGCAAGGTCGTTGGCTTCGTCGCGGCCGAGTAGTGTGGCCGGATAGGTCGTCCCGTCTCTAAGCATGACGGAGATTTTGGTTGCACCACCAACTACATGCTCATTGGTGACAATTACACCATCCTCGCGAATGATGAAACCGGAACCAATGCCGGCCTGAGTCCGCTGGCCTGAACGCCCGCCCATGAACTGTTCAAAGATGTCGATGGGCACGCGTTCCACGGTCTCGGTCTGCACTGTGACCACGGCCGGCGCAGTGCGCGCCACTGCCTCGGTGATTGCTGTGCGCCTCGAAGCGGCAATCTGTTGATTCTGGATTGCGACCAGTGCCGTGTCCCGCGCCGATGCAACCTGTGGCTCCGGCGCCTTGCCTTCACACGCTGAACCCAGCGCGATTGCTATAGCGGCAATAATGTCTTTCATGCGTAGCCTCCGTCTTGACGAGCCTGGGAGGGTAGGGGAAGTGCTTTCATGCACCTGTGATGTAAAACTCCTGCGGGTACCGCACCTCTTCGAGAAAAAGACCGTGAGCAGGCGCCGGTGCCGACACTTCGTCGTTTGAAGTGGCGTTCAGCAGCCTGGCCATGTCCTGGAGCGGACGCCGGTTGCTGGCTATATCGATCATCGTTCCTACAAGAAATCGGACCATGTGATGCAGAAAACGGTTTGCTTCTACGTGGAACGTCATACCGCCGTCGCGCTCGCGCCATTGGGCCACCTCCACGCTGCAAGAATGGTCATCGTCGTCGGGCGCGGTACCGCGAACGGCAAATGCGCGAAACTGTTTTGTCCCTGGGATCTCACTCGCGGCTGCATGCAGTGCGGCGGCGTCGATGGGACGTGATATGGACCACTCCCAGCGCCGGCGAAACGGAGAGCGCGATGCCGCGTCCGTGCCAACGTAGTAAGCATATCGACGAGCCGTAGCCTTGTAACGCGCGTGGAAATCGGGACGCATTTCATACGCCGCCGCCACCCACACGTCATTGGGGAGAAGTGCGTTTACTGCGCGGTGCAGTGTGGCCGCCTGCCACTTTTCCGGCACTTTTACACCAACCGCCTGACCTCGGGCATGTACTCCCGCGTCGGTTCGGCCGGCTCCCTGTGCTACGATTCGTTCTCCGCAAAGTTCGGCGAGCACACGTTCCAGCTCCCCCTGCACAGTCCGCTGCTCGGGCTGAATTTGCCAGCCCGCAAAAGCGCTGCCGTCGTAGTGCAGCACGAGCTGCACGGTGCGCACCGACACATCGCGAAACTTAGCCGCACCTCACCTCAAGTCAAGCAAAACCTCAGGCACGACAAACGATTGACTTCACTAGACGTACGCCCTCACATTGCACGTTCGCGCGGGGCGAAATGGTAAGCGCTCACGACGTCACAATTCATGTCATCTCGTAGCCTTCCTGCCCTCGCTCACGCACTCGGCGTTGCTCCCGACCTCAACGCCGCATTGGTAGCCCTGGGCGAATCGCTCACCGAATCAGACCGCTCAGCAGTGCTCGGCCTTCTGCGATACGACGGAAGACGCGAACTCCTGCGCGATCGCCTAACGCCAACCGGCGGACAGGTCGTGCGCGCACCGGTCGATACAACCATCGACCATCTCCCGGCCCCGGTCCGCACCATGCTCTCCACAGGAGGGCAGTTCGTGGATCTGGGTGAGCGTTCCGCCGAGTATGCCCGTCTCCTCGGACTCTCCGCGTTTGCAGACGGAGGCATTCTGTCGCTCCGCGGACTTCTCGTCGACGGACAACTCGCTGCCGTGCTGGCACTCTACGAGCAACGCAGGATGTTTGGAACTCGCACCAGTGAGCGCTTTGCTTCTTCGGCATCGCTCTTTGACCTCGCCTTCAGCCGCTTTCAGGAGAGGGAGGCTAGAGAAGAAGCGGTCGCGACACTTGAAGATGTGACTCAGCGCGTGCACGGCGAATACGTGCGCAAGCTTGCCACACTGGAAGAAGAGCTGGGAAAGGCCCGCGGTGCAGCCACGCAGGCCACCCCCGCAGACGCCGAGCGCCTGGTACAGCTCGAGCGAGAAGTCGCTGGCGCACAAGAAGACTCCAGGCGCGCCGCTCGCAAGGCAGCTTCTATGGAGCATCAGCTCGTGGCTGCGGTGTCACAGCTTGAGCAAGCCCACATCGAACTCCACCGCCGTCACGAGACTCTGCGGCAAAAAGTCCGTACCCTCTATCTCATAGAGCGCTCGCTGCGAATGGACAACACCGCAACGGATCCGCGTGCACTTGTAGATGGTTTGCTCGCGCTCGTTGGTGACGACATGCAGGCGCAGCGCTGTTCGCTTATGCTTCAGGCGCCGGAGCCAGAGATGCTGTACCTCGCTGCCGCTCGCGGGCTCGCACCCAACATCGTAATTGGTTCGCGAGTGCCATATGGAAAAGGAGTCGCCGGAGTCGTAGCAGTCTCACGAGAGCCGCTCCTCGTTCAGGACGCCAGCGAGGCAAAGGAGCACCCTCTACTCAGGGACCAATACCTGACCACGGGATCATTCATCTCGTTCCCGCTAATATATCGGCACGAGCTCGTAGGGGTTGTGAACCTTACTAACCGGGCAAAGCGAGGAGTTTTTATAGAGGAGGACGTCGAGCGCGTGTCGCTCCTCGCACTTGTGATTGCCATCATCGCCACAAACAACCAATTGCCTGTGCGGCTTTTGCGGAATCCCCATGACGGCGCCTGAAGCAGTCCAGAACGCCATCAAAGCTCTGGCAAACGGGCAAGAACTTACCGAAGGGCAGTCGCGCGATGCTTTCAGCGCGATAATGGATGGCCAGGCTACCGGGGTTCAGGTAGCGGCTTTGCTTGTGGCCATGAGGGTTAAGGGCGAGACACCTGGAGAAGTCGCCGGTGCAGCACGTGCTCTCCGCGACGCAATGGTGGTTCTGGACTCAGACGATCCAGACAACCTTGTCGACACCTGTGGTACGGGCGGCGGTTCAATCACGACCTTCAACATTTCCACAGCTGCTGCTCTGCTTTCGGCAGGACTTGGACTAAGGGTGGCAAAGCACGGCAACCGCTCCTTCACTTCGCAATGTGGCAGTGCCGATGTTCTCGAAGCGCTGGGTGTTCCGCTCGACGTGCCCACCGACGTTATGGCGAGGTCTCTGAGGCAAGCGGGAATCGTATTCATGTTCGCCCCTGCCATGCATCCCGCTATGAGACACGTGGGTCCGGTGCGACGCGAACTGGGGATCCAGACGGTAATGAACGTCGTCGGTCCCCTGGCTAACCCTGCTCGCGCCGGACGCCAGGTGCTTGGCGTCGCCGACAGGTCGCGCCTAGATCTGCTGGCGGGAGCGCTCGCCGCGTTAGGCACCAGACACGCCCTCGTGGTCCACGGCGAACCGGGACTCGATGAGGTCTCTCCCCTGGGACTCACACGCGTTCTGGAAGTGCGTGACGGAAACGTCAGCGAGTGGACAATCGATCCTGCAGATCATGGAATCTCCGGCGTTAAGCCCAGCGACCTTGCCGGTGGGAATGCTGCCGCAAACGCAGAAACGATTATTGAGATACTGAGCGGCAGGGGAGGCAATAGCGCGACGGCCGCTGTGGTGCTCAACGCCGGCGCAGCGCTCTACGTGGGTGGCGCGGCTACTTCGTACGCCGAAGGAGTCAAAGTTGCGAAAGCAGGAATAGCTACTGGCGTCGGGCTCGCCGCGCTCGAAAGAATGAAGGAGGCGTACCGCGCCTGAAGCTCAGGTCTCTGGCGCTGCATCGGCCAGGGCTAACGAGCACTCTCGCCAACTCGCCCCTGGACCTTCAGTACTTTCTGATAACGCCTACCACGACACCCTGAATGGTGATGTCGTTCTCGTGGACAAAGAGCGGCGCCATGTTCTCGTTGGCTGGTTGCAAACGAATACGGCCGTCCCGTTCGCGGTAAAGCTTTTTTACCGTCGCGGACGAACCATTCAACAGCGCAATCACCATTTCACCGTTGTCTGCGCTCTTTCGTTCATTGATTACCACAAAATCCCCGTCGCGAATCTGCTCGTCGATCATTGAGCTGCCGCGTACCCGCAGCACGTAATGCTCACCGCTGCGCCGGATGAGATCCTGCGGGACAGAAATGGTCTCCGGCGTAGAAACTGCCTCGATAGGAGCACCCGCAGCGACCGCGCCGAGGAGGGGAAGGTCAATCGCATGCGAGAAAAGATCTGAGGGAAGGATCTCGATTGACCTACTCTCGTTGTATCCCCGGCGGATGTAGCCCTTGCGTTCCAGGTTCGAGAGATGCTCGTGAACGGTGGCAAGCGAGTTATAGTTGAACTGCTCAGCGATCTCCTCAAAGCTGGGCGCGTAACCGCGCTCTTCAGCGTAGGTCTGGAGATACGTTAGGATTTCTCGCTGCCGTCTTGTGAGCGGCATTCCTGGGCTCCGCGGTTACAAGTTTCTCTTGATCACTCAGCCCCCGGGGTACCAGGGGGTACTTACCGAATAGGTGCCGAAGGCACGATAGCCGAAGAAGACCCGAAGTGCAAGAGACTTTTGATTGGACGCCCCCCCAGGGCCCATTGGGCCGATTGGTCGAAAAGGCCGCCGCGCGCGTCGCGGGCGCCGGATTTCGGCTGTCTGAACTGCAGGCCAGGGCCCGGGATTGCCCTCCGGCTCCCGACTTTGAGGCAGCACTCAAAAGCGGGACCTCAGTGGCCCTGATCGCCGAGGTCAAGCGCCGCTCACCGTCAAAGGGTGAAATCAGGCAGAATCTGGACGCCCCTCAGGCGGCGGCACTGTATGCAAATGGAGGTGCCAGAGCAATCTCGGTTCTCACAGAACCATCGGAGTTCGGGGGCTCATTGACCGAT
>CAZYTS010000112.1:0-12622 GCA_964649855.1 uncultured Gemmatimonadaceae bacterium
ACTCAGGCAAAGCACCACTCGACTTGCTGGCCGCAACGATCATGGAGCCGGTGCAGGGAGAAGGAGGCTATGTAATTCCAGACGCAGACTTTCTATCTCGGCTAAACGATTTTGTCGGAGAGTGCAGGACGCGCGGAATGTGCTTTGTGTCAGACGAGGTTCAAACGGGTCTCTATCGCACCGGCGAATTCACCGGGATGCGAAACTGGTACAGGACATACCGCAACCTTCGCCCCGACATACTGACGTTTGCCAAACCGCTGCATGTTGGTGGCGTGTTGATCGACAAGACCATCCTGAATAACTGGCCATCGGGCAAGTTCTCGGGTACCTGGGCCGAGGGCAACCTGCTAGGCATAGCCATGGCTGTCTACACACTGCAGGAGCTAAAGGAAGTAGATCCAGGCCTACAGGTTTCCTATGGCGATAACGCCCGAAGGGCCGGGGACTATCTGCGCTTACAACTAGGTGAGCTATCGGCGCGACTAGAACGCGAATACCCAGGTGCTGGCCTCGTTAACAGAATCAGAGGCGTTGGGCAGATGAATGCCTTTGACCTACCCGACCACGACTTTCAGAGTGCAGTAGCGTACGAGAGCTTTCTCCATGGCCTGCACATTCTGGGAACGGGAGATCGTTCGATTCGCCTTTTTGGAACAGTGGATCAACGCGCGCGAGAAGCTGACATGGTCGCCGAGATCCTATTTGATGTAATCAGCGCGGTCGCGGAAACCAGAGTCAATTCCGGTAAGGTGCTGAGCGCGAGTCACTGAGTGCCGCGACTGTGAGTGCGTGAGTCTGGTAGGGGAGGCCCAGCCAACCTCACGCACTCGGACCGTTCCTCTCCAGCACGTAGAACGTGCGCGACGCAGCTCTGTCTCGGTGTACGCCATCAACCACGTACCCCTGGCCCAGCGCCCACAAAAAAGCGTCGCGAACCTTGAGTCGCCACGATAACGCCTCGTCCACCGAGCGCGACGTTAGCTCATTCACGTCGTAAGGAATCTCCACCAAAAAGCGCTGCGGTGGCCGCGCGCCACCTGCTTCGAGCACGTCGTCTCCTCGGCGCGGCACGGCTGTGAGCACCTTAAGACCTGAAGCATCAGCCACTTTGGGCGAGCGCGGTGTACGGTCACCGGCTGCGACGTGCACAATGAGCCGATCGGTGGGCAGGCCGAGGTGGAGCGGGCTCCCGGTGTTCCCATACATGTCCTGCACGTATTCGTCGACCTCGACTCCCAGCCTGTTGAAGTTGAGGTAGGCGTTTTTGGACTGCAGCGGATCAAACGTCCAGAAAATCCTAACTATCCCTAGCTTAGCCAGGACAGAACGCTGGTACTCCTTGAGCAGCCTTCCAATGCCGCTATCGCGCTCAGGTGCACGAACCGCAAGCATATGAGACCAGTGCACGAGCGTACCGTTGCGCACGCCGGAGATTCCCAGGGTAAATCCAATGAGCTCACCGGCGGGGTTGAAGGCACCGGCAGCCAGTCCACCGACGTGCCCGACGACGTGAATCAGAGATTCCGGCACCAGCTGACCGATCTCGAACCCCCAAATGTCGCGTTGCAGTTCTACGCAGGCTCTCGCGTCTTCATTGGACGTGAGTGGCCGGATAGTGATTTCCAGGCCATCGGCTGCAAAAGTCCGTTCCGGAGCCGGTGCGGCGTGATTGCCTGCCGTCACTGCAACTCCTCCATTGTTGTGTTGGAGGAAGGGCGCGGACTCGGTCATAGTGGTTTCATGGAAGTCGGCGGATGTAGGCTTTGGTGTCACGGCGCTGAAAATAAGTAGCGGACTCTGGCGCGCGGCTACCCGTGGAGATCATCTTGCAACCTGCGGTTGACGGTTACGAGGAGACCGGACGGGTCATTGTGACGCTTTCCGGCGGGGGATGACCCCGGGGCTTCGGACAAGGTAACTCGCGCTTCCGGAGCCCGCCACACCACTTTGGTATACCGATACCTGACCGCCAGCCCCCACGCTGGCGTCGTCTGCCCCTTGTCCGCCGCCTTCCCGGGTCACAGTTTGGTATACCACCCTGTACCGGAGTCAAGCTCATGGATCGACGAGGGGTCATCAAACTGGGCGCCGTTGCCGCCATTGCGCCTTTCATCAACCTAGGCCGATTCCGGATCTTTCCCGGGCTCGATACAGAGTACACGGCCCGCTGCATCAAACTGATGCAGGAATCCCTGGTCATCGACATGCTGGGCCCCCTTACCATCGATGACAAATGGGTCGAATGGTCCAGGACCCCGGGCGCCTTTACCGAAACACAGTTCCAGCGCTACAAGGACTCCGGCATTAATGTCTTCCACCACGCCTTTGGCATGGGTGGCTACCAGGGAGTCGTCAACTTCTACAACTGGTGCAATACCCTAGTTAAGAATAACAGCAAGTACTTTATACGGGTGGATAGCCCGCAACACTTCCGCCAGGCAAAGACGTCTGGCAGGATCGGACTCATGATCGGCGTGCAGAACTCCGCGCACTTCCGCACCGTCGAAGACGTAGACCTCTTTGTAGGACTGGGCCAGCGCGTTTCGCAGCTCACCTATAATTCGCCCAACCGCATAGGCGCCGGATCCACGGCCGGAGAAGACAAGGGCATCACCGAGTTCGGAGCGAGCATCGTCGCCCAGATGAACGCTGCCGGCATGGCTGTGGACGTCTCGCACTGCGGCGACCAGACCACGCTCGACGCCTTCAAAATCTCCAAGCAGCCAGTACTGGTTACGCACTCCAACGTCCGTTCACTCAACCCTGGACACCCACGTTGCAAGACCGACGAGGTGATTCGCGAGGTCGGCCGTACGGAGAGCGTCTTTGGCATCACAGGTGTCCGCAACTTTGTTCTGAACCATGAGCCCACAACCGTGGAGAGCGTGATCGATCAGTTCGACTACGTCAAAAAGCTCATTGGCCCCGAGCACCTAGGCATCGGCAGCGACATGGACCTCGATGGCTATGACGACCTGCCGGATGAACTCCGCAACCGGATTCGCAATAGCTACGATTCCACGTACGCCTTCCGCGAAAAGATCGACATCGAAGGTCTGGATCATCCCAAGCGCGTCTTTGATCTCACCGAGGGGCTCATTCGTCGCGGGTATTCGGACGACGAGATCCGCGGGATCCTGGGTGGCAACTTTGAGCGTGTGCTCACTAAAATCTGGTCCGCGCGCACCCTTGGGCCCATCACTGTGCCGAACCTGCCTTCGACTCCGCCGCCTACTCAGCAACGAGGCGACAGCGCACGTCGGAGGCGGCCACCGCAGTAATTGCTCAGGCAAAAGTCGACACGGGAGGGAGGATTGCTTGCCCTGAAAGCAATTCTGCCTTACGTTCGCGGCTGTGCCCTCACGAGTGTCAAAGGCAGCATCGTCAAGTAAAGCAACGTCCCGCGCGCGTGCCGCCGCGGGGCGGCAGTCGGCCAACGGTAGCGAAGCCCGGAGCGCCAAGTCCGGGGAGCGTGTCGACAACGTAACAAGAGTCTATCGCGACCTCAGGGCGCTCATCATCAAAGGTCAGCTACCTCCGGGGGCTCGGATTTCAGAGCGCGCAGTAGTTGCGCGAATGGGGCTGAGCCGCACACCGGTTAGAAGTGCTCTCCACCGTCTCCAGCAGGAAGGATTTGTAGGCTCGGTGGGGCGAGCGGGTGATCAGAGGCTGATAGTCACCCCGCTGACGCAGTCGGATGGCAGGGAGCTATTCCACATCGTTGGGCATCTGGAAGGTATGGCAGCGCGTGAAGCAGCCTCGCTCGCTCCTGAGGCTCGTCGCCGTCTGATTCAGCGTCTCAAGGACGCCAACAAAAAATTGGCTGCAGCTGCAAAGAGTCCGGCATCGGTGACGCGGTTTTTTGACATGGACACCGACTTCCACAGGACGTACGTCGAGGGCGTTGCCGGGCCGAGGCTGGTTTCGCTCTTGAGGGCGATCAAGCCTCAGGCGGAGCGCTATATCCGTCTATACGTGAACGTGCTGACCGATCAGATCAACGAATCGGTGCGCGAGCACAACGTGATAATCAGTGCGATTTCTGATGGCAGTGCCGACAAGGCGCAGGCCGCGGTCGAGCACAACTGGCGCAACGCGGCAGTTCGTTTAACGCGCATGATCGACGAGCACGGCGAGCGCGGCATCTGGCACCTGCTTCAAGGGAGTTCGGAGTTTTAGGCTCTGGGTAAGTTGTTATTAGTTAGGTAAGAGACACTGGGCTCCGGGCCCCGGAGAAGCAAAAAAGGGCTGCGTCCCCTGCGAAAGCAGGGGCCCAGCGTCTGTTGTTGTTGGTTAGGAGAAGAGACACTGGGCCCCGGGTCTCGCTCGCTTTTCGCTCGCTTCGCCCGGGGAGGCGACAAAAGAGGTGCTCGCGTCGCCCGGGGAAGCAAAAAAGGGCTGCGTCCCCTGCGAAAGCAGGGGCCCAGCGTCTGTTGTCGTTGGCTAGGAGAAGAGACACTGGCCCCCGGGTCTCGCTCGCTGCGCTCGCGTCGCCCGGGGAAGCGACAAAAGAGGGTGCTCGCTTCGCCCGGGGAAGCGACAAAAGGGCTGCCTCCCCTGCGAAAGCAGGGGTCCAGTGTCTGTTGCTCTGAGGGCTGCCTCCCCTGCGAAAGCAGGGGCCCAGCGTCTGTTGCTCTTATGTAGGTAGATGACACCCGACTACCGCGCCAGCTCCTTGTTCCACACAAAGCGCCTCAAAAACCGGTCCATCCGATCAAACGTCTCCATCCAGCGGCCGTAGATCAGAGTATCGTGAGTATCGTCGGGTAGAACCATAAGCTCAAAATACACGTCCCGCTTACGAAGCTGATTCACCAGCCCTATGGTCTGAGCGAACGCAACGTTCCGGTCGTCGTCGCTATGCCATAGAAATACCGGAGAGGTCCAACCTTCGATTGCAGACGACGCCGACGACTTGAACGCAATCGTGCTCGTGTCGATCGCGTTCTGTCCGCGCAAGTGCACTCCTGCCATATCCACACCAGCCACAAAAATGTCCGAGTTCCTGGCAAGTGCCTGTGCCGTGAGAATGCCGCCGTAGGAAAGTCCCCAGATCCCTATGCGACCGGGATCCACGTCGTCTCGCGTTTGCAGATACCTGCCCGCCGCCAGCACATCCCGATACTCGGAGTTTCCATTCGACCCCGCGTTCTGAGCCTGGCGGAACGACTTGCCGTAGCCAATGCCGAGCCGGTAGTTCACCGACATCACCACGTAACCCTGGCTCGCCAGCCATTGATTTACCGCGTAGGAAATGTGGTAAAAGTCCATGTAGTGATAGCCCAGCAGCATCTGCCGCGGTGGACCGCCGTGGACAAAGATCATGGCGGGACGCTTTTCGCCCGGCTTTAAATCCTTAGGCACAAAGATCTGGTTGTAGAACTCAACACCATCCTCGGCCTTGAGGGTCACAGCCACAGGCTGTACGTGCGCAGCCACAGGAAAATCGGCAGCTAATTTGGGATAGATGATGCGCGGCTCTCCTCCGGTGGCCGGAGCAATCCCTATCGATAGTGGCCGACTCGCGGTTGAACTAAGCATCGCCACATAGCGCCCCGAGGCCAGTGGAGCTGGCGAAATCTCGATGCCGTCGCCGGGAGTAATTCTCGTGGCTTCGCCCCCACCAGTCGGAACACGCCATATGTGGCGCCTGTCTATGTCGCCAACGTTGCTCGCATAAAAGAGCGTTTTGCCGTCCGCGGAAAGGTCGAGCGTTTCGAGAGCACCTTCACCCGGGGTGAGTTCAATCGGAGTGGTCGTGCCGCCGTTCACGCTGACGGCGTAGTAGCGCACCCACTCCTCCGGTTCCTGCTGAAAGATGAGGTGGTCGCCCGCCCATCTGATCTGATTGACGTTTGTAAACGTCGTCGCGTTAGGCTCATTGTGCCACACCTCGCGCGCGCTGTCCGTGGCAACGTCAACCACCATAAAGGAGAGCGTATAGCCTCCCCGGAGCGCAGGCCGATAGAGCCCCAGCGGATCTGGGCGATCGTTCTGGCTCGCTCCACGTCCAAAGCGCGCGCCGCCGCCACCTGTCTGTGCTCCCTGAAGGCCAAAGGGTGTACCCGGCCGCCGAGTAAACGCTATCTGCTTACCACTTGGAGACCACGTCGGGCTCGCATCAAAGTCCACACTCGGAGCTGCATAGTGCAGTTTGCGTCTGGTTACGTCGTAGATACCAATAAAGGAGTGATAGTCCCGATTGCTGACGAAGGCGATCCTTGACCCATCAGGCGACCAGCGTGGCGCACTGTTGTTGCCCCAGGCCCTGATGAGCGGAAGCAGCGTGGCGTCCTGAGCGGCCGTCGTACCGGTACGCGTGACCGGAACGCGGTAGATCTGACCCTCACGCGCAAAGAGAATCCATCGCCCGTCTGGTGAGAGTTCAGGATTCGCTCCTTCGACCACGCGCCAGGCCCCCGATCCATTGGTTCGCGCGGCCCAGATGGCGCGCTCGCCGCCGCGCGGGTCGCTACTGGGGTTGGCGACCCAGCCCCGATTGTTAGGTGCACTGCCGCGCACAAAACTCACGATAGTGCCGTCGTCAGAGATCCTGAGATCTGTAAGCACCACGCCGTCGTCTTCGCTAAAGCGCGTGATCACCACGGGAGCAAAGTTCGGCGCCGCTGCCGTAAAGACGTTCCGTCGTCCGCGCTCGTTTGCGATCCAGGCGATGCGATCTGACTTTCGTGCCGCGACCAGTTCCACCGGAAGCCCTGGGCTCATGAACTGATCGATGGTTGGCGAGCTCTGTGCCGCGAGCTCAACGGAGAAGACGTTGAGGCAACTCACCGCGGCAACAAGTGACAACTGGGCGGCACGACGGACGTAGCTTTGTCTCATGAGTTCCTCGGCGCTGATCGGACTGCGGCTGATTGGTGCAGGTGGGGGCTCAGGCTCATCTCCCGTGGCGGAGTGGCCTGGTGGCTCAGAAAATGGTATACCGTTCAGGTATGAGCAAGAATCCTTGACACTTTGCTGCAGCGGCGGGAACATTGTAGTGAGAATTGTATACCGAAACGGTGAACCATTTCTGAGGTCCCGGAGGACCCCCAATGCCCGGTCAGTTTCGCCTCGCAACACGCGTTTCTCTGTTAGCACTCGGCAGCACACTGCTACTTGCCCACTCCGCAGGCGCGCAACAGAAAGAACCGTACCCGGGATTCGACGCCTTTGTCACAAAGGCCATGGCAGATGCCAAGGTTCCGGGTGCAGCCGTGGCAATCGTGCGCAACGACTCCGTCATCTACACCAAGGGCTATGGCGTCAGAGAGCTTGGCAAGCCGGCCACAGTAGATGATCACACGCTCTTTGAAATCGGCTCTGCCACCAAGACCTTCACCTCCACCCTGGTGGGCATTCTCCAGACCGAAGGCAAGATGCGCTTTGACGATAAGATCTCGCGCCACCTGCCCGACTTCAGAATGTTTGATGCATACGCCAACGCGGAAGTAACCATTAGAGACGCGCTCTCGCACCGCACCGGCATCAGCCGTGGCGAGCTGGCGTGGCTCGGCACCGGAGCTTCACGCGCTGAAATCCTGCGTCGCATCCGATTTCAGGAACCGGCCACAAGCTTCCGCTCGGCATTTGCCTACAACAACCCCATGTTTCTGGCGGCCGGCGAAGCGGCAGGGCGCGCCGGCAATGGCACGTGGGAAGGACTCATCCAGGAGCGCATCTTCAACCAGCTTGGAATGTCCGAGAGCAAGCCTTTGGTAATGGACTTTGCGCCGTACGCCAACTCAGCAATGCCGCATGCCAACGGACCTTCGGGGCCTTACGCGCAGGAGCACATGCCGCTGGACAACATTGCCCCAGCAGGCTCAATAGTCTCCAACGCGCAGGACATGGCAAAGTGGCTGCGCTTTCAGATGGGTGACGGCTCCTTCAATGGAAAGCGCGTTATCGCAACAGCGATTCTGCGCGAAACACATACGCCGCAGATGGTGGTCAGTGGTGGTGGCGGAGGTGGCGGAGCTGCACGCGGTGGCGACGGCATCGCGCGGCTCAACGCCTACGGACTCGGCTGGTTCATCAACGATTATAAGAGCAATGTCTATTGGAACCATGGCGGAAACACAGACGGAATGACCACTGCACAGGGCATTTTGCCTACCGAGAAGATCGGCGTAGTGGTGCTAAGCAACCTCGATCATACCAGTCTTCCCGAAGTAGTCGTGCGCTACGTTTTTGACCGGCATCTCAAGATTCCGCTGGAAAGCAATGCACAGCCTCAGCGTGCCGCCGGCGGCGGCGGAGGCGGTGGCGGAGCTCGGCAGGCTCCCGCTCCAGCACCAAGCACTCCGCCTCTTCCTCTGGAAGCCTACGTCGGAACGTTCGCCGATAGTCTCTTTGGCGAGGCGACGGTTACTGTGCAAAACGGCAAGCTCTTCACCGTGCGCGGCGAGATCAGTGGACCTATGGAGCACGTCACGCGCGACAACTTCAGCTGGAACACCAACGTATCAGTGCTGCCACCGATCCCAGTGCAGTTCCATATCGGACCTGATGGCCGAGTGACTGCGTTGTCGCTGGGAATCCAGGGAGACATTCGCCGCTTTGGGAAAAAGAATCCATCTGGGAGCCGCGGCCCCGGAGGAGGCGAGTGATGCGATACAACACCTGCTGCAGAGTGGCGTTTGTGCTCGCCTTAGCTGGTGCGGCCAGCGCAGCGCCGGCGCAAGGCACGGCCCGCCCCGACTGGACCGCATTTGACAGATACGTTGCGCAGTCCGCTAAGGATTGGCGCGTTCCCGGGATGGCCATTGCAGTAGTTCAGGGCGACTCCCTGGTCTTTGCGCGCGGCTATGGGCTTCGCAAACTGGGAGAGAGCGCACCAGTGGATGAGCACACGCGCTTTGCTGTCGGATCAACGACCAAGGCCATGACAGCTGCCGCACTGGCGATGCTGGTTGACGACGGCAAGCTGCGTTTTGACGATCGCGTGATCGATCACATCCCCGAGTTTCAGCTCTACGATCCCTGGGTGACACGCGAGGTGACCGTGCGGGACCTCCTGCTTCACAGGACGGGACTCCCGGGCACTGACGGACTCTGGACGCGCTTTGATTACTCGACCGAAGAGATGATGCGGCGGCTCAGGTACGTTAAGCCAAACTCGTCGTTCCGTTCAAAGTGGGACTATCAGAACGTCATCTACGGTGTGGCCGGCCTGGTTGTAGAAAGAGTGTCCGGCATGTCATGGGACTCGTTCCTCAAGACGAGGATCTTTGCACCGTTAGGGATGAACGAGACCGAGCCGCTGGTTGCAGGTATCCTCAGCAAGCCTAACGTCGGCACGCCTCACGCGCTCCGCGGTGATTCCGCTCGGATCACAAGGCTCGGCAACACAGACAGTATTGCGCCTGCTGGTTCGGTCTGGTCGAGCGTCTCTGATATGTCCAAGTGGATGCGCTTTGTTCTGGACAGCGGGCGAGCGGGAAGCAAGCGGCTGATTTCCAAAGAGTCGTTCATCGAGATGGTGACGCCGCAGATCCAGGCGCCGAGCAACATGTATCCCGCTCTGCAGCTCTCTCGGCCGCATTCGTTCAACTATGGTTTTGCGTGGTTCATCCAGGACTATCGTTTCCAGCCTGTGTGGATGCACACCGGGAGCATCAGCGGAATGTCAGCCATTGTTGGATTGATGCCAGCGAGCCGTGTTGGTGTGGTCGTACTGTTGAATCTGGATCACGCCGAATTGCGTCATTCGCTGATGTATCAGACCTTTGACCAGTTCATTGGTCCTCCGGCGCGCGACTGGAGCAAGGAGATGCTGGCGCTGATGGCGCGTGAAAGGGGAGCCGGTCCCCAGATGCCAGTGGCATCCGGTGCGAGACCTGTCACAGCTCCGTCGCTACCGCTGGAGAGATACACGGGCACGTTTGTGGACTCGACCTACGGGACGATCAAGGTGACATTAGCGAACGGTATGTTGCGTGCGCAGGTGGAGAGCGAGCCTGCGGCGGTTCTCGAGTCTGCCGGCAACGAGCGTTTCAGATCGAATGGGCAGGGTCAGGGGACGGTGCTGACCTTTGTGCCTGACGGTGCGGGGAGTATCACAGCGGTGCGGCTTTCTGGGTCTATGGTCTTTGTCAGGGTGCGTGAGCAATGAGGCAGTCGCAGGTTAGATGATTGCCCACCACGGACACGCAACGAGCCCTGATTGAAGCATTCTCATATCGGGATCGCACGTCAAAAGAATACCTCGAATGCAGTTGTTGTGTCGTTCCTTGAATGCTCTAAGGTGCCGTCCGTCACCAGAGGTGCTATTCTCTGTTGCCTTGACTTCCAGTGCCACGAGATTCCCATCCTCTTCCAGTATGAAATCGCACTCTTGTCCGGAACCCAGACGCCAGTGATGTAGTGCCCGCGTTGGATCGGCCTCGATCCATACCAGGAGGTCATGCGCGATCAGTGTTTCGAGATGAAATCGTGTAGGCTCTGACTCTCTGGCTGCTGCCATAGCCAGAGCAGCATCAACCATGTAGAGCTTGGGTGCTTTGACAACACGCTCGCCCGAATTGCGTGAGAATGCGGGGATTAGCTCAATAAGGAAGGCACGGCGGAGTACGTTTATCCAGCGTCTAACGGTATTCACTGATACGCCGAGGTCGTTGCCGATACGGGAGTAGTTGAGTTCTTGTCCTGTTCTGGCGGCAGCGAGCCGAACGAAATCCTCGAATCGGTCGGGTCTCTCAACGGTGATGAGTTCGCGGGCGTCACTATTCGCAAAAATGGTCACGTAGTCATTGAGTACTCTCAGGCGTTGAGCAGGTGGTGCGCTAATTGCACGTGGAAAGCCACCGGTCCGGACAACATCTCTCCAAAGCAGTTTACCGCTTGTCGTGGCCCGTTCCTCCAATTCCCGGAGAATAGCATCTTCATCACTACCGAAGAGGAAACTCCATCCTGGGTGGTGCTCGGAGTATCGAAGCTCGCTGAGAGTTAGTGGTCTCAGTGTTCGATAGGTCACTCTCCCGAGCAGCGAGTCGCTGATTGCTGAATTCACTTCGGCCTGATTTGAGCCGCTCAAAAGGAAGTGTCCGTTTCGTTGGTCACGATCCACGACCGCCTTTATCGCCAAGGTGAGCTGGGGAGCGCGTTGGACTTCGTCGATAAAAACACCATTGTCACCAAGGCCAGCAAGAAATCCTTCTGGGTCGCGCAAGGCGCTTTCGCGAGTACGTTTGTCGTCCAGTGTTGCGTAGTTAAGTCCAAGTTCTGCAGCGACTTGCAGACACAGCGTACTCTTGCCCACTTGCCGGGCACCCATAACGGCGACCACTGGAAACAACTGTAAGTCGGCGAGCAGGGCGTCTCGGATGGCCCGGGGGTACCGGACGGTTGTATCAGCCATATTACAACATTATATTAGCGTTTTACGGCCAATATAACGTTGGAGTATAGCGTATGGCAAATTCATACTCGTCGGACGATCTGCTCGACTTTCTGGATCACGCGGGCAGCCGCGGACTCTTGCCAGAAGCGACCGCAAGGGCATTTGCCGTCGCTACTCGCAATGTTGTCGGAGTTCTGAGTGAAGAGGAAAAAAAAGACTTGAGTCGTCAGGACCTCGACGGAATCATCAGGCGCTTCACCAACAAGAGGGCAAGAGACTTCAACCCATCGTCTCTCAAAGAGTACGGACGCCGAGTTCGAAAGGCGGTGGACCTGTATCTACGATGGCGTGCAGATCCCGCAAACTTCAGCGTCACCACCAGGTCCACATCAGTAAAGCGCAAGCGAGATAAACCCGATGAAGCCGTTGCGACTACCGAGCCAATGGCCCTCTCAGTCACGGCTGACGAACGTCCGGGCTCCTATCATTCAGCTATACCGGTTCGCCCTGGCGTTGTTGTGACTCTCCTAAACGTGCCCAATGATCTAACCACAGTCGAAGCCGACAGATTGGCAGCATTCGTAAAAATGCTAGCTGTTACATCGGACTAAAGGCAGCGTGGAGCAACAAGATTGTGCACTGTCCCTTGGCCCTGACATGTACACGGTCAGATTTTCTACCGCTGCTCGATCTCAGCACGCAAATACCGGTGCCACGGCGCTGATCTGAGGCCCGAGGCAGTCCGGGATGTCGGGGTTGATGAGCGCGTTGGCGGAAAGTAGCGCAAAGACCAGCCCGAGGAAACCTAACGAGGCTCTCGCGCCACGCTCGCCCAGGAGCTTGCGAAGAAATCTGCCCACTGGGTTCCAGATGAGACCCCAGTTGCGGATCGCCGCGACGAGGAGAAAGAGACCAGCGACCATACCGGCAATGGCCCAGCCGCTACCCATGCGCCCCATCTCTCTGGTCGTGTCGGGGAATCCAAGGAGTATCAACAGCGTCAGGACGGTTCCTGCAGTCTTCTGGAGCGCACTCGGCGCTTTCCGGGGTGCGGCAGCAGCGGAGTTCATATGAGTTCGTGAGTATGCGTGTGTGCGAATCGTGAGGAGAGCGTACCGGCCATGTGCGGCAAGTGATCTGCTCTCTCACATTCACGCGCAGAGTTCGTCATCCGCGGCTCACGCCTCGTCACGGAGTTGAAACGATAGGGGTTTTATGCGCGAAGAGAGGGTGAGGAATTCGTTGCATTTCAATGCAGCGATCAGGGAACTCTAC
>CAZYTS010000113.1:0-12531 GCA_964649855.1 uncultured Gemmatimonadaceae bacterium
GCCTCACGCTCATCGTCTCTGCTGAACTTTGCAAAGAGCGCACCACCACCGATCTGTACCGCTGCACCGGCTGCCTGCGATTCACATATACTCGTTAGGATGCAAGCCAGACTAAGTCCCACATTGGCCTTTTGGGCCGCCTGCATTTGCTTGACCGAGTGCCTCATCGTCACGTGCCCGATCTCGTGGCCCAATACACCCGCCAACTGACTCATCTCCGTTGTGCGTTCAATGAGACCGCGGTTCACATAAATGAATCCCCCGGGTACGGCAAAGGCATTCACTTCCTTGCTGTCCACCACGTAGAATTGCCAGTCCAGTGAGCGATCATCGGCATGACGCGCTATGGTTTCACCGAGAAGATTGATGTAGCGCGAAACCTCCTGATCGCGCACAATTGGCAGCTCGCGGTTAATCTGTTGGGAATAGGTGCGCCCCATCTCCACTTCTTCCTGCGTCGTTATCGCGCAGGCAGTAACAACAAGAAACAGCAGCGCGTAGGGTTTTGCTTTCATGAGTGCGAAACGGCTGAGTTGGTAGTTCCGTACATCCATTAAAGACTGCTACACCTGAGTCTCTCTGATTCCCCGGACCACGCGTTAATCCACGTTTTCAGACCATGAGCCTACTGACGCAGGCCAGGAACCTCAGCAGACGAAAGGCAAGGGAACGCGATGCCCTGTTTGTGGTGGAGGGGGTTCGTGCAGTGGGCGAGCTCCTCGATTCGCCGCTCAAGGTAGCGGGCATTCTCTGCGCTCCACAGCTGGTGGATACCGAGCGTGGCGCTTCGCTCAGGGCCAGAATCGAGCGGTCGGGCCTCGAAATCAGCGATGTTTCCGAGCGCGAATTCTCCGGCGCGGCGTCAACGGAATCGCCTCAGGGCGTTCTGGCCATGGCCGCCGTTCCGGAACGAGGTTTCGAAGCACTTGCAGGGAAAGATCCACTTCGCGTCCTTGTGCTCGACGCCGTCCAGGACCCGGGAAACGTGGGTACCCTTATCCGGACCGCTTACGCTTTGGACCTGGACGCCACGGTAGCCCTCCCAGGCACGGTTGACGTGTGGAACGCAAAAGTCGTCCGTAGTGCTATGGGAGGCGTTTTTCATCACCACGCATTTCATGCGACACTGGCCGACCTGTCGGCCTTTACGGCACAGGAGGCAATTCCTCTCTGGGGTTCCGACGCGTCCGGGACACCAATTGGCGATCTCCCGAGGCCCCGCAAACTTGCGCTTGCAGTCGGCAATGAGGGAGCGGGCTTGACCGCGGAAGTAAGCGCAGCCACTGAACGCACTATCGCGTTGCCGATAAAGGCGGGGTTCGACTCGCTCAACGTGGCAGTGGCCGCTGGCATCATGCTATTTGAGTTGCGTCCATGACCGAGACATTCATTGGCGTCTTTGCTTTTGTTTTTGGAGCCAGTGCAGGCTCGTTTCTCAATGTGTGCATAGCGCGCTGGCCGCATGACCAGTCCGTGGTGTCGCCGAGATCACGGTGTCCACAGTGCGGGCTCGAGATTGCGTGGTACGACAACATTCCCATCATCAGCTGGCTGATGTTGCGTGCACGTTGTCGCGGCTGCGGCAAATCCATTTCGGTCCAGTACCCGCTCGTTGAGCTGATTGTCGCGCTCATCTGGCTGGCCGCTGCACTATCCTTTGGCCCGACGTTCACTGCCCTTAGGGTATCGGTGTTCGCAACAGTCATGCTCGGCGTGGCGATCACCGACGCTATCCACTACCTCATACCCGACGGTTTCACCCTTTTTGGATTCCTTTTTGTGCTGGCCACTGCCCTTGTAAGCGCTTTTAGAGGAGGCGATCCGTATTTTGCCGGACCGTGGGATTCGCTTGTAGGAGCATGCGCTGCCGCTGGTGTGATTTCGATCATCGGTTGGCTGGGTGAAGTTGCTCTGCGAAAAGAAGCCATGGGTTTTGGGGACGTGACACTAATGGCAGTCATAGGTGCAGCTGTTGGACCAAACCGTGCCTTCCTGGTACTCTTTCTGGCGGCCGCGTTAGGCGCGATCGTTTTTCTTGCAGTGGTGTATCCTCTGGCTCGAGTCAAGCGCGCTCGCGTAGTGACCGAACAGGGGGCTCTCGACGCCGGTACGGGGACCGCAACGCCGCCCACCGGTGACGAGTCAGCTGGCTCCGACCTGCCGCACGTGCCCTTCGGCGTCTTTCTGGCACCCGCCTCGGTCGTTGCGCTTCTCTGGGGCGATCAGCTGATTTCCTGGTACATTCAGAACATGATGGGAGTCTCATGACAGACGATCTCGGACGACCGGTCTCCGGAGCACTCGGCCGCTACACCCGGGACCTCACGCGTGAATCACGGGCGGGACGGCTCGAACCCGTTCGCTGCCGCGACGATGAGATTGCGCGACTCATAGACATCCTCCTGCGACACAACAAGAACAACGCAGCGCTGGTTGGACCAGCTGGCGTTGGCAAAACAGCGATTGCGGAAGGTCTGGCGCAGCGTCTCGCCGGCGGCAATGTGCCTCTGATGCTACGCAACGCGCGCATTCTGGCGCTTGACCACGTTGCCCTGCTAGCCGGAACGTCATATCGCGGACAGTACGAAGAACGGATCCGCGCTCTCGTTGCAGAGACCTCGGCAGATCCGGATTCGATTCTCTTTATCGACGAGCTGCACAACCTCATTGGCCAGGGCACCTCGCTTGGCGTCGCCATGGACGCCGCCAACATGCTCAAACCTGCTCTCGTGCGGGGCGACTTTCGGGTGATTGGTGCAACCACGTCTGAAGAATACGAGCGCTGGATCTGCAACGACCCGGCACTCGAGCGTCGCTTCCAGAAGGTTGTAGTTCGGGAGCTCACTGCCGAAGAAACAATGGACGTGCTGATTGCGCGCCAGGAGCGACTCGAACGCCATCACAACGTCGTGATCACCGACGAGGCTCTCCGCGCTGCAATCGATCTCACCGATGCTCACGTTAAGGACCGGCGCCGCCCCGATCGCGCCATCGACGCGCTAGACGAAGCCTGCGCGCATCTCCAGGCAACCACTGACTATTCCCCCGAAGCCGAATCGATCATCATGCAGGCGCACAAACGCTCCCGCAGGCAACGCCCCGAATCGGAGCCGATCACCAGCAATGGTGCCGAACTCGATGATAATGATGAAGGCGAAGAGTCGATCGAACAGTTCGCGAAGAACGGTTTTGCAGCGCTCGAGCGCATTGGCGCCGAACTCGAAGCTATGCTCGTTGGTGCGCCAAGTGTCGAGCAGCCAGAGCCGGTAGTGACCGCCACGGTGGAGCGAAGCATTCCGGTACCGGCACCAGTCGTGCCGCGCGACTGGCCCTCACTTCGTAGCATTCTGGTTCGGGACGGCGTTACAGTTGGTGGAATAGATGTGGCACGCGTTGTTGCCCTCGCTACAGGACAAACGCTTCGGTGGTCCGAGTGAACGTTAAATCAACCACAAGACATCTTCTTTTTCTCGTCATCGTCGCCGCAGCCGCTTGCGACCGTGGATCGAGCGGCGACAATTACGCCGAGACTGTCGAAGACGCGATACCTAAGCTCGAAAAGACTCTTGGGGTCAAGTTCAAGACGCCACCGCAGTTCGAGGTGAGGTCCAGAGACGAAGTGCGGCAGTTCCTGGAGCGGCGCTTTGCCGAAGACCTGCCCGAAAGCGAGGTCAAGGGCACAGAGCGCGCTTACAAGCGCTTTGGACTTCTGCCAGATACCCTCGACCTCCGGTCCTTCATGCTCAAGCTCCTCACGGAGCAGGTCGTGGGCTATTACGACCCGAGCACCAAGGTTCTGTACATAGTACAGGGAGCTTCTGACGAGATGGTGGGGATTACCGTGGCGCACGAGCTTGTGCACGCACTGCAGGACCAGTACTTCAACCTTGATTCGTTAGGCAAGGTCAAGGGGCGCAACGATCGTCAGGTAGCCGCGCAGGCGGTTATTGAAGGTCAGGCCACACTCGAACAGTTGAGTGCAATGTTAGGCAGCGGTGCCATGCTCTCGAACATTCCTGGAGGCTGGGATCGTGTGCGCGAAACGATTCGCGATTCCCAGAACTCCATGCCCGTTTTTGCGGGCGCGCCACTCCTGATTCAGGAAACGCTGCTCTTTCCCTATCTGAGCGGTGCCGAGTTCATGAAGAACTTCAAGGACCGGAATGCAGGCAAGCTCCCTTTTGACGACATGCCCGTGTCCACCGAGCAGATCATGCACTCCGACCGGTACTTCATCGACCGGGACGCTCCTACGACCATTACGCTTCCCGCCATAGCCGGTGCACGAGAGACCTACGAGAACGACCTTGGGGAGTTCGAGACAAGAATCTTCCTCTACCAGCACCTGAAGGATCGCGATGCAGCCTACAGAGGAGCAGCTGGATGGGATGGCGATCGCTTTATTTCCTACACGACCGCTCGTGGCGATGGCCTGGTCTGGGCGAGTGTCTGGGACACCTCAATTGACGCGGCAGAGTTCTTTGACTTGCTGGATACCTCGCTGTTGCGCCGCTTTCCCAATGTCACGCCCACACGCGCTTCGGGTAATCGCCGCGTTTACACGGCTCGCGGGCGCACCATTGCTGTTACGGCCCAGGAGATCGGTGGCCGTCCGGGGGTAGTGTACGTCGACGTCCCCGCTGGATCGAGCGTGGATGTGATCAACGTTTCCAAGATCGTGATCGAGGAGTAGTGCTGGGACAACAGCATCATGCGTGAACTGCCACAACCTCCGGCTCCTCAGGCTGAATCGCCAGATACAGCCGGGGAGCCGCGTGCTTCTGGCGCTGCCGCGGGAGCGCGGAGCGGCATTCCGGTGCCTAACGCGGCGATTCTCTCGGAGCCACAACCTCTCAGGCCCGACGACGAGGCCGAACGACAGGCTCGGCTCACACGCATGAAACGCTGGGCGACGGGGCTCCTTGTCCTGTCGTCGGTCGTCTTTGTAATCGCGAGGTTGCTGGAAAGCCGCTACCCATGGATAGCGATAATAAGGGCTACCGCCGAAGCCTCGATGATAGGAGGTCTGGCCGACTGGTTTGCCGTAACAGCGCTTTTCAAGCACCCGTTGGGAATCCCCATTCCACACACAGCAATTATCCCCAACCGCAAGGATCGTGTAGGGGTTACGCTGGGCGCATTCGTTCAGAAGAACTTTCTCAATCGCGATGTGATAGTTGCCAAACTGCACACGCTGAACGCCGCGGAGCGTGCGGCGCGCTGGATGGTGGACCCCGACAACGGCAAGCGCATCTCGCGTCAGCTGGCACGCGCCCTGGCATCTGCAACGAATGTTTTGCGCGACGAGGATGTGGAGGACGCGATCACACGCACAGTGGTAGAGCGGGTTCGCCGCACACAGGTGGCTCCGCTTTTGGGCAAGCTCCTTTCGGTGCTGACCGCGGACAACAGACATCAGGCGCTGCTCGACGACGCCATCAGGCTCACGGCTCGTGCAATTTCGGAGAATCAGGATCTGATTAGAGACCGTGTGGAGAGCGAGAGTCCGTGGTGGGTGCCGGGTGTGATAGACGACAAGATCGCACGAAAGATCGTCGAAGGGCTCGAACGGACGATGCAGGCGATCCACGAGGATCCCGATCATCCACTGCGTCAACGCTTTGATACGGCATTGGACGAGTTCATCGTACGTTTGCAGGCATCGCCTGCCGTGATTCTCAGGGCTGAGCAGATCAAGGAGGAGGTGCTGAACGCGCAGGCTGTGCGCGGCTTCAGTTCAGCGATCTGGGCCGATGCCAAGGCAGCAATCACCCGCTACGCCGACGATCCCGACGGTTTCAAGCCGGAAGCCATTCAGCGTGGCTTGACTGCTTTTGGCGAAGCGATCCTCAAGGATCCCGTGTTGATGGAGAAGGTTGACGCGTGGCTGATCGAGGCCGCGGTTGCTGTAGTAGAGAGATATCAGAACGAGGTTGGCGAACTCATCGCTACGACGGTTCGTCGTTGGGATCCGGTGGCGACGTCTCGCCGGATCGAGCTAGCGATCGGCCGGGATCTGCAGTTCATACGGATCAACGGCACACTGGTCGGAGGTCTGGCGGGGATGTTTCTCTTTTTGCTGCAACGGGTATTTTGATTGCGAGGATGGCGAGGATGGCGCGCTCACTGTCAAGTAGTCGCGCTGCGCTCTTCGCCGTGACTCGAAGAAGGAACGCGTGAGTGAAGGCCCACCCTCCTGTCGGGCTCGTTCTTTTCACTCTCGCTGGCATCCGGCGCATCGGCTATCTCCGCAGGTCCAGAAGGCAGCAGCGCCAGGCGCAACACCTCGTCCATCGTGCCTACAAAGGTAAACGCCATGTTCTTGCGCACCTCGTCGGGCACGTCACGCAGATCCTTGCGGTTCCCGTTAGGCAGAATCACCTCTCTAAGGCCAGCACGATAGGCGGCCAGGGTCTTTTCCTTGACACCACCGATCTCGAGGATTCTGCCGCGAAGCGTGACTTCACCGGTCATTGCAAGGTCGCGCCGCACCGCGCGCCGACTGAGAACCGACGCAATCGCCAGCGTCACAGCCATACCCGCACTAGGGCCATCCTTTGGGACCGATCCGGCAGGGAAGTGAATGTGGAGGTCGGTCTCCTTGAACTCGGTCTCGTTCACGCCCAAAGCCTGACTGCGGGACCTTACGAAGGATCGCGCCGCATCGACGGACTCGCGCATTACGTCACCAAGCTGCCCCGTTACCGTAAGCTTTCCCGTACCAGGCATACGCAATGCCTCGATCGTCATGATGTCGCCGCCTAACGACGTCCACGCCAGCCCGGTCACCGCACCCACCTCGGGCTCCTTCTCCGCCTCTTCCATTGCATAACGCGGCACGCCGAGGTGTTCCTCTACCAACGCATTGTCCACAACCCAGGCGCCCTCTACTCCCTCTGCCTTGCGACGCGCGCGCTTTCTCATAAGCGCGGAAAGATTACGCTCAAAGTTGCGGAGCCCGGCCTCACGCGAGTAGCGGCCCGAGATGTAGCCCAGCACTTCGTCCGTAAACTGGAGATCCTTGTCCGAGATCCCGTGCTCTTCGAGAAGACGCGGAATCAAATAGCGCCAGGCGATCTCTACCTTCTCCTCAACCGTGTAACCCGCAATGCGGATCACTTCCATTCTGTCCCGCAGAGGGGCGGGAATATCAAAGAGGTTGTTGGCCGTGCAGATGAACAGCGTCGACGAAAGATCGAAAGGAAGGTTGAGATAGTGATCAACAAAGTCGTGGTTTTGCGATGGATCCAGAACCTCGAGCATTGCGGCTGTGGGATCTCCCGAGGCCCCCCCGCCCGACATCTTGTCGATCTCGTCGATCATGAGCACGGGATCCCTCACTCCAACTCGACGCAGCGCCTGAATCAGCAATCCCGGCATGGCGCCGACGTAGGTGCGGCGGTGACCGCGGATCTCGGCTTCGTCGCGCACTCCACCGACGGCTATGCGATAGAACGCGCGCCCTATCGAAATGGCAATAGCCTCGCCAAGTGAAGTCTTGCCGGTACCCGGAGGACCAACGAAGCAGAGAATGGGCCCATGCGGGTCGCCACCACGCAGCTTGCGCACGGCCAGGAACTCCACGATTCGCTCCTTGGCCTCTATCAGTCCGTAGTGCCTCCCCTCCAGTGCTTCCTCCACCTTGGCGAGTTCGATCTCTTCATCTCCAGATCGTTTGTGCCAGGGAAGGCTAAGGATCCAGTCCAGATAGTTGCGGATCACCTGGTATTCGCTTGACGCAGGCGACAACTGCCTCAGTCGCTCTGTCTCGCGACGCGCCTCCTGCCCCACGCGCTCAGGAAGATTTCCTTCGTCGATCTTCTTGAGGAGTTCGACTGCTTCCTTTTCACCAGGATCAGTCTCGCCCAACTCCGCCTGAATAGCGCGCAACTGCTGGCGAAGATAGAACTCACGCTGATGCTGCTCGATTTTGACCTCGGTCTGCTTTTTCACATCCTCCATCACCCTCGCCCGCGCAACCTCACGCTCTAAACGCGAAAGGATAAAGCGCAACCGTTGGCCGATGTCGAGCCGCTGCAGAACCTCGTCTTTGTCCGAGATCCTGAAGTTCATGTTGGTGGCCGCAAGATCTGCAAAACGGCCTGGGTCCGACACGTTCATCTTGAGGATCTGTGGAACCTCGTCAGGAATTCGATCCACCAGGTCCGCGAGTGTCTCGGCGGCTGTCACTATCCGCGCCACCAGGTCATCGAGCTCTGCCGCATCTGCGGGAGTCTCACGCGCGGGCCGGATCCCTGCGATGACAAACGGCTGTTCCTGGTCGATCGATTCGATCGTTATGCGGCGGAGCCCCTGGAGCGTTATCTGGACCGTGTCACCTGGGAGGTTGATCCGTTCGTGCACCCGAGCGGCAACACCCACTCGTCCGATGAGCTTGTTGTTGTCGATTGACTCATCGGCGTCTCCCCCCGCGACCACGAGCGCAACTATCAACCCCGGATCCTCGTTGGCTCGAAGCATGGCGAGGTTCTCCGGCGCCCCCATTTGCACTGCTATCGTGCCCAGGGGATAAACGATCGTGGATCTCAAGGCCATCAGGGGGAGACTCGGCGGCAGCTCCTGCCCCAGGATTTCTTCGCGGCGTTGTGGACGTGACATGCCCAAATCGTAGTATTGAGCGCCGCTTGGCACCACCTGTGGGTCCCAGATGAGATCGGTGGATTGATCTTACGGTCGCTTCTGAGGAGATTTCAGATCTGTACCCTTTCCCGAATGACGTCCCACAAACGTTCCCGTATCCGGAAACCCGAATGAATCTGTCCCCTCTATTGCGCCGCACCGTTGCGGCCGCGGTGGCGATCGCCGCCGGAGCCTTCTCGACCCCTCGTGAGCTCACCGCACAACAGACCGGATCGAAAGAGGTCGTGGTCTATTCTTCGCGCTCGCACTACGGTGCCGAGAAGGTCTTTGACGACTTTACACGTGCCACAGGAATCGCTGTTCGCTTCTTCAACGGCAACAACAACGAAGTGATCGAGCGACTCAAGGCCGAGGGTAATCGCACAACGGCCGACGTGCTGTTGACGGTAGACGCCGGCAATCTCTGGTATGCGGCCTCACAGGGCCTTTTGCAGCCAGTGGATTCCGAAGTCCTCAAGACTAATATTCCGCAACACCTACGCGATCCGCAGAACCAGTGGTTTGCCATCGCCGTTCGCGCGCGGACCATCATGCACAGTACCGAGCGCGTGCAGCCATCGGAGCTTTCCACTTACGCGGCACTTGGTGACCCAAAGTGGAAGGGCAGAATCTGTCTCCGGACGTCGACCGCGACATACAACCAATCGTTGCTGGCATCCTTTATCAGGATACATGGGGCAAACGAGGTGGAGTCGATGGTGCGCCGTTGGATAGCCAATGATCCGGTTTACATCAACGGTGATACCCAGATTCTCGAAGCCATAGCGGCTGGGCGTTGTGATGTGGGAATCACCAACTCCTACTATCTCGGACGATTGCTGGCTCAGAAGCCGGATCTGCCGGTCAAGCCTTTCTGGCCTGATCAGCAGGCTGGTGGCTCGGGCGTGCACGTCAACGTGTCGGGTGGTGGCGTGGTACGCTGGGCCAGGAACCGCGACAACGGAGTCAAGCTCCTGGAGTACCTCTCGACTCCAGAGGCACAGCAGGCTTTGTCACATGCGAGCTTCGAGTACCCAGCCAATCCGCTGGTCAGGCCCTTGCCGGTACTTCAGTCGTGGGGGGCATTCAAGTCGCAGACGATTGGGGTGGCAGCGGCTGGTGAGTTTCAGGCAGACGCGGTAAAGCTTGCAGATCGCGCTGGGTACCGTTAGGCGGCCTCCCGCGGCGCGTGGGAAGCGGCGGGGGAAACGCTGGCTCATAGTAACGACGGCGCTGGCCGCCGTCGTTGCGCTTCCGCTGTTGGTGGTGGTGGCAAACGCCTTTGCACCGAGGGGTGAGTTGTGGGCGCATCTGGCCCAGACTCGCCTCCTTTCGCTCGTTTGGGGCACGGTTGCACTGATGCTTGGCGTCGGTGTCCTGGTGACGGCAATTGGTGTGGGCTTTGGCTGGCTCATTGCTACGCACCGCTTTCCGGGTCGGGATTTTTTCAAGTGGGGGCTTATGCTCCCGATGGCAATGCCAGCGTACGTAATCGGCTTTGCCTTTGTATCGATGTTTGACTATGGTGGCCCGGCGCGTGCTCTGGTGGAGTCGGCAGTGGGTTCGTCCACGTGGCTGCCGGAGCCGCGCTCGTTCTGGGCTCTGGCACTCGTGATGGCGCTGGTCAACTATCCCTACGTCTATCTCCTTGCGCAGGGTGCCTTTCAGGACCGCAGTACGCAGTATGTTGAGGCGGCACGTAGTCTTGGTCTGAGTTCCCTCTCGGCTTTCCGGCGTTTGGCATTGCCGCTGGCGCGCCCCGCAATTGCTGCTGGCCTTGCTCTCGCGCTCATGGAGACGCTCGCTGACTTTGGCACTGTATCGATCTTCAACCACGACACCCTTACGATTGGCGTGTACAGGGTCTGGTTCGGCATGTTTGACCGCATTGCTGCCGGGCAATTGGCAACCATTCTGCTGGTTTTTGCCGCTGGACTCATTGCGCTGGAGAGGTGGGGACGAAGGCGCGCGCGCTTTACACTGGGAGCTTCGTCGGCGTTTACACAACCGCAGCAGATTCGCGGTCCCAGACGATGGGTTGCCACGGCGGCTTGCAGCGCATTGCTGGTGTTAGCCTTCGTTCTGCCAACGCTGGTGCTCATAGGCTGGTCCTGGCGCGCGATGGGCGAACCTGGTGTGGTTGCGCGTTTTGTGCCTCTTGCAAGAAATACGGCCATCGCTGCCGGAACAGCGACGCTCGTCTGCGTGGGTGCGGCGCTGGCTCTTTCCTATGCGGCACGCCTTGCACGTAGACCATTTCTCGATCGCATCTCCCACGTAGCGCTGCTTGGCTACGCGATCCCGGGTTCCGTCATTGCGGTGGGAGTTATCGGAGTACTGGCCTCGGTGGATCGTGGCTTGCAGGTTATGGGTGCTGCAACAGGTGGTTGGGTTGCACCATTGCTTGCCACGTCGGCTCTTGGACTCCTATTTGCATACGTTGTGCGCTTTCTCGCAGTGGCGTACCTGCCGATCAGGGCGGGTCTCGATCGCATTGCTCCCTCGCTCGACGAATCGGCTCGAGTACTTGGCGCTTCTGCGTGGCGCCAGGCGCGCGAGGTTCACGGTCCGCTGCTTCGCATGTCTGTGCTGAGCGCTGCACTCCTGGTTTTTGTTGACGTCATGAAGGAAATGCCGGCCACCATGCTGATCCGGCCCTTTGGCTTTGACACGCTTGCCGTGGGCGTGTGGCAGGCAACCACAGAATCGCTTTGGGTATACGCAGCCCCTCCATCGCTCGCGATGGTAGTGCTTGGCGGATTCGTACTGCTCTTGCTAGGCCGTTTTTCCAGAGAAGGCATCTCCTCGAGGAACGGATCATGAGTGCGCCAATGCTCGAACTCCGGAATGTGTCGCGACGATATGCTGGCACTTCGGCTCCGGCCGTTGAACAGGTGTCGCTGACAGTCGAACGTGGAGAGGTTTGCGCGATACTTGGGCCGAGTGGCGCGGGAAAGACCACGGTGCTGCGGCTCGTGGCCGGTTTTGAAGATCCCGATACGGGCACGATTTCCATCGACGGCAATGTTGTCGCTGCCCATGGTTTGTCACTTCCCCCCGAAGACAGGAGGGTGGGAGTGGTATTTCAGCACGGCGCACTATTCCCCCACCTCACCGTTCGCCGCAATGTCGAGTTTGGGATCTCCAGCCGTGGAGCCGGCGACCGCGCGGCGAGATGGCTCGAGGTTGCCGCCCTTTGCGGCCTCGAAAAGTTAGGCGATCGTTACCCGCACGAGTTGTCGGGAGGGGAACAGCAACGCGTTGCCCTGGCGAGAGCGCTGGCACCCGAACTCCCCCTGGTCCTGCTCGACGAACCCCTTTCGAGCGTAGATCCTCTTCAGCGTGAATCACTCGGAGCTGACCTCCGCAGAATCCTCAAGTCGACCGGCACGACAGCACTCCTGGTAACGCATGACCAGCACGAAGCCTTCTCTCTCGCCGATCGAATCGTTGTTTTGCGCAATGGTCTGGCCGAGCAGGTAGGGAACGCCGCCGAGGTCTACCGCACGCCTAACAACTCGTTTGTAGCGTCATTTGTGGGTCACGCCACCTTTCTCCAGGGAAGATGCCGTGCTGGTCAGGTGGTCACAGAGATCGGCTCCTTCGCGGATCTGCGCTCTCACAGCGACGGTACCGCGGTGCGCGTGCCAATTCGCCCCGGTGATTGCGTGTTGGAGGACATGCTCCAGGGGGACTCGCTCGTGGAAAGCGCCACATTTGTTGGGGACCACTGGGTCTGTAACGTACGCCTGCCGTCGGGTCAGCTTTTGCGCTGCGACATCGACTCAGCGGCTCGCGGGACTTTATGTGCGGGCACCCGGGTTCGTGTGGTCCCCAGGATCTCCGCCGCGGTGACATTCGCGGAGTGATTCCTTGCGGATCCGAATAGCT
>CAZYTS010000114.1:0-12401 GCA_964649855.1 uncultured Gemmatimonadaceae bacterium
GTATCGATGTGGATCTCGGGCGTCCACTCGTTCAAGATCTTCGTTACGATCGAGTAGATCTCCTGCGACTCCAGCTTGATATAGTCGCGGTTCATATCAAACCCTTCTTCATTTGTTCGACGACGCACCTCGCCACCGTCAGGGTTGATCAGCGGGACAAAAAGAACAATGACACTGTCCAGCACGCTTCGGAGGTCGCCGAAAACAAGGTCGCGCGCCACAAGCTGGCTCGCTTCTTTACCAGCCGGCTCGTTGCCGTGAACGGCATTGGCGATCAGCACGATCGTCTTGCCACTGCGCAGCGCGTCCTGGGGAGACGTTATCGGGTCCCGGGCGATCGTCACCAGTGTGAACTCGCGGTCCAGCAGCGTTCGGGAGAGCTGCCGTATGCTCACCAGGTCGCTCATGTCGTCCAGCTCGTGCCAGAACTTCATGAGAGGTTCAAATGGAGTGGGGCCGGATCCGAAGTTCTGCTCCTCCTGCCAGGTGCGCGGCAACTGCTGCGCCTCAGCGGTGAGCGGCAGTGTGAGCGCTGCAATGGCAGGCGCGACAACAAGAAGTGTTCGGAGAATCCTCTTCATTTTTCTGGTCACGGGGTTCGATGGGGAACTTGACGACCTATACGGTGCGCAGGGTCATGGCGCTGCGCACCGTAGTGGAGAACGAAGGAAAGTAAGGCTATCCCCGACGGGTGCGTGGTGCACGCTCCGATTCACCGACGCGCACGAGTGGGGTATTCTCGCAGCAGTGAACGAGGTGCTTGTTGAGCACCGTAACCATAGGGACACCATGCGAGTAGCCGAACTCATGCAACCCAATGTGCGCAGTATCAGCGCCGATGACACGATCCTGGACGCAGTTACCACAATGGCCGATTCTCGCATCTCCGGTCTTCCGGTCGTCGACTCCGCTGGTCGCATACTCGGCGTAGTCACTGCGACTGATATTTTGCAGGCTGAATCGGAGCAGGGGGACTCCAAGGCTCGTCGTCAGCTTTTTGAACAGACGCCGGTGCGGGACCTGATGACGCCGACGCCGCATCTGATTGCCCCGGATGACGATATTCGTGAGGCAGCCAAACACATGCTCTATGTCGATGTGCGCCGGCTATTTGTAGCCGAGAAGGGAAGGCTTGTGGGTGTGATTTCGCAGACCGACATCGCGCACGCAGTTGCGACTGGCAGGATCTAGGAGGCTGGCGAAGAGGGCGAGGAAGGCGAGGGGGGCGGAGCCATGGAGACGTGGGTGCCTCGCCCTCCTACGGACATCGCCATCCTCGCCATCCTCTTGACAATAGGTGTTATAACACCCATATTGTAGTATGACAGTTCGACTGCAGGATGAGATCAAGCAAACCAAGCCGTTCGGCAGTACGGAGCAGGAGGCCATGCTCAACGTGATAAGGACGGCAGCGGTTCTCAACGATCGGCTGGACGCGATAGTGCGGCCTTATGGGATCACGCTGCCGCAGTACAACGTGCTAAGAATTCTGAGAGGCGCCGAGCCTAAAGCGTTGTGTCGTAATGACATAAGAGACCGCATGGTAACGCGGATGCCGGACATGACGAGGCTCCTGGACCGGATGGAATCGGGGGGCCTGGTTCGCAGAGTGAGGGAGGGAGACGATCGTAGGATGGTTAGTACCTGGCTCACGGAGCGTGGTCATGCTCTTCTCGATGGGTTGGACCCCGTAATTGACCAGGAGCAGAAGCGGTATTTTGGGCCATTGGGCGAGGGGCGAAGGAAAGAGCTGATCGAGTTACTGACAGCGGTTCGGCAGCACGTTTAGCGGAGTTTTTTTTGAGCAATTAGGTGTTACAACACCGTAGCTTTTAACACACAATCACCTAGAAGGAGAGAATAGAGATGTCACCCTTTGCATCGGCCACGGCCAAACAGACCGGAATTGCACTAGCGCTCGTTCGCGCGGTTCTGGGCGTAATATTTGTCGCGCACGGCGGCCAGAAGCTTTTTGTCTTTGGAGTAGACGGCGTTGCCGGTGGGTTTGAGCAGATGGGCATTCCGCTGCCAGCCGTTACTGCGCTTGTAGTTTCGTTGATTGAGTTCCTGGGTGGACTGGCGATACTCGCCGGACTGGGGACACGCGTTGCGGCTGGGTTGGTGGCGATGGTTATGGCGGGAGCAATCACCTTTGCGCATCTGCCTCAGGGCTTCTTTAATCCAGGCGGTGTTGAGTTCCCGTTGATGTTGATGACGGCTGCGCTCGCTCTGGTGGTTGCGGGATCCGGTTCGTTCTCGCTCGATGCTCAGATTGCCAGGCGTCGTGGTATTGGTCGGGACGGGCAGACGGCGTGAGGTTTGGTATTACGCCTTCGCCGGGGGCAGATCGGTGACGCACGACCCCGGCGCGTCGGAGAACAGAGGCGCGCCGGGTTGGTAGTTGCGGGGTACACGAGATGGACTGGCGTGCATATTGGCCAATCATCCTCAGTGAATCCCAATTTCTGGAGGCAGCTACATGTTGAAACGCAGCTCTGTTGCAGGGCTCGCTTTGGCCGTGAGCGCGTTATGCGCCCCCGCGGCGCAGGCACAAGGGCAATTTGGGGCCATTGTTGGCGCGACGTTTACGACCCTAAGGGGAATCGACGGGCTCGACAGCCGCACTGGCTTGATAGGCGGTTTATCACTGGTCATGCCGATCGCTGGTGCGGTGGGATTGCAGCCCGAGCTTCTTTTTGTGAGCAAGGGTGCCGAGGGTTCCAACGGCGACAACGGGCTCAAGCTGGATTACGTGGAGCTACCGGTACTACTTCGTTTGTCACTCGCGGAGGGAACTCCGGTAAATCCTCATATCTACGCCGGGCCGTACTTTGGCTACAACATCAGCTGTAAGGTGGAGGGAACGTCGGCGGATTGCGATGACGTTCCTGGCGTGAGTACCAAAACGGTGGACGTGGGAGGAACAGTTGGTGGTGGGATCGACTTCAACGTCGGCTCGCTGATTCTTACTGGTGGCCTGCGTTACAGCTTTGGCATTTCCAAGGTTGCCGATTTCGATACTGGTCTGGTCGATGAGTCGGCAAAGAACGGAGTTTTTGCGATTTACACCGGACTCAAATTCAGCATGGGCCGTTAGGCTGAATGAGGGTAGGCACGAACCGAAGTCATGCAACGCGGGTGAGTCAGCAAAGCTGCAGCGTGCAGCCTGCGATTCGCAGCAGACTAGCGTACTGCCATGGCTATCACGCTTCGTGAAGTCAGCATCTTAAAACTGCGCAGGTCGGCGAGGATTGGTTGGTTCTCTCTCGCCACCTGCGGCCTCCTTCTCCGGAGTCGGCTTGTGAAAAGGGCGTTACCGACAACCATAGGTAGACCAAAAATGGCAAGCAGCCCAAGGGCGGATCTCTTGAAGCGATCAAAGTGGACGCTAACCGAGGTAAAGCCCGCGCGATGGAGCTGGTACGCCAGGTAGTAGTACGCGACTGGGTGGATATGGCCAGACGTGTGAACCGGATCGGTACTGGAGAGGAGAAGGGGATCGAATAGTGTGGCAAATCCCGAGTGGAGATTTCGGTACCGGGAGTTCATGTTGAGCACGTTTGGAGTGCTGATGATCGCTACCCCACCGGGCTTGAGGATCCTGAAAATCTCGCGACAGAAGTGAAATTGGTCTTCGACATGTTCAACAACTTCCAGGCTGCAAGCGACGTCAAAGACTCCGTCCTTGTAGGGGAGCCGACCGTCGGCTTCAATTTTATCGCAGTCAACGCCGGCATAGCGAAAATTTTCGGGAAAGACGTCGCAGGCGCTGATCACGCTTCGTGGTTCCGTTGCGCGTTCGCCACGGAGGAACTCACCCACGCGCATCGAAAAATAGCCCTCTCCGGCGCCTATGTCGGCTATCCGGCTCTCCGGTCCGATAAGCGGCCCGATCATCTCAAGCACTTTGTCGTTAGTACTCTGGTGCGAAATCGGGCGTATACTGGTTGCCATCGGCGCTTGGTACAGGTTGACGTAATGTGCCGCCAAATGGAGAGAGTGGGAAGAAGCGACGCTGACACACGAATGGCGATATCAGCCGCGGGAATCCGGAGGGTTCGATCTGTAGGCAGCACAAACGTCGCGTAGTAGAGACAACACCAAACAATTGACCGTCAGGAACAAGTCATGAGCACGTCGAGATCCGCAATATTCGGCCTGGACAGTAAGGCTGAGCTCGCCTTACCGGGCACCTATGGGAAGCAAGCGCAAGGCTACCGCCTCCCCGAGGAGACACACGTAGGCCCGGTAAGCCTGCTGGTCTCGGATCTCGACCGGTCAGTAGCGTACTACCAGAACGTGCTAGGCCTAGAACTGGATAGCAGTTCTGTTGGCGAGGCCGTTCTTATGGACAAGGCCAGGAAGAGGACTCTCGTCAGGCTCGTAACCAGAGCGGGAGTCCGCAGGGCGCGCCGTGGTCGTCTGGGACTCTTTCATTTCGCCATACTCCTCCCCGATCGCGCCTCACTCGGCGCGTTCGTGCGACACCTTGGCGAGAAAGATGTATATGCGGGTGCCGGAGACCATCTCGTGAGCGAAGCCTTCTACCTGCATGATCCAGATGGTCATGGTATCGAGGTGTATGCAGATCGGCCGCGTTCGGAGTGGCGCAGAAATGGCCGGGAATTGATGATGGCTACGGAGACCGTCGATGTGGCGGGGCTGCTGCGCGAGGCAGAAACAAGCGAGTGGAAGGGGATGCCAGAGGGAACAATCATGGGCCACGTGCACCTCCACGTTGGCGACACTCAGCGCGCGGAGGATTTCTTCTCGGGAGCTTTAGGCCTGGACGCAATGGTCTGGAGCTACCCAGGTGCACTATTCCTGAGCGCTGGCGGATACCATCACCACGTCGGAGCCAACACCTGGGCTGGTCCCAACGCCACAGCTCCTGATGAGGAGGAGGCTCGCCTGCTGGAGTGGAGCCTAGAACTCCCAAAGGAGTCAGATCTCGGAGCGCTCGAAGCAAGCCTGAGGAGTCGAGGGGCTCCCTATGAAGTGATCGGCGACCACGAAGCCCTGACCGCGGACCCGTGGGGCACCGCAATCAGAGTGAGAGTGGGGATGGACTAAGGCCTGGGTCGAGGCCTCCAATTGTTTCCGTCTGTGCCGTAACACGTTGTAATATAGAAAGATATAGCATTTAGCTGTCTCGCAGAAAGAGGAGTCTCTACCTGAAGCGCCTTGCATATCTCAATACAAGGCGCTATTTAGCTATCCAGCTTAGTCAATTAGTTAAATTGGATAATAAACTTGAGGCCGCCGCACCATCAGGACGCGATGCGGACACCGAACAAAGGATTCTCCAAGCGGCGCGAAAGGTCTTTGTAAGCCGTGGTACTGCCGGTGCCAGGATGCAGGAAATCGCCGCCGAGGCCGGGGTCAATCAGGCCCTCCTCCACTACTACTTCCGCTCCAAAGACCGCCTTGCAAGCGCCGTCTTTAGAGAGGCAGCAGCCCGGCTCCTACCCGCCGTGGTCCGCGTACTCGGCTCCGACGAAGCTCTTGAAACAAAGGTTGAGCGCTTCGTCCACCTCTACATAGATACAGTCAGGCATTCGCCATTCCTGCCGGCGTACGTCATTTCGGAGTTGCATCATCACCCCGAGCGAATCGCCACGCTTCAGGACTCGCCACAGGGGAGCGAGCCAGCGCGCTTGATACGGAGCCTGCTGCGGGAGCTTGGCAAGGAACTCGAAGCGCAGGCCGCTGCAGGCAAGATCCGTCCGATAAGGCCAGAACAGTTTGTCGCCAACCTGATGGGGCTCGTAGTAATCCCCTTTGTGGCGCGACCGGTCCTCACAGCAGCCTTTGACATGGACGAAGCTGCTTTTGATCGTTTTCTCGACGACCGGCGCGAGAGTCTCTCGGCTTTCATCCTCAACGCTCTTCGCCCATGATCCCCACCTCGCAATCGAGACCAGGGGCAATCGTTGCACTCGCTCTCTTGCTCCTCCCAGGAGTCTCCCTGGCACAACAACAAAAAAGTGACTCGCTGACACTCGCACAGGTTCGCGCGTTTGCAGCGGCTGCAGATCCGCGTTCAGCGCAGCCCGAACTTCTCCGCCGACAGAGTGCACTACGCATTGACAACATCGCCGTCGGCTGGCGCCCTCAGATATCACTCCTCGGGCAGGCCCAATACCTCTCTGACGTACCACGGATCCCGGTTCAGTCTCCCGGAGTACAGCCTCCTCCCAACGACAACTACGACGCTCATGTCGCGGCCAGGCAGACTATCTACGACGCCACTCTGCATTCGCGCGAGGAGATTGAACGCGCGCAGTTGGCTGAATCCGAAGCGCGCATAAACACGGCGCTGTACGGGACACGCCAGGAAGTAAACAGTGCCTTCTTCGAGATACTTCTCCTCCAGGCTCGGCGCTCCGAGGTTGCTTCTGCTATCCAGGATCTTGAAGCGCAACTCGCCAATGCACGAGAGCGCGTAGAGGCTGGCGCATCCCTCCCAAGCGAAGCGCTGCTCATTCGCGCCGAGCTGACGCGGCGGCGGCAGAGCGTAGCTGAACTCGAGGCGGCACGCGCGGCAGCGATGGCAGTTCTATCCGACCTAAGCGGCCAACGCATTGACAGCAGCACTGCGTTGATGCTTCCGGAACTGTCTCAACAAGTTGCCCAACTCCGCCCAGACTTTGAAGGACTCCGCAAGAGGCCCGAGTACGCGCAGTTCGATCGAAGCAAGGATCTGCTCGCGGCAAGGCAGTCAGCGCTTGTCAGCGGCGATCGACCGAGGATCTCTGCCTTCAGCAGGGCTGGATACGGACGACCTGGTCTCAATCCACTCGCAAGAGATTTTGATGAGTACTGGCTTGCCGGTGTGCAGATCGAGTGGTCGCCGGTAAAGTGGGGCACTAGCGATCGCGAGCGTCAGGCGATCGCAGTGCAGCAGGAGATCATCGATTCAGAGATGGCGGCGCTTGACGCACGGATTCGCCGACTCGCGTCGGTCGACCTTGCGACTATAGATCGGCTGCAGGCGTCCATTGTGACAGACGGCGACATCATCGCGTTGCGAGAGCAGATTCTGAATGAAGCGCGCCTACGCTACCGCGAGGGAGTAATTACAGCAGCCGAGTACGTGGACCGCGAAACAGACCTTCTCGCTGCTCGAGTGGCTCGCGCAGTCCATCGTGTTGAGTTGGCGCAAGCGAGCGCCCGATTTCTTACGCTCATCGGCCAGGAGGTCCGATGATTCTCCATTTCTCAAGAACCTATCTTAGCCGGTTGCTCGTCGGAGCGGCGATTGCTGGTTTTCTCCTGCTGTCATCTGCATGTGGCAAATCACAGGAACCCGACGCTTACGGGAACTTTGAAGCGATAGAGGTTGTGGTATCCGCTCAGACTACCGGCCAGATCGAGTCATTTCTACCCAAAGAAGGAATGCAATTGGCCAGGGGTGATACCGTTGCGCTGATTGACACCACGCAACTCGGCCTCGAGCGAGCACAGCTCCGATCCCAGCGCTCGGCGGTTGCGGCTCGCAGGGACGAGGCCACCGAACAGCTGCGGGTTCTCGAAGTGCAGCGCGAGATCGCACAACGCACGCTCGAGCGCACCCAACGCCTGGCAGACTCGAACGCTGCCACGCGTCAGCAGCTCGACCAGGCTGAGCGCGAGTTCCGCGTGATAAATGCGCAGATGGACGCTGTGCGCGCGCAGCGCAGCAGCATATCGCTCGAAGAGGCTTCTAACAGTGCACGTGTTGCACAGATCGCCGAACGCATAGTTCGCAGCAACGTGGTGAACCCCCGAAAGGGGACAGTGCTCTCGATCTTTGCTCGCGAGGGCGAGGTCGTGCAAGCAGGTCAGCCTCTCTACAGGATCGCAGATCTCGATACTCTGACGTTGCGCGCCTACGTCACCGGTACCCAGCTCTCCGCCATATCCCTGGGTCAGCAGGTGGAAGTCAATATTGGCAATAGTGATCAGGGCTTGTCTTCGTTGAGCGGCAGAGTGACCTGGATATCATCGTCGGCGGAGTTTACTCCGACGCCGGTGCAAACGCGGGACGAGCGGGCCGACCTCGTGTACGCCGTCAAGATCGATGTAGCGAATCCCAATGGGATCCTCAAGATCGGGATGCCGGCAGACGTGACGTTCCCGGTCCAACCGCGCGACGACGGCAAGGAGGAGTAAGCATGACGCCTCCACTGTTCATCAGGAACCTTGAGAAGAGCTTTGGAACGACGAGCGCGCTCAACGACGTTTCATTGCAGATCGAGGCAGCAGAGCTGTTTGGAATAGTTGGTCCCGACGGTGCCGGCAAGACCACTCTTTTCAGAATCCTCACAACGCTTCTCGTACCCGATTCTGGCAGCGCCAGTGTACTTGGGCTCGACGTCGTAGAGGACCTCTGGGCCATCAGGGCAAGAGTGGGCTACATGCCTGGGCGCTTCTCGCTCTACCCGGACCTTAGCGTCGAGGAAAACCTGCGATTCTTTGCTTCGGTGTTTGGAACCAGCCTCCAGGAGGGATACAAGACGATTGCACCCATCTACAGCCAGATCGAACCATTCCGTCGGCGCCGTGCAGCGGATCTTTCCGGAGGAATGAAACAAAAGCTCGCGCTGAGCTGCGCACTTGTACACAGGCCCGATGTTCTCCTGCTTGACGAACCCACAACCGGCGTTGACGCCGTATCGCGGCGAGAGTTCTGGGATCTGCTTGACGACCTGCGCGCCTCTGGGCTGACCATCTTTGTTGCCACACCGTACATGGATGAAGCTGAAAGATGCGACCGCGTAGCACTCATACAGCAGGGTCGCATTCTCGCCGTAGATGATCCTGCCAGGCTTGGTCAGCGGTTCCCCAACAAGCTGTTTGCAGTTAGAGGGCGAAGTCGGTACGAGATGCTCAAGGTACTGCGCGACTACGAGCACGCTGCGAGTGTGTTTCCGTTTGGCGACACGCTCCACTACGCAGACATTCGTGCTGGTTTGCCGCCGTCCGCCGTTGCGGCTCAGGTACAGGCCTATCTTGTGGCGCGTGGTTTCGGGGACGCTGACGTACGGCTAATCGCTCCAGGAATCGAAGACACTTTTATGGCGCTCATGGGAGCGCCGCAGGCTGCTGCATGAGTCCAACCATTGAAGTTCGCGACCTAACGAGGCGGTTTGGAAGTTTCACTGCCGTTGACGCGATCAGCTTTGAAGTGAAGGAGGGCGAAGTCTTTGGCTTTCTCGGTGCCAACGGAGCAGGAAAGACGACGGCGATCCGAATGCTGACTGGTCTGCTCGCTCCAACTTCGGGTAGCGCCAGAGTCGCAGGATTCGACATTAGCACCGCCGCGGAGTCTGTGCGCACACGCATTGGCTATATGAGTCAGCGCTTCTCCCTGTATGAGGATCTAAAGGTCAGAGAGAATATCGAGCTCTATGGCGGTATCTATGGACTCAGTGACAGGGAGATCGAGTCAAGAGGCGAGGAGCTCATCTCCGGTCTGGGCCTTGCGTCCAGTTCCGACTCTTTGGTTGGATCGCTGCCACTTGGGTGGAAGCAGAAGCTGGCATTTTCAGTTGCGTTGCTGCATCGCCCGTCGATCGTGTTCCTCGACGAGCCGACAGGCGGTGTGGACCCGATTACCAGGCGCCAGTTCTGGGAGATGATCTACGAGACAGCGTCTCGTGGAACCACGGTATTCGTCACGACGCACTATATGGACGAGGCTGAATACTGTGACAGGGTTTCGATAATGGTGGAGGGAAGCATCGGTGCGATTGGGACACCAGAGGAGCTCAAACGCACGTATGATGCATCCTCGTTGGACGAAGTGTTCGTGCGACTCGCGCGTCCCACCCACGCTGCAGCAGAAGCTCGCTGATGGCGCAACGTTCTCCGTCGCTCACGGCCTTTCTGGCCAAGGAGTTGCGCCACATTCTGCGTGATCGCCAGACGCTGCTCGTGATTCTCCTGCTGCCGCTGGCGCAGGTGATCGTCTTTGGGTTTGCGCTGCGTACAGATGTCAACAACGTGCGTGTTGCGTTCGTGGAACCGGTGTCTGACGAAGCCAGCACAGCTCTGCGTACACGCTTTGCAGGCAACGGGCGTTTTGACATGCTCGGCGCCTACAGAAGCGCAGAAGCATTGGAGACTCTCTTCAGGCGAGGCGAGGTCGACGTAGCAGTGGTACTCGAAGCCGGCTTCGGTGAGAAGCTCTCCAGAGGGACCCCCGCACAGATTCTTCTTATCAGCGACGCATCTGATCCGAATACCGGGAGCAGAATGCAGGCGTATGCCAGTGCGGTAGTAGTGAGTTTTGCTCAGGAGCGGCGCGTGGGGACTGGTCTCTTACGTATCGAGCTGCAGACGCGTATGCGGTTCAATCCGACGCTGGAGAGCGTCAACCTTTTTGTGCCTGGTCTTATCGCACTGGTCCTGACACTCATCTCAGCGATGATGACGGCGATATCTCTTTCAAGGGAGAAAGAAAGGGGAACCCTTGAGATTCTCCTGGTATCTCCGCTCAGACCCTGGCAGATCATAGCAGGTAAGGTTGCGCCTTATCTGCTGCTCGCGCTTGCCAACGTGACCTCGGTTCTGGTTGCAGCATGGATCGTGTTCAAGGTGCCGTTCAGGGGAAGTCTGTTCCTGCTTCTCGCAGCGAGCATACTGTATTCTCTGGTTGGACTGGCACTTGGAGTATTTATAGCCGCCAGGACGTCGTCACAGCGTGCCGCCACGCTTGGCGCTCTCGTTGGCACGATGCTGCCGAGCACTCTGCTCTCGGGGATGATCTTCCCGATCGCCAGTCTGCCGGGCTGGTTACAGCCGGTGACTACACTGATCCCCGCTCGATGGTTCATAGTAATCTCACGTGGGATCATGCTTAAAGGAGTTGGACTGGACTACCTGTGGCAGGAGCTGGCAATTCTAGCGGCAATGTTTGCGCTCCTGATGCTCGCAGCCATCAGAAGTTTCAAACCAAGGCTGGCCTGATTCATGCGCGCGCTACGATTCCTGCTAAAGAAGGAGTTCACGCAGATCTTTCGCGATCACGTGATCGTGCGAATCCTCTTCATTATGCCAATTGCCCAGCTCCTCTTACTGGCCAATGCGGCGACTTTTGAGGTCAAAAGCGGGCGGATGTTTGTAGTCGACCGGGACAGGAGTACCATGTCTCGTGACGTGATCGACAGGCTGCAGTCATCTGGACGATTTGTAGGAGCGGCATCGTCACTGTCGATGGACGCAGCAAACCATGCGATGCTGGATCGTGAGATCGACGTGATTGTGGTAATACCCGCGGATTTCGAGCGTGACATGGTGCGCGAGAGAAGAGCACCAGTTCAGCTCATTTTCAACGCCGAAGACGGTGCGGCCGCCGCTGTAATGCAATCCTACGCGAATCAGATTCTGGCCAACTACACCACGGAATTGATTCCTCGCCTTCTACCTGCGGCGCAAAGCGCGCTGCAACGGGGCACGCCGTCGCGCGGGAACGCTGTGTTCGATTTGCGTCAACGAGGCTGGTATAACACGGAGAGGGACTATCGCGACTATATGGTGCCGGGGATCCTTGTTGTTTTGGTGACAATAATCGGGACGTTGTTGACGGCGATGAATATTGTGCGTGAGAAAGAGGTGGGCACACTGGAGCAGCTGAACGTTACTCCGCTCAAGCGTGCAACCTTTATTGCTGCCAAACTGATTCCTCTCTGGAGTCTGGCTCTCATGATCATGGGTGTAGGTCTCGCTCTAGCGCATTTCGCCTTTGGTGTCCCGGTGAGAGGGAGCCTCTGGCTGGTGTTTCTCTCAACGGCCATCTACCTGGTGGGTGCGCTCGGCATCGGGCTTTGGGTCTCAACGGTGGCCGAAACACAGCAACAGGCGATGTTCGTGACGTACGCCATAATGCTGGTGTACCTCCTAATGAGCGGGTTGCTCACCCCGGTGCGCGGAATGCCAGAGTGGGCTCAGTGGGTGGCGCGCGGGAGTCCGGTGATGCACTTCGCCGAGTTGCTTCGTGCGGTTCTTCTCAAGGGCGCCGGGCTCACGGACGTCGCCAGACAACTACTTGTGCTGACTGTGATGGGAATTGCGGTCCTATCGTTTTCAGTTGGGCTCTACCGAAAGCAAACGAAATAGAGCCCTGCGCGAACGGCGACACTTCATATATTGCGGTATGAGTCTCAAGAATTGTAGCCGCAACGATGGTCGCTGACGGGCCGGGCGGTAAGGAACGAGGACCTGAGCCCGAAGCAGGGGAGAAACCGGGGTCGGAGTCCGACGAGTCAGCTTATTCCACCGGCGAACATCTCGCCACGACCGCGAGTGATGCGGGGGCGTTGCCAGTGGCGCCGGGCCTGGGAGCGGCCATGGCGGCGGCATCGTCAGAAGGGCCCGCGGTTCGTGGGCCGCGTGACTACGAGCCTGTAGACTCCCGC
>CAZYTS010000115.1:0-10250 GCA_964649855.1 uncultured Gemmatimonadaceae bacterium
ATGGTGATGGTAGGAGCAGACGCGGCGGAGGAGGAGGATCTGGAGGCACCTCAACTACTTGCAGTGAGCTAAAGGTATGCAACAAAGCGTTGTAGCATCCGTTCCACTCATTCACCGGAGCCAGCCTATGCCAATTCGAGTGTTGATTGTAGATGATGAGCCCATTGCCAGGAGAAGAATGCGCCGGTTGTTGCGGTTGGAGGACGACGTGGATGTTGTGGAGGAGGTGGGTAGCGGGCGCGAGGCGATTGACGTCATCAACCGGGAACGACCGGATCTTGTTTTTCTCGACGTCCAGATGCCCGATGTAGATGGATTCGGCGTCGTCGAAGCGCTGGGAGTGGAGCGAATGCCTCCCACGATCTTTGTGACCGCGTACAACGACTACGCCGTGCGCGCATTTGACGTCAATGCAATCGACTATCTGCTCAAGCCCTTTGATCCGGAGCGTTTCAAGGCTGCGTTTCAGCGGGCGAGGTCGCATCTGGAACAGGTGTCCTCGGCGGAGCAGGGGCGCAAGATAAAGGCACTTCTCGAGCAGGTACTCGGCGAAGGAGCAACAGCGTCGTTAGGTGCAGGTGCGGTCAATGGTTCCGGCGCTGCGCCACCTCCCGCGCGGCACAGATACGTTGACCGTCTCATGGTTAAGCACGACGGCCGCGTGTTCTTTGTGAAAGCATCTGATGTTGATTGGTTCGAGGCCGCAGGCAACTATGTGCGCATCCACACGGGCAAGGTCTCGCACCTCATTCGTGAAACGATGCAGCGCATCGAGACTCAGCTCGATCCCGCGATGTTTGTGAGGATTCACCGAGCCGTGATTGTGAACCTCGATCGCATCCGTGAACTACAACCATGGTTTGCGGGGGACTACGTGGTCATTCTGCGCGATGGCCGGCAGCTCAAGCTGAGCCGCACGTATCGCGAACACCTGCACGCCAGAATGCAGCGCCTGGCGTAGTCGCGAACCCTGCTTTCTGAGGAGATGCGAAAGGCACGGAAATTCCGTGCCTTTCGTGCATCGTGCACCAGGTCCCATACTTCCGCGATTACACAAATACGGGGCACAGCAGAAATGTCTGGTTCAAGAGGTAGCCGAGTGTCGTCTGCGGGCGCGACCAGGCGTAGAATCCTGCCGCTCGCACTGATCGTTGTCATGGCTTGTGCTGGCGGGGGTGATTTGGCCCAGGACAGGTTAGTGGTGTTCAACGCCGGGAGTCTGGCACTCCCGATCAGGATAGCGCTCGATTCCTTTGCAGCGAAGGAGGGAATCACTTTCGATCAGGAGAGCGCTGGCAGCCTCGAAACGGCGCGCAAACTAACAGAGCTTGGCAAGATTCCAGATCTGGTGGCGTTGGCTGATGTCGAGGTCATTCCGACCTTTCTTATTCCGGAGCATACGACGTGGTACGCCACCTTTGCGCACAACAGGATGGTCGTGTCGTATACAGATCGCTCCAAGTACGCCAGCGAAATGAATGCGGATACCTGGTGGCAGATACTGACTCGCCCCGATGTGCAGGTCGGTCGTTCCGATCCCAATCTGGATCCCAACGGCTATCGCACTTTGCTTGTGTGGCAGTTGGCGGAGCGCTACTACGCACAACCCGGGCTAGCGCGCCGGCTGCAACAGGTGGCGGTTCCGGCCAACGTCAGGCCTAACGAGGCGTCTTTGGTGGCGCTGCTCGAAGCGGGCGAGATGGATTACATCTGGTCCTACGAAAACATGGCGTTGCGCTCGGGCTTTAAGCACGTGGTCTTTCCAACCGAAGTTGACCTGAGCTCAATGGCCGATTCGGCGATCTATGCCACGGCCAGCGTAAAGGTTACCGGAAAAACTCCCGGCGATTCGCTGACCATTGTGGGAAAACCAATCGTGTATGCGTTCACCGTTCCATCGGCGGCGCCACATCCAGCTCTCGCCGCTCGCTTCGTGCAGTGGCTGGCCTCTCAAGAAGGGAAGCGCATACTGAGGCAAGAAAGCCTGGACGTACTCGACGAGTATGCAATTACCGGCACCGGCGCGCCGGAAGGCGTGGGTAGAGTGTTGCGGCAGCAATAGAGTTGAGGCCTCTTATCTCGGACGGCTGCAGTCGCGCCGTGCAAAGTGATTCTAGTCTGGCGGGTTGAAGCCAATCGCCTTCCAAATGTCGGCGCTCCGCCAAAGCGTACCGCTCTTCATTACTAGTTCCACCTGCCGCACATTCGAAACGTTCTCGAGCGGGTTGGCACCTAACACGACAAGATCGGCGCGCTTTCCGGGTTCGATCGTGCCAACCTCGCTGTCCATGCGCATCGCTCGCGCTGACACAGCGCTGGCCGCTCGGATCGCGTCTATTGGCGTCATCCCGGCCATTGCATAGAGCTCGATTTCACGGTAGACCGAGAATGCAGGAATTCCTTCGTCAGTACCTGCCACCACGGGCACACCTGCTCGGTAGAGTTGGCCAATAATCCTGAGATTGCGTGTAAGGCGCGCGTTAGCCGTGGCCGTGTCCACATTGGCACCCATAGCCGAGATCCGGCCCGCCAGAACGGGAGGCAGGAACGAAATAACGGGTTGAATACTGTCGACGGGGATCGCTGTGGAGTGTTGGAGCAGTTCACCCCACGATACGGTAGGGTCCATCACAGTGCCCCTGGTCGCCAGATGGGCGATGACCCTTGCAACGGAATCGGAACCCGGTTCGCCCCGCACCTGAAGGTGCGCGATGTGGTCCATTCCGGAGTCAACGGCAGCGGTGAGGGTAAGCGAGTTTGGTACGTGACCGGTCACGGTCATGCCAAGCCTGTGAGCTTCACGAGCGATAGCTCCAACAACATCCGGCTTGAGCAGCGAATAAAGCTTGACCTGCGGAAAACCCAGTGCCTTGTAGCGCCTAACGACGTCTCGTCCCTCCTCCGGGGTCGTGGCCTGCATTGGGCCAAATGCGTTGGGACCTCCGCCGTCGACGATGCCGGCCAGAAGGAGATGAGGTCCGATTGCTCGCCCGCTCTCAAAGGCGTCGCGCATATCGGTCACAAACGGCAACTCCGCGCCCATATCTCTTACCGTTGTGATTCCAGCTGCAAGGTAGACGGGTCCCCACTCCTGCTGGTTGATATGGGTGTGCATATCCCAGAGTCCGGGCATGATCGTCTTGCCGCTCAAGTCTATCTCTCTCGCTCCGGTCGGAATGCGGACGCCGGCACCGGCACTCACAATCCGACCGTTCTCGACGATCACCGTTGCATTAGCGACTGGTGCTGCTCCCGTGCCGTCCACGAGCGTTGCACCTACAAGTGCTATGCGCCCATTGGCGATTGGTGTGACTGTGTTTGAAAGTCGGGCCAGGTCGTTGATGGCGTGACGCGAAGCTTTCGCCATCAACTCCGGGTACGCCGAGTCGAGGTCGTAGCGGATAGCCTCGAAAGAGAGTCCACCACCTCCCCCTGAAGTAAAGAGGGCGAGACGCCCAGTAGCATCAACCCAGGCGTACTCCTTTCCCCAGACCACCCCACCTATGACGTATCGCGTGAGAATCTCGCGCCGTCCGTTTACCATCACGGTGTCGCTGCCCTGACGCGCCAGGTGGACCTCGTTAGGCGCACCGGGTACCACGGCCAGTTTCTCAGGCGTGCCGTTGTGCAGCCAGAAGCGCAGCAGCATGAGGTTGGCCGAAACAGGGTGATATCCCTGAACTCCGAAAGCGAGTGCGGGCACTGATACCGTGGACGTTTTTCCGCCGCGCGTCACAGTTGCCGTGCGCCCATTTCCGCGACTAGCTAACGACCCTGGACCTCGGGTCTCGCGCGCTGCGCGCGCATCGCCCGCGGAGGCGACGGGCGGATTGAAAACGATACCCGTCTCGAGCGTGCGGCTCGTGTCTGTTACCCGTTCGACCGTGAGGTTAATTGGCGCGTAATCTCTGCCAGTAGTTAGGGAGCCTGCCAGGTGGGTACGCCGTCCGCGATCGCGGAAGTCATAGTCAAAGATGAGTCGGACGCCCCCCGCGACGTCGCTCTCTTCGATTCGGTAGGTTTCTTTGCCAATTGGGTAGCCCAGATAGTAAAGGCGCAACGAGTCGGACACCGGTCCGTTGGCGTGCGCGGCGGCCGGTGCGGAAGCAAGCTGCAGAAAGAGAGCAAGGATCATTGGTTGGCAAGGGAAGGCGAGCAAAAGTACGGGTTGGTAGGTCGGCTCGATACCGCTCCGTTTATTTCAAAAACAAGCCTCGTCGGGGTTTCGGCGGCGCGTGCGAGTGCTTTCTGAGCCCTTCCCCCGCTTGCAACGCGGCTCCCCTCCATGCAGACTGCAAGGAGCAGTCGAACCCCCTTCACGAGGCTAGTCCATGCCCCGCCGAAGTAACCGAGCAGCAAGGCCCTACGCACGGCTCACCGAGCCCCTGGTCCGCGAAAATGGCGTCCTTCGCCCCGCTTCATGGGATGAGGCCCTCGACCGCGCCGCCACTGGCTTCATGAAAACCAAAGCCAAGTACGGGCCCGACTCCATCGGAACCTTCAGTTGTTCAAAAAGCACGAACGAGATGAACTTCTTTGCAGGGAAGCTCAACCGCGTCGTGTTTGGCAACAACAACATCGATAGTTGTAACCGTACTTGACACGCTCCCAGCGTCGTCGGTCTGGCGACGGTGTTTGGAGCAGGAGGCGGTACCAACTCCTATGAAGAGGTGCACGAAACTGACGTCGTGTTCCTCTGGGGATCGAACGCCCGTGAGGCCCACCCGATCTGGTTTCACCACCTCTTAAAGGGGATTAACAACCACGGAACGCGGCTCTATGTCATGGATCCGCGGCGCACCTCTAGCGCCCAATGGGCCGACGTGTGGTGCGGCTTGCGCGTGGGCAGTGACATCGCGCTCTCCAACGCCATGGCGCGCGAGATAATCCATGCGGGACTTCACAACCGCGAATTCATCGAAAACGCTACCGAGGGATTCGACGAATACCGCGAAGCGGTCGAGAAGTACACGCTGGAATACGCCGAGCCCTTAACCGGCATCCCGGGCGACGTGATTCGCGAAGTGGCACATACCTTCGCCAAGGCCGAGCGTGCGATGGTCTGCTGGACTCTTGGGATCACCGAGCACCACAACGCTGTCGACAACGTCTTCAGTCTCATCAACCTTGCCCTCCTTACGGGCCACGTGGGACGCTGGGCTTCGGGCTGCAACCCGCTGCGTGGCCAGAACAACGTGCAGGGCGGGGGAGACATGGGGGCGATTCCCAACAAACTGGGCGGCTTTATAGACATCGAAAGCGATCACGAAGGTCGCGCGCGCTACGAGCGAATCTGGGGAGCAACGATTCCGCCTAAGTATGGATGGAATCTCACGCAGATGTTTGAAGCCATGGGACGTGGAGAGATGAAGGCTCTCTACGTAATCGGCGAGAACCCGGCCCAGTCCGACGCTGATGCCAATCATATAGAAAAGCTCCTGCGCGGTCTCGATCACTTGGTCGTGCAGGAAATAGTTCTCACTAAAACTGCGCAGCTGGCGGACGTTGTGCTTCCTTCGGCGGCAACGTGGTGCGAAGGCGAAGGCACTGTCACCAACAGCGAGCGCCGGGTCCAGCGCGTGCGCAAGGCCCTGGAGCCACCTCAAGGGGCGCGCGATGAACTCTGGATAATCTCTGAACTCGCACGGCGCATGGGCCACGATTGGAAGACGCCAACCGCCAAAGAGGTCTGGAATGAGTTCCGCGAGTGCGCTCCCGCCTTTGCGGGTGGCATGTCCTATGAAAGACTCGAAGCGCTTGGAGGCATTCAGTGGCCATGCCCCGACGAGTCGCATCCGGGTTCCCAGTTCCTGCACGGAAGACTTTGGGAAAAGCCGCGTCGTGGCCCAGCGGCGCCATTCAAAGTCGTTCACTATGCGCCGCCGATCGAAGCCAGGGATGAACAGTATCCGCTGTTGCTGACCACTGGCCGACGACTCGAAGCCTACAACACCGGTGTGCAATCGATCGCATACAACTCGCCTCTGAGACGCGGCGAGACGTTCGACATGTCACCCGAAGATGGCGAGCGCTATGGCATCAGAACGGGCGATATTGTACGCGTGTCGTCACGCCGCGGTTCCGTTGTAGTCCCGGCCCGCATCGACCCCGGCCTGCGCGAGAATCTGGTTTTCATGACTCTCCACTACCCGGACGATGCGGAAACCAACAGACTCACAATCGACGTTTCAGATCCCCTGTCAGGAACTGCGGAGTTCAAGGCGTGCGCGGTAAACGTCCAACTGATTAAAGCTGGAGAAGAGACCAATGGTGCGGATGGGGCAATGGCCTCCGCGGCCCATACTACAACCACTGCGTAATGGATATTCGGCACATTGAAGCTGAACCAACGGTGGAGGAACGTGAGGCCGTGGATGCCCTTCTTGGCGAACCGGCCTCGTCATGGGAAGGTGGAGCTCGAGGAAGTCAGCGCGACGCGCACACTGCCTTTGGAGGACAGGAGGCACGCGACCAGCGCTTGTATCTGGTACCCGCGCTTCAGGCCCTGCAGCAGCGAGTTGGCTGGATATCAGAAGGAGGCCTGGGTTACGTCTGCCGTCGGCTCAGCGTACCACCCGCCGAAGCCTGGGGAGTAGCCACCTTTTACGCGCTCCTGGCAACTTCGCCCAGACCTAAGCGCGTTCTTCATGTCTGCGACGACATTGCGTGCCGCAATCGCGGGGCGCACGATCTGGAACACGCGCTCGAGTCGCGCTACGGACATGCAATCAAGGCAGAACCATCGGGTCACACCGTTACGCTCAACGATTCCGGTGTCGCATGGATGCACTCACCCTGTCTGGGCATGTGCGATCAGGCACCCGCTGCGCTGTTCACACAGGCTGGCGAGGCACCACGCGAAGTGCTCATGGGACGCGTCAGCGCCGAGCACGCTGTGGAGGTCCTCGCGCACGGTAACCCCGGCAAAGACTCGTCAGGCGATCTCGATCTGCCACAACGAGGCAGCCCCGACCTGGTGCTCCTCGCACGCTGTGGAGTTGTTGATCCAACCTCTCTTGACGCGTATCGAGCGGCGGGTGGGTTCGAAGCGCTGGCCAAGGCGCAAAACATGGGCGCTGAATGGGTTATCGGGGAGGTAAATGCGTCCAAGCTCGTGGGTCGTGGTGGCGCCGCATTTCCCACGGGACGAAAATGGGACGCAGTGAGAACTCAGCCGGCGACCCCGCACTACCTGGTCTGCAATGCTGACGAATCCGAGCCCGGAACCTTTAAAGACAGAGTGCTGCTGGTACAGGATCCCTTTGCCGTGGTCGAAGCGATGGCGATCGCAGCTTTTGCAACGGGATGTGAAAAGGCCTACCTGTATATCAGGGCCGAATACCCGTTAGGCTCTGAGAGAATCAACAATGCAATTGCCCAGAGTCGTACGGCAGGATTGCTCGACGGAATCGACATCGAGGTGCGGAGAGGTGCAGGGGCCTACATATGCGGCGAAGAGACAGCTCTCTTTGAATCCATCGAAGGCAAAAGAGGGGAACCGCGGAGCAAGCCGCCATTCCCCGTTAATGCCGGTCTATTTGGCAAGCCTACCGTCGTCAACAACGTAGAGACGCTAGCCAATGTCATTCCCATCATTAAGCACGGCGGTGCTGCCTTTGCCGCAACGGGGACAGCCAATTCCACCGGCACGCGCCTCTTTTGTCTGAGTGGTGCAGTGGCAAGGCCCGGCGTGTACGAAGTCCCCTTTGGCCTCAAGCTCGGTGACCTGCTCAAGCTTGCAGGTGCAGAAACCCCCAAAGCAATTCTCCTTGGGGGCGCTGCAGGCACTTTTGTAAGAGGCGACGAGCTGGACATCATCCTCTCGCTGGAGGGTGCACGATCCGTTGGTGCCACACTCGGCTCCGGCGTCGTCATGGTCTTTGATGAGAGCAGCGACATGCACGACATGATCCTGCGGATCGCTGCGTTCTTCCGCGACGAATCCTGTGGACAGTGCGTACCATGTCGTGTGGGAACCGTCAGACAGCAAGAGTCGCTGCAGAGAATCCAGGCAAAGCGTCCGCGCAATGGTGTAGCAGGAGAGCTGGCCTTGATGGAGGAAGTGGGCGTTGCCATGCGCGATGCCTCGATCTGCGGATTGGGACAGACTGCGTACTCTGCGGTAGAATCTGCAATCAAGCGTTTGCGTCTTTATGACGAGGTTGGCGCATGACTACGACACTTATTCAGATCGGACGGCCGCAGCGCACGCCGCGCGCACCGGTGACTATATCCATAAATGGCACAGACGTTACCGTGCCCGAAGGAACCACCATACTCGGCGCTTGCGAATCGATCGGCATCTCGATTCCTACGCTGTGCTATCTGGAAACTCTCAAGCCTGTTAACGTCTGCAGGGTTTGTGTAGTGGAGGTTGAGGGTGCGCGCGTGTTGGCTCCGGCGTGTTCTCGCCAGGTGGAGCCCGGAATGAAGGTCCTGACCGACAGCCCGAGGGTCCGCCATTCGCGCAAGTTGGTGCTGGAGATGCTCGCGTCGTCTGTAGATCTCTCCACAGCGCCCGGTCTCGACGAGATGCTCGAAGAGTACGAGTGTGAGCCTTTGCGCTTTGGAGAGGCCGCACCCATAGCCGCGGCTGGTGAACGTGACGCTGCAATACCGGGACACCACGTTGGTGTGGAGCCTGGCTTTGCTGCAACAGTTGCGCAGCCCGTGAAGCTCGACAACGACTTATACATTCGCGACTACAGCAAGTGCATTCTCTGCTACAAGTGTGTTGAGGCCTGCGGTGTGGATCACCAGAACACCTTTGCCATAGCAATAGCGGGCCGAGGCTTCAATGCGCGAATTTCGACAGAGCTTGACGTTCCTCTGCCGGGATCGGCGTGCGTTTACTGCGGCAACTGCATTGCTGTCTGCCCTACGGGCGCACTCATGGCTCGTTCTGAATACGAATTGAGAGAGGCGGGGGAGTGGGACGAGGCAAAGCACGAAGTGACTGACACGATCTGCCCCTACTGCGGCGTGGGCTGTACTCTGAGCCTGCACGTACAGGACGGACAGATAGTCAAGGCTCTATCTCCGCTCGACAATGGCATCACGTTAGGCAACCTCTGCATCAAGGGCCGTTTTGGCTGGCAGTTTGTGCAGCCCAAAAACCCCAGGTCGCTTTCCAACGGCAACGGTGCCGGTGACTGACCACACGCTGGGAGCGGATCCCGGGCTAGGTTACGGCGCTCCCACGTCTCCGCGTCGCATGACGCGACTGGTGGGCGATGCTCACCAGGTCGAGGATGCAACACTTGCCGAAGAAGTCCCCGTAGCCTTTGCCTACAACCGGCGCACGCATGTGGTCATGATGTGTTCGCCGGGCGATTTTGAGGACCTGGCTGTGGGATTCACGGTAAGCGAGGAAATCGCGCCTCCCTCCGAGATTGGTCAGATCGTGGTTGCGCGGCATAGTCGAGGAGTGGAACTCACGATCGAGATTCCTGAAGCTGCTGCCGAGCGTTTGTCAGATCGCCAGCGCGCCATCTCGGGGCGAACGGGGTGCGGACTCTGTGGTGTCGAAGCGATCGACGATGCTGTGCGCGTGCCCAGACTTGTGGGAAAGGGCCTTGAGGTCACATCCCGCGCGCTATGGGCCGCCGGAAAGGCGCTCGATGCCCGGCAACCTCTCAACCAGCAGACACATTCGATCCATGCTGCTGCCTGGGCTCGCGCCGATGGTGAGCTGGTTGTAGTTCGCGAAGACGTCGGTCGGCACAACGCGCTCGACAAAACTCTGGGTGCTCTCTATCGATCGGGACTCGATCCAGGTGACGGATTTATTGTGCTCACAAGCAGGGCGAGCTTTGAGCTGATACAAAAGGCTGCGGTTTGCGGAGTGCAGCTCGTGGCTGCCGTTTCGCGCCCGACCGGACTCGCTGTTCGCATGGCAGAGGAGTCCGGCATTACGCTGGTAGGTCTGTTACGTGGGGAGAGCGGCAATGTGTACACGCACGCTCAGCGAGTCAGCTAATTGGGGTCAGATTCGAATTAGCTGAGACAATGACTCTGGGCCCCAGCCTTCGCCGGCGCCCAAGGTCATTTCGTGCGACGGGTGCGCTGCGCTACCTACTCGTCTCTGAGCGCAGCCACCGGGTCTACTCGTGAGGCTCTCATCGCCGGAATGAGCCCGGCCAGGAGAGCAAGGACAGAGAGTAGCAAGACAACAATCGTCAATATCACCGGATCAGATGGCGTGACCCCGTAGAGAAAGGCACGCACCAGTCGTCCCGAAGCCGCGGCGC
>CAZYTS010000115.1:10260-12337 GCA_964649855.1 uncultured Gemmatimonadaceae bacterium
GCATTGCCAAGAAAATTGCAAACCACCCTTTTGCCAGCAAGGCCAAGAACAAGACCAATTACAACCAGACGTACAACGTCCGAGAGCACCAGGCTCAGGACTTTCCGCCGGTCCGCGCCGAGTGCTATGCGGACCCCGATCTCGTTCTGTCTGCGCGCGACCGTGTAGGCCATGACGCCGTAGAGACCAAGCATGGAGAGCGCTAGAGCTACGGCTCCAAAAAGCGTGGAGAGAACAGCGAGCACACGCTCTCGGCTCAGGGCAAGTGTTAGGCGGTCGCCAAGTGTCGTGATTTCGAGCGAAATCTGTCTGTCGAAGTCGGAAAAGACCTGTCGTATTGAAGTGAGAATGGCGGATGGAGTACCACCAGCTGCGCGCACCTCAAAGGTAGTGCTGGGCCCTCTTGAAGCGTTCTGCGAGCTTGTCTGGTAGACGGTGGCCACGTTTTCCTCGCGGAGCTGCTGATATTTGGAGTTTGCGACTACTCCGACAATGGTATATGGGTCGCTCAGGCTGTCGCCAAGTTTGAGGCGAAAGGTTTTTCCCAGCGGAGAGGAGGTAGCGTAGAAGCGATCGCCCACGGCCTGGCTCACGATGACGTTGCGACCGGCGCCCGGTACGTCTGTGGCGTCAAAGTCGCGCCCAGCAATCAGGGGGATCTCCAGCGTCTGGAAAAAGCCCTCGCTCACTTCGTTAAACCAGACGAGGCTGTCCTGGAACGTTGTCCCGTTGAACCCATCTACAACTAGGATGTCGTTCCATGAACTCCGTCCGATGGGAGCACGGTCGGAGTAGCTCGTTGCCTGAACACCGGGGAGCGAGCGAAGTCGTTCTCGGATTCTGTCTTGAACGTTGGCGTAGCTTTCGCGTGGTATCGAGGTTCGTGAGAGATTGGCGCTCACGAGGAAGACTCCCTCAGTGGTAAAGCCCGGATCAACGTTCTGAAGATTCCGCAAGGAGCCGACGAGAAGTCCCGCACCCGCTAGAAGCGTGAGTGACAGCGCAACCTGTGCTGCAACCAGAGCTTTGTTTAAGGTAAAGCCCCTGGTGGCGCCACTAGTGCCAACGCCTCGTGCTTTCATGGCCGATTGGGCAGAGACGCTCCTGCTGCGCCAGACCGGGGCCAGGCCAAAGAGAATCGCAGCGCCACCAGCTACGAGCACCGTAAACCCAAGGATCTGAGGGTTGAGCGAGAGGTCCAGCGATATCTGCGACTCGTTTGTGGAGATCATGGAGACGAGCGCCGCGGCACCCCAGCGAGCCAGGATTAATCCTCCAATCGCTCCGAATAGTGCCAGCATTGCGCTCTCGGTGAGCATCTGCCTGACGAGTCTTTTGCGTCCTGCGCCAACGGCGAGCCTGATCGCCACTTCGCGCTCGCGCGCTGTGGCGCGCGCCAGCAGGAGGTTGGCCACGTTGGCACAGGCAATCAACAGCAGGAGCCCAACGGCCTTCATCATCATGCCTAACGACTCGGCGTAACGATCACGCAGGAAAGAGACTCCCGTTGCTGCGTCTCTGACACCGATGCTTCTGGTGCGGTACTCCTCCTGCTGATCCCGCGCCCAGTTGTCAGGGACCGTGGCGGCAAACACACCGGGTGATATGGCCTCGAGACGGGATCGCAACTCTTCGGTAGTCACATCGGGAGCCTTGCGGCCGAAGACCCTCAGCCACCAGGTGCTGCGCCGGTCAAGGGCGCTCCGCTCGCCGCGCAGCGCGGCCTCGCTGCAGAGTGGTACCAGGATGTCGGAAGTTCTGCCTATCTCCAATCCCTGAAAGTTTTGCGCTGTTACGCCGACGATCTCAAATGGAACTCCATCAAGCCTGATCGCCGACCCGACCACGTCGCGTTGACCGCCGTACTCGTTCTGCCAGAAGCCGTGACCGAGAACTGCAATCGCAGGACAACCGCGCACGTCGTCCGCGGCAGCGAAGAGTCGTCCGGCATGAGGGTTGGCGGCAAGAACCTTGAAGTAATCGCCACTCACCATCTCACCGCGTACGCGCCTGACGAGTCCTCCCTCGCTGGTGTTGAACTCCCTCGGAGAAAAGGCCGCGAGAGCACTGACGCCAG
>CAZYTS010000116.1:0-12312 GCA_964649855.1 uncultured Gemmatimonadaceae bacterium
GTGGCCCTGTCCTGGACGATTCGTTCGGCGAGGGCGGGTCCGATGCGCGGCAGGGATTCGAGTGCTGAGGCCTTGGCGAGGTCGAGGTTTACGCGCAGGGTAGCGGGTATTTTGGCGGAGCTGTTGCTGCCTTTGCCTTGTTTGTTGAGCACTCTGACGCTGAGTGCGGGCAAAGCGCCTGGCGGTGTGTTTTCGGCTCTGGGCGACTCGACCCGGGCCACGCTGCTTTTGGGCTGTGTAGCTTTAGGTTTTGGGCTCTTTTTGGGGGGCTTTTTGCTGCTTGTGGCGGCCCTTTTTTGTGCCACCTGACCGATTTGCCGGTCCAGCGCCATGGAGGCGGCGCTGTTTTTATCGGGCTTTCGCGAGTGCTCGTGTGCGGCGCGGAAGGCGACGCCCAGCGATAGCAAAAGGCCAAGGGTGATGTGGAGTCGGTCGAGCTTCATGGGTGGAGTATGGCCCATGCTGGCTCGCGGTGCGCAATCGTTTTATTGCCGATCGAATCGTTTTATTGCAGGTGAGGCTGGGAAGTTGGGAGGTTGGGAAGTTGGGACGCGCGGAAGGCGCTATGACCCGCCGAGCGCGGCCCACGCGACATCACCTACAATCTTCAATGATGCTGCCGACACTTTGTCTATTGTGTCCTCAGGCGTGTGGTGCGCAGGATAGTCGAGATCGATTACGTCGATTATCGGGATCCCGGCGTCCAGCAACGGCAAGTGATCGTCTGTTACGGGTCCCCAGCCGGTAGGTCTGAAGTACTGGCCATAGCCGAGGTCCGAGGCGATCCTCCAGATGCGGTCCACCACTTCAGGGGCTCGATCTACTGAGTGCCCTTCTTTGGAGATCTGCAGGTCATGGTCGCCTATCATGTCCCAAAGCACCGCGAAGATGGGGCGATAGCCGGGTGACGGCAGGTTGGCGGCGAAGTACCTGGCTCCAATCAAAACGTCCACCTCGGGCGGCCCAAACGATCCGTAGTCTTCGCCATCGGTAAAAAGAAAGTCCACGCCTAACGACGGAGGCGCTTGCTTGAGGAGATCACCCAGTGCAATGAGCAGCGCCACGCCGGAGGCGCCGTCGTTGGCACCAGGCACAGGCATCGCGCGCCGCGCCGAGTCCGAAGCATTGTCAGAAGTAGGCCGCGTGTCCCAGTGCGTTACATAAAGGATTCGTTCTGTGGCTTGGGTGTTGTAGCGCGCCAGGATGTTGCGCATCGGCAGTGTCACACCCGCGGCCGTCTTGTGCTCCCACTTCTGCTCGATCACGGTATCTGCGCGCTGGCGCATCATGCTGACGATCCAGTCGCCGGTCTTGCGATGCCCCTCGGTCCCGGGAATCCTGGGCCCGAACTCCAGCTGCGTTCGCACGTATTCCATGGCGCGCTCGCCGTCAAAGGGACCGGTCCTTGGAGTCTGTGCGCCGCGTTCGCAGGCACCGAGCAGTGCGAGTGCTGCCGTCAGTTTCATGATGTTCACTTGGCTGCTCCAGCAAAGAATTGCATCTGAAATACCGCGCTCACCAGCGTTTGAATGATTCTACGGTCAAGGTTACGATCAAATGTAGCCACGCGCGACGCCTGCAGGCTGAAGTTCATATTCTCTGCCACGTCTGTATCAAGGTTGATATTGAATGCCCGACGGCCGTTGTCTGTAAGTCTGCTCTGCGATCCAAAGACGGCTGCATTTGAAACAAAGTTCTCTGCCAGAGTCTCCTGCCACGAAATCCTCGCACGCAAGGGGCTTTTGGCTCCCCACGACTCGGGTAGAGCAAACGACTTGGCCAGATCGGTCACCAGATCGCTAGTCCTGCCACGAGCCACGCTCCCCGGCAGAGAGTCTACCCTGCGATTGACGGACCAGGTTCCAGAAAGGGCAAAATTTCCCCATGCCGTGACAAGGTTGGCTGAGATCGGGAAGCTGGATTGGTGTGCGTCCCTGCCCTCACCTGGTGAACCAATCAGATCGGATGGGCTGCGCCACTCCTGCCGCGCCCAAAGGGCTCGCGCGGTAAAGCCCAGCGACGAAAAGATTCCGCTCAGGAGCCTGGGGCGACCAGCCCAGCGGAGCGACAGGTCAGGAAAGACGACCTGATCGCCTTCAAGTGAAGTCGTGCGTAACTCGGCGCGCCGGCTCCAATGACGCGACAGGGTTCGCTGAGCCCTGCTCGACAGCGCGAGTCCACCGCCAAACAGCAAAGTGTTGGAAACGACAATATCGGTGCTTGCACCGGCATTGGACGCCACAAAACCTTGCATCGACCTGAAAGAGTCGATTCCGCCGAGCCCGAACTGGAAGCCGAGTCCGGGCGCTACAGGAATGCCATCGTACGATGCGAGCTGGTTGCGCGACACAGTGACATCAAACGGCTGCAGTATGCGGGTGAGACGCGTCCATACCGACGAATCGCCAACAATTCGGGCCACTCCTGCTCCGGCGTCGATGGTAGCACCCGCGGTCAGGTACTGGGTGCTCCCGGTGCGTCGCTCAAGACGGGGAACGCTGCTGCCGCCTCCGATACCAGTAAAAACCAGTGACGGATTGTTAGGGTCACGGATCATCCCATAGGTCGAGCCAAGTGCGAGCCTTGGCCTGAGCCATCCGGTGACGTTGGGTGCAACTGTCACACTGCTGGTCATCGTTCGCTCCCTTTCCAGCCCCACATCCACGCCCAGAAGGTCGCCCCGTTCATTGCGAGCCGCTATGTCGTTAGGCGTTCCCCCGCCGTAGCCGCGCATGTCGTGCACGCTGGCCATGTCCCATCGTGCCGTTACAGCGGGGAGGAGCTTCCATTCCAGCGTACTCGACGAGCGCCAGAGTCGCTGTGCGCCTTTGGCCACCGTGGGTGCGTCGTCAATCGCTCCAGCCGGCTTGAGGAATGAAGACCGCTCGTCGTCCGACTGCACTATGGCACTCGACACCCTCACAAAACTGGGTACTACACCCAGGACCACCGGCGAGGGGTCGCCGGGATTGAGCACGATCCCACGAGGCGGCGAAGTATCCGGGGCCGACACAGTGCCTACCAATCCGCTGCTGGCGTAGTCAAAGCCCAACTGAAAGTCGCGCACTTCCGCGTCCTGGAACTCTGAACGGCTGCCCAGAGCGTTTGCAACTCCATCGACCACAAGCTTGTCAAGAATTGCGCCGTACCACGGCCCCTCGTAGGGACGCGTCCTTCTCAGATTGAGACTCACCGTGGTGTTGTGAGAGCGCGGAGTCCTGAGATTCTCTACGGCTCCACCCCTCACATCTGACCTTGTAACAAACTGCGGATCCACTCGGCTCGCCCGATGGGCAACTGTCACAGGAATCGCGAGGCCCAGGTCAAAGGGCAGGAGCCGATCGAGTCGCCAGGTCGCGGCGATTTCGAGGTCGTCGTTGGTCAGGAACGACGGTGCGTCTCCAATCTGCCTGAAGTTTGGATCGCGCCGTCTTAGTGCAAACCTGAGCGAGCCCGCGTCGCCAGCCGTTAGCGTGGCGGTGACCTCACCGGCGTAGCCCATATCATTTACCATGTCCGCGAGCCGTATTTCGTCGACCCAGAGCTCTGCCGTGTCGGCAGGCATCAAGGGATTTGGGCCCGAGAGCGAATCTACGCGCAGCATCCCTACCGCCAGTTCCTGCACCGCTGCCATGTTTGGCGGGGTGACAGCAGGGTTGACGGTATACACAATGTATCCGTCGCTGCACGCGGCGTACCTGGTTGAGGTGAGCCCGCTGGGCAGCGCGCTCCGTTCTATCAGCAATGAATCGACTCCGCTGCACCCTAGTGAAGTGGAGTCGCCGTTGAGATAAGCGTTCTGGAGGCGTGCGCGCAGCGCGTAGAACCTGTCAAAACGCACGCGCACCTCGGGCTCCCAGGCCGAGCGTGCGTTTCCGGCGGACGCTTCTACTCTATAGAGGTAAAAATTGTCGGCGTCCCTCCCCAGTTTAACGAAAAATTGCAGATCGCTGTTTGGGCCCCATCCGTTTCCTCGACCGCGGGCCCAGAGACGCAATTCGCGATATCCCATGAGGCTCCGCTGACCTTCTGGAAAGCGGTAGAATGCTTCGGCACGGTCGCCTTTGCCCATTCCCAGAGCCAGCAACCTCAGTGACCGCTCGTTGACCTGAAACTGCTGTGAGCCGAATACGGCTGCTGATTGCTCAGGGGCATCGGCGACGCCCGGTGGGGATTCGTAGAACACTCCACGTGTTGAGTCGCGATCCTGCGTGCCAATTGTGGATGCGATTACAGTGCCGGTGAGTGCGGTCTGCAGTCCTCCTGCGCCATTGATTGGTTTGTCTGCGCGCTTGAGCCATGGTGCACCAACGACGCGCAGCCTGGTGATGCCGATCATGGAGAACTCATCGTCGGGCAGAGTTGCGCTCGACACGACTGTGAGGCGTAGCGACCTGATGCGCCGGATAGTTGGGCCGCCGGCTGTACTGTCCTCAGGGGCATTGAATGGGACTCTCACCTGGACCCAGCAGAGCTGCGAACCAGGAGTAATCGCATCGTTGGCGTCACGCACCACGGCGCCGCATTTGCCAACGCGGGTATACGATTGCGCGCTTGCCAGGTCTACGACAAATCGTCTGACGCGCTCCTGTTCACGGAGCTCAGATGGAAAGTTGAGCGCGTTGTCCTGGTCTATGTCTTCTTCGTCGAGGCGACGGTTTCGCGCTGTGCAATTGACCAGGTTATCGCCTAGTATGCGGGCCCGTGTGGTATTGAGGGCGCAGACTGGAAAGCGGGTGCGCACAAACGAGAGTGAGCCTTCGACTACCTGCAGGCTGTCGACCACGTCGCCCGCGAGGCCCAGGTCATTGACGTCCGCGTTGAAGGCGCGCGAAAAGGGGTCGCGTTCGCTGTCCAGCCTATCAAACCCCGCAATGTGACGGCCCCTGAAGGTCGAGTCAGTTCCAGTAACAAAGAGTGAATCGGGGCCGATAGCGACTGTGTTTTCGGAAACGTCTCCAAAGTCAAAGATGAGGAGAGGATTTCTGGAGCGTCGCAGATCAGAGACGTCGATGAGGGTCCAGAACTCGAGGTGTTCGCCTCGTGAGAGGTCTATTCCGGCGCCGGCCGCTCCAAAGGTGGTACGAATCGAGCGCCACCGCCTGCCGCTGGTTGTCGAGCCGGTGAGCCAGCGATAGCTACGGCGTTCGGCGTCGTAGCGCCCGCCGACGCTAAGCGGGTAGAGCGAGAGCCACATTACTGTTTCGACTGGAGCCACACCAGTGCCGGTAAGGTTGGCCTGTGGATCGATGTCTGCAATCGTGAATTGGACCAGGCGTCCGTCGCGACCTGAGCCTGCGTTCTGGTACGCAAGTGAAGTAGCACGGAGGGTGTCGAGTGTGCTGCTACCGACGCGCTGGCCCAGGGTCCTGCCTAACGCCGGCTGGGAGGAATACTGCCACTGCGCATCGAGCAGGTTGACATTCACCCCGCCTTCGCCGTCAAAGTCCTCAATGAATGCCTGCTGGCTGCCGCGCTGTCGTGGCTGACTCACCGCAATCTCGGCCGTGAGGTCAAATCGGGCAGGCGAGCGCGGCAGCTGCAATGCACGATTGGTTGAATCGGTGTCATTGCGACCAATCCAACGCGTAATAGACGGCACCTCCCAGCCTATTGCCCCGGAAAGCCCCGCCACGATTGCCGATTGAGGCTCAAAGCCCAGTGGAGGGCGTGTGAAGGTTGTGCGCTGTGACTGTGCGAGTGCAACGAGGCCCAATCTTCCCGACCCAAAGGACCATTCTGACGAGAGACCAACTATTGACGTGGGAACAGTCGCAAACAGAGGATTCTCTTCATAGCGCACTACCACACGTTTTGCCTGGGGCGACAGCGTGTCGGGCCTGAGCAGCGTGACCCGTCCCAGTTCGTAGTCGATCTCGTAGTCAATACCGCGTATGAGTTGCCGGCCTTCCATGACGAGGTTTTCGCTTCCAGGCCGGATCTGTACAGCGCTGAGCGCCAGGGTACCGGATGAACCGCCCGATACATCGTAGCGCGCCACCAAACGATAGAAAGATTGCGGATGCTGGGGCGAATAAATGTACTCGTTAGGCGTGCGGTATATAGTGTCGTTGGCAGCAACCTCGGGGGGCCGCGCCAGTCCGCGCCGCGCAAAGGGCTCGAGCGATGGAAACACGATAAAGCGATCCCTGAAGATCTCTGTACCGGGAGTCGCCGAGCCGAGGAAATTTGGATCGTTGGGGCGGGGCCACAAACGGTTGGCTGCATCAAACTCGGCCGGGCTCGTGGTCTGCGCCAGACCAAAAAGCTGCAGGTACGTCTGAAACAGCTGTCCAGGAGGCTTCTCCTGGTCAGAACTCGACCCGGCGACGATTCTGAGCCTCACCGTCTGACGCCGGATATCCTCGCCACCAAGCCTGTAGACCGAACGGATCTCGCGTCGGAAGGCCGGATGCTGGGGCGTTACCTGGGGGTCCCAGACCAGGTGCGCAAACTGATCCTCACCAGGTGTGAACTCAAAGTCAGGAGTACCGCCAAGGCGCGCGATAACCGTATCTCGGCCGCCGACATTCAGTGTGTAGGCAACTACCAGCCTCTCATTGTTCAGCGCAAGGGGGCGAACCAGGGCAAACCAGAGAAGCGAAGGGTCTACGTAGTAATCGATGTTCTCGCGCAGCAGCTCATAAATCTGGCCCGGGCGCGAGAGCGGATCACCCAGGAGTTGAAAGCGCGGCCCATTTGGATTGGGGGGCTGGCCTCCCAGGATCAGACGATAGATAAAGAGCCGCGATGGACGCAGAGTATCCGGTAGCCCGGCCGCCAGCGATTGCATCTCCTGCCGGTCGAGGATATCGACATTGGGATAACTCGGCCCCAGGAGCTCAGGATCAACCGAGAAAAAGAAGCGGCGCGGCTCGATCTGATAGTCCTCGATCTCGCGTTCCTCAGTGCGAATTGTAGAGCCGCCGACCATAAACACCTGGTCGCGGCTGACGTTGCCTTTCTGCTGCGCCGCGATGCCCGTAATGCGCACATCGCCAAATTTCGCTATGGCCTGCACACCAAAGTTCCCGCTTGGTATTCCGGCCGTTATGAAACGCGAAGGAGGTGGCGCAAACGACACATTGCCTACCTCAACGCGCTGCAATTTGTCATTTGGTCTTCCGCTATACGACAAGGCGATCGTATTGGAACCGTCAAACTCGCGCTGTGAGTCGTAGTCGACGTCGAGCTGGGTGCGGTCGGTAAAGCCGCCACTCGTTTGCAGATTGAACTGAGCGTCGATTGCCGGGGTGAAGGGCGAGCGGCAACTGAAGCCAGCGCGGAAGAGGACACTTGTGGCGCAGCGTTCGTTGCGGGTCTGTTGCGCCTTGGTCTCGAGGCGTGTGGATAACTCGATCGACAGAGTGCTGAGCGAGTCGATGCGCTGCCTGAGTGTCAGGCGGGTCGAATCGGCGAGGGCAGCGGCCCGCCTGGCTTCTTCGGCGCTATCGCGCGGTGAAGCCACTCTCGCGGAGTCGCGCCGGGGGATCTGGGCATCCAAGTCGCCCCCGCCCCCGGGAAGCAGCCCCTGGATCAAAGGGAGGAGGGCGAGGGTCAGAACGACCCGCACCAAACTCAGGCACGAGGTGTAGAAGCCATAGCCCCGTCGTCGGTAGCCTCGCCACCGACGGCTATATTGATGTCGCCGCGGGTCGGCCCCGCATCCCATGCGGGGATTCCGCGGCGTATCTGTTTCGACGGGCCCTACAGGCTCCGATTCCCGGAGAGCACAGGAAAGCCGCATTCGAGCGTGAAGATAATCCACAAATACGTCCTGCGAGAGCACTTGGGACCACTCGTGTTTGCTCTTTCGGCACTCACGTCGCTCATGCTGCTCAACTACATCGCCAAGAACCTTGGCAACCTTGTAGGCAAGGGCCTCTCCTGGAACGTCATTCTCGAGTTCTTCCTCCTCTCGATTCCCTTCACCGTGGCCATGACCCTCCCCATGGCTGTCCTGGTCGCGGTGCTCTATGCCTTCAGCCGGCTGGCGGCCGAAAACGAGATTACGGCCATGAAGGCCAACGGCGTCAGCATGCGCCGGCTTCTCGTCCCGGTCCTTGTCTCCAGCGTGGTCCTCACCATCCTGATGATCGTTTTCAACGATCAGGCCCTCCCACGCACCAATCACAGACTGCGAACGCTGCAGGGCGACATCGGGCGCAAGAAGCCGACTTTCGCCTTGCGTGAGCAGATCATCAACGAGGTCGCTCCAAACCAGCTCTTCCTCAGGACCAATCATCTCGATCCTGAAACCAATCAGATGCGAGATGTCACCATCTACGACCTGACAGATCAGCTCCGTCGCCGCACCATATACGCCGACAGCGGCACCATGGCATTTGCTGATAACGGGAGCGACCTCCATCTCACGCTGTACGATGGCTTTATACAGGAGATTCCGCGCGACGAACCGGTGCGACTTCAGCGTCTCTACTACAAGGTCGACCGGATCCGCGTGAAGGGTGTGGCAAACGCCTTTGTCCGGGATTCGGGCGACACATTCAAGAGCGATCGCGAAATGTCCGTCTGCGAACTGCAGGGCCAGGTCGCGAGATTCGAGCGTGAGTACCTGAGAGCTTACGATCGTTACAACGCCGCTGCTGAGGTCTTTAAGACTGACCCCAACGGTCAGGTTACGATCACGCAAGTTGCTCCCATTCCAGAAGGTCAGGTGCTGCGTGCGCGAGTTGGTTCCCTGGGACGATCCTACTGCGACGGCCTGAGGTTCCTCGAGCGCCATGGTATATCCAAGGTGATCAACCTGGTCCGCGCTGCTGGTGTCTGGTTGACTCCTGACCCGGTCTACGCGCAGCAGGTGCGAGACACGGTGCGAAACGCGCAGGACTCGGCGCGAACCGCCGCCGATAGCACGCTCGCACAGGCCGGCGCGAGGGCCGACAGCGTACAGCAACGCGACACGGCGCAGAAGGTAGACAGCGCACAAAGAGCCGACACCGCAGTTGGCCAGAGACCTTACCTGGTGTCTTCCAAGGACATGGTGGACTCGACTGCGATGGCGCGACCCATACCGCCGTCGGCAGGCATCGCACCCACGATTCCGGCGACCATTGAGATGGACACACAGCGTGCCCAGATGCTCTCGGCGAGATCACAGATGAATACCTTTGCCGTCGAGATCCACAAGAAGTTTGCCATTTCGGCGGCGTGCGTTGTGTTTGTATTGTTAGGCGCGCCTTTGGCGCTGCGCTTTCCGCGCGGTGGTGTGGGACTTGTGATTGGCGTGAGCCTTGTGGTGTTTGCGCTGTACTACGTTGGACTTATCGCGGGAGAGTCTCTGGCCGACAGAAACATCCTCAGACCGTCTTTTGCCATGTGGACCGCCAACCTTGTCTTTGGACTGGCGGGTCTTGTTCTCTTGTCGCAGATGGAGCGCGAGGGCGGGGCCGCGCGTGGCAAGGACGCGGGCGAGCGGATCGAAAATTTAAGACGCCTCTTTCTGCGGCTTGTTCGCAGGAATAAAGGAGAGCGGGCGTGAGAAGTCCGCGCCTGGTCAGGGCACTCGACCGCTACGTACTGGGCGAGTGGACCAAGATCTTTCTCACCACCGCAATCGGCTTTCCTCTCATCATTACGATCTTTGATCTCACAGATAACCTCGACAAGTACCTCAACCGGAACCTAAAGCCACAAGACATCGCGCTGAGCTATGTGTACTGGCTTCCGGAGTCGCTGCTCTTTGTGCTCCCCGCAGCGGTGCTTTTTGCCACCGTCTTTGCAATTGGAGCCTTTACGCGCCACTCGGAGATAACCGCCGCCAAAGCGTCTGGCGTATCGTTCCACCGCCTCACGCTGCCTATTTTTTTTGGAGCCGTTGCCGCCGCGCTCTTTGCCCTTGGCTTGAGCGAGGTCGTACCGGCCTCCAACGGCAAGCGGAGTGAACTCCTGCAGGAAAGTCGCTATACCAGTGGCAACGAGCGCTACAATTTTGCCTTTGCCGCGGAGCGTGGGCGGGTCTATCGAGCCGCAATGCTCAACGCGTCCCGAGGCTATATGGAAGGGGTCGAGGTGGAACGCCGAGGACGCGAGCAGGATTCAACCACCTATCCCACCGTCGTCCTTTCCGCCGACAATGCCCTCTATAAACCCGTCACCGGCTGGACCATCAGAGAAGGTGCCATGCACGTAATTCCGGGTGCGGGGCGGAATGTGGCGTTCATGTTCGACTCACTGCGCGACCGCCACATGACGGAGGTACCGCGGGACCTTATGGCCTCGCCAAAGGCCCCCGCCGACATGGGATACGAGGACCTGGGCCGCTTTATTGAAGCCATGGAACGATCAGGCAGCGACGTCAACACACTTCGCGTGGAGCGTGCCCTCAAGATTGCTGTCCCCATTACCTGCGTGATCATCGCGCTCTTTGGCATGCCGCTGGCGACGAGCAACCAGCGCGGCGGCGCGGCGTACGGTATTGGTCTGGCGTTAGGCACCACGGTAACGTTCCTCATAATGATCCAGCTCACCAAGGCCATAGGGGGCAAGGGCGTCCTCTCGCCCGAGCTCGCCGCATGGATCCCGAACATGCTGTTCGCGATCATTGGCGTGGTCATGCTTGCGCGCGTTCGCACGTGACGTCGGCTCCGATGTTTGGTGGCCCCAAGGCCACCTCAGAATTCCCGGTCATGCAACGGGCGTGGATCAAGTTCTTCCGCCGCATGGCCGCGGTGGGAGTCAACACCTTTGGCGGAATCGGGAGCCGCGTCTATTTCCTCAGGGAAACTATTGTTGCCATGTTCACGGAACCAAGAACGTGGCTCCCGCTCCTCGCACAGCAAATGCGCGGTATTGGCGTTGGATCATTTGCCATCACCGCCATCGTTGCCGCGTTCATAGGATCGGTCATAGCACTGCAGACGCGTTACCAGCTCTTTCCAGGAGTGGCGCTGTCAGTAGTTGGTTTGATCTCCAGGCAGATGATCATTCTGGAACTTGGCCCGCTACTAACCGGCCTGGTGCTTACAGGCCGGGTGGGTGCGCGCATGACCGCCGAGATCGGTACCATGAGAGTCACCGAGCAGATCGACGCCCTCGAAACGCTCTCCTTCAACCCGGTAGCCTACCTCGTCGTACCACGCATCATCGCAGCTGTGCTCATGATGCCGCTACTCGTGATCTTTGCCAACGCCATCGGAGTGACCACGGCCTTTCTGACCTCGGTGTACGCCACAGACGTCACCTGGCAGCAGTTTTCCGAAGGGTTGAGGCTTGCATATGCCCCCTTTCAGGTCTTTTACTCCCTGCTCAAGGCGACCATGTTCGGTGGGGCCATAGCATTCCTCTGTTCCTATGAGGGATACACCGCCGAGATTGGTGCCGAAGGGGTGGGTCGCTCCACGGCGCGGGCCGTAGTCATTACGTCGGTGGCCATCCTGGTACTGGATGCCATCACCGCTTCACTACTTGCACCACAACTACAAGGATGAAACGTCGCGACGAAGTGCTCGTCGGCATTTTTACAACGGTGGCCATCATCGTGGGAGTACTCGGCGCTATCTGGCTGGCGCGCGGAGGACTTACCAAGGGGTACCCGCTGTATAGCCGCTTTACGTGGGGTCAGGGACTTAAATCTGGCCAGCCTGTCTGGCTGAGCGGCGCAACGGTTGGATTTGTGGAGAACATCAGGTTTGAACCTACCGGTACGCTGCTTGTTACTTACCGGATCGAAAAGGAATACCAGGTACCCCGGACCGCTGTAGCGTCGGTGATGCCTAACGGGTTCTTTGGTGACGTGGCCATTGGCTTAACGCCGTCAGAACCGTCCACTCAGTACTTTGCCCAGGGCGACACCGTTCCGACAGGAGAACCTTCGGTCGGAATGACCAAACTTGCGGCTGCGGCTGATACCATTACCCAGGGCATGAGCACACTGCTCAAGGGTTTTCAGTCCGAGATGATCGACTCGGGCGGCCTGAGAGCCATGCGACAGACCATTGGTGCCATGAACGCCCTCGTGGTCCAGCTCGGGCAGATTGCCGCACTGCAGTCGAGTGAGCTCCAGAGCACGGTGGGTGTGCTGAGGTCGCGGGTTGCAGCCATCGATTCGCAACGCGTGGATTCGACTGTGCGCGCGCTCCAGTCTACAGCTGCCAATCTTTCGACTGTCACCGCCGAGATGCGCACTACGACCGATCGCTTCAACGCGCTATTGGCTAAGGCAGACAGCGGTAGTGGCACGATCAGCAAGCTGCTGAATGATCCAACCCTCGCCAACGACCTGCACGGCGTCCTGGCCCGTCTGGATTCTCTCACGCTGGACATCCGGAAGAACCCCCGAAAGTACATAAC
>CAZYTS010000117.1:0-12282 GCA_964649855.1 uncultured Gemmatimonadaceae bacterium
GGTTCACCAGGCTGGTGAACCAGCAAGGTTGCCGCCTATGGCCGTGAAGTTGAAGGGCGAGATCGCATAGACAAAGCCCTCCAGCGCACGGTAGTCGAGTGTGTTCCAGACTCCCGCGCTCGAGATCGGCTGCTCCTCGTAGATCTGCTGCGCATAGTGGGCATTAAAGCGCCAGAAGTCGATGAGCTCGCAAGCGGCATCGATCTCGGCCTGGAATACAGTCTTGGATTGGCCGAGCATTGTTGCCGCGTTCAGTGTGTCGCGCCAGGTAGTGGAGAGAAGCTCGGCGGCGCGCAGAAAAACCGCAGCTCTATCTTCCCACGACCACTGAGACCATTCACGCTGGGCACGCACGGCCGCTTCGACGGCCTTCTTGACGTGTTCAGACTTGGCCTTGTGATAGTCGGCAAGCACGTGGCCATGGTCGTGCGGCATTACTGCGTGACCCAGTTCGCCCGTTCTGAACTCCTGTCCTCCGATGATTATGGGAATTTCAATGCGTTCGGAGGCCATACTGTCGAGTCTGGCCTTAAGCGACGCGCGTTCGGCTGAACCTGGGGCGTACGACTTGACGGGTTCATTTATGGGCTGGGGGACACGTCTAACTCCGTTAAAGCCCGAAGCGCCGGGACGAAGTGGGGTGGAATCCGGCGATCCCTCGGTCTGAGGGCGCTGTGGGGCTGTGGCTGTCATGAGATGGGAGCCTCGTGCTTAGGAATGGCGGTGAAGCGAGGGAGTGACGCCTCCGTCAGCCCGTCGTTCTGAGGGCACATTCACCGCGTTAATACGAAAGATAGCCGTCGTGATTTGCCCTCTCAACGCCCAAGGTATGGCGACATTAGCCGTGTCTCATAGGTTGCAGCCATTCTCGGCGATTGCGGGTATCTGGCCCGGTGCGCTCGATTCAGCCAAAGGAGCATCATGAGAAACGGACGTTGGAGTGTGTACGGGTTAGTTGCCGCGTCAACTATTGCTACCGGTTGTGGGGGAGGGAACGAGCCCTCGGGGCCACCACCAATCGCAAACATCACGGTTACGGCTCCTGCAACTCAGCTTGAGATTGGAGCCAACATCCAACTCACTGCCAGAGCAGTAGATGCCTCTGGGACCACTCTTACCGGACGGGTTCTCACCTGGCAATCGAGTTCCCCTGCAGTTGCTACGGTAGACGGGAACGGAATTGTGAGCGGGCTGACGCCGGGCCAAACTACGGTAAGCGCAAGTGCAGAAGGGCGCTCAGGGTCTGTACAGCTCACGGTAATTCAGCTTCCTGTTGCCTTTGTGCGGATCACCCCGCGAACCGCCAGCGTTAAACAGGGGGAGACCACGCAGCTCAGCGCTGTAGCCCAGGACGCGGTAGGGCGTCCTTTTAACGACAGGCCGATCACGTGGAGCACCGCAAGTGCAACTACGGCAACGGTAAACAACTCCGGACTGGTTACCGGTGTTGCCGCGGGTACCACGTGGATAATTGCGACAAGTGAAGGAAAGCGCGACAGTATTTCGCTGCGTGTACGGAGTCTCTTTGCGCCAACTGTTGTATCGACTGCGCCGGCCAACTGGACGCCTGGCATTCCCGCCACTGTAACCGGAACCAACTTCTCTTTGGTCACACAAGAGAACGAGGTTTACGTAAACGGAGCTGCTGCAGTGGTTACCGCAGCCACGGCAACGCAGTTGAGCATTGCAGTGCCGTCTGCCACCGCGCTGCCCTGTTCGCCAACCGGACCGGTGCCGGTCGTAGTCGTGGTAAACGGCGACAGCGCCAGTGGCTCGGCCAACCTCGCTATTGCAACACAGCGCACGCTTGCCGCCGGCCAGTCGCTCCTCCTCACCTCCGCCGCCGACGTCGCGTGCAACGAGTTTTCGGTTACTGGCGGCCGCTATCTCATTACTGCGTTCAACTATTCTACGAATCCCAACGCCCGGTTGAGCTTCCAACTGTTGGGCGCGAGTCGGAGCAACCAGGTGCAATCGGTGTTGGGGGTGCTTCCGCCAGCCACACGGCCGCTGCATGGCCCCCTGCGACAGAGCGCTCAGGCCATGAACTGGGATCGCATCGCGCGCGGGCACCAGGCTGTGCTTGAGCAGAATCTCGACATACTCTCACGACGGCGGGGAGCGGCCGCTCACCTGAGAGAACGGCGCGAGCGCGCACGCGCAGGGGCACGTTCGGTCAGCACAACGGCACGAACCGCCTTTGCCCGGAGCGTCGACCCCGTACCGCCGCCCAACGTTGGAGACAAAGTGTGGCGCCGCATGCGTCGCACCTTTAACGACCTGCAGACACCAGACTCGGTGAGAGCGCGGGTCGTCTATGTAGGCCCCAAGCTCATCATCATGGAAGACACAGCCAATGCTCTGGCCGGCACAATGGACGCCGAGTTTCAGGCTGTGGGTGCCGAGTTCGACAACAAGATGTTTGGCTTCCTGGCCAGTTTTGGTGATCCACTGGGTGTCGATTCGCTCACGGACAACAACGGCCGCGTCGTTGCCATATTCAGCAAACGTGTAAACGAATACGTCGTCGGAACCGGAAGCCTTCTCGGATTTGTCACCTCGTGTGACTTCTTTCCGCAGACCGACCCTGATCCAAACTTCGCCTGCGGTTCGAGTAACGAGGGTGAGTACTTCTATGCCTTCGTGCCCAACCCCGGAGGAACACGCGGCACGTATACCCTTGACCAATGGAAGCGCTTTGTGCGCGGCACGATCATCCACGAGTTCAAGCACGTGGTGATGTTTGTGGAGCGGATACGAGGCGAGGCAGACTTTTTTGAAGAAACGTGGCTCGAAGAAGCCACGGCGCAGATGGCGAGCGAGCTCTGGGCGAGATCGCACTACGGCTTTGGTCAGCGCGCCGACATCACGTGGAGTGGAGGTCCGGCCTGTGACTATGCTCAGGTTTCTGCGACTTGCGCGGATCCGGTCGAAGCCATTGGGCACCACTTCCAGTTCCTGTACACGCACTACAACGCGAGTGAATCTCGCAGCATCATCAACAACCAGGATGCCGTTGTGTACGGGAGCTCGTGGTCCTTTGCGCGTTGGGCAACCGACGCGTACGACGGCGGAGACGAGGCCAACTTCCTGCGTTCGCTCGTGCAGCAGAAGTCAGATCGCGGCATCGCCAATGTCGTGAACCGCACAGGCAAAACCTGGTCCGACCTGCTGGGCATGTGGAGCATGGCGTCTCTCGCCGACAACTACCCAGGGACGCTCATTGCAAATCAACAACTCCAGCTGCCGAGCTGGAACACGAGAGACGTTTTTGCGGGAATGAGCGAGAATCTTGTGTTCAGGAATCCGGATGGGAGCACCACACCCGCCTTTCCTCGTGAGTGGCCACTCAACGTGCGCACGCCGGGGTTTGGCAACTTTTCTGACGTAGCCAGGCAGGTGTCGAACCTTCCTGGTGGAGGCTTCATTGCCTGGGACGTGGCCGGCACACAGACCTTTCCTCAGGTGCTCGCCATTCGATCGTTTACCGGCGGTCCCCCTCCGCCCAACATCGGCATGATGATCCTGAGAGTGCAGTAAAATTGGCACACTACTTTGGATCGCACACGATAGACAATGGCGGCATTCACATGGCCGCCCGGCGCGCCGTGTCTGCCGGAATGAAAGCGTTGCAGATATTTAGTGCCAAGCCGCAGTTCTACAACGACAAGATCTCCGTAAGGCCTGAGCGGGCTCAGCGTTTCCGCGAGGTAATAGCCGAAGTCGGGATCGAAAGCCGCCACGTACTCGTTCACGCACCCTATATAGTCAACCCCGCTACGCCCGATGCGGATAAGTATGAGAGAGTAGCACTTGGACTGGCCAAGGAACTCGAGCGCACCACGCAGCTAGGCGCATTTGCCTTTTGTTTTCACCCGGGCTCTGCGGGAGCGAGTGATCCGGCGGGAGCGATCGAGCGCACAGCGGCGGCGATCGTGCGCGCCATAGAAGCCGTACCCCAGGGTGCACGGATTCTTATCGAAAACACGGCAGGTGCAGGTCGAACAATGGGACGAACCCCAGAAGAAATCGGCGCGATGCTGAGTCTTGTTCCGTCGTCGCTGAGGGGACGCACCGGCTACGGACTCGACACCTGTCACCTCTTTGCCAGCGGACTCGATTTCCATTCTTCCCCCGGGGCCGCACGTACTCTGCTCGATCGCTTTCAGGAGGCAACGGGTGAAGCACCCTCGTTCTTTCACCTGAACGATTCCGCCAATCCATTCGCATCAAACAGGGACAGGCACATGCTGCTGGGTGAGGGGATGATTGGGCTCGAAGCGTTCGGATGGCTGTTGCAGGATGAGCGAACCGAGGAGGTCCCGGCGATACTCGAGACGCCACAGCTCGTTACCACCATAGCGGATGACGATCCCACTGCCGACCCTTACGACGTGCGCATGATGGAAGTGCTGAATAGCCTGGTCGGAGGTAAGTAGGAGCGGCTGAGTGGTGTTCTCCCCGGGGAAAACGGCACGATTTCAAACAAACATGCACTTTCTCCTAGGGAAAAGACGCATTTCCCTATTGCGCGTATAGCGCGCTCATTTAGCTTGTGCGCGTTGCACGTAGCTGTTTTACCGGGAGACACGCCACAACAACACAGGAGTTAACGATGGCCGCCAAGAAGAAAAAGAAGGCCGCAAAGAAGACCGCCCGCAAGGCAAAGAAGGCCGCACCAAAGAAGGCAGCAAAAAAGGCTACAAAGAAAAAGGCCGCAAAGCGCAAGCCCAATGCGGCATTCATGAAGCCGATGACGCCCAGCCCGGCGCTCGCCGCCGTAATCGGTTCCAAGCCGTTGCCACGCTCCGGCGTAGCCAAGGCACTCTGGGCCTATATCCACAAGCACGATCTTCAGGACAAGAAGAACCGTCGCAACATCAACGCCGATTCCGCTCTCAAGGCGGTATTTGGTGGCAAGAACACGGTTTCGATGTTCGAGATGACCAAACTGGTGAACAAGCACCTCTCATAGCCAGCCTGGGTTCCAATACAAAGGGGCGCGTCTCAACTCGAGTCGCGCCCCTTTGTTTTGGAACCCCTCGGAGAGGCAATTCGTAGTGTAGATTCTCCCTTCGAATTGTTCGCGCGCCCGCCGTGGTGCGCTTTTACCCAAGCCTCAAGACCTCACAGAGCGTGGCCAAGAAGTCCTCTGCAGCCGTCAAGCCTAAGAACGTCGTAGCCGCAGCGCGGGGTAAATCGGCCGACAAGTCTGCGTCTCGCCGCGAGAACATAAAGGGACTGGTGGTCACCGTCCTCATCTTTCTCTTCATAAGGATCTTTCTCGTAGAAGCGTATCGCATTCCTTCGGGCAGCATGATTCCGGCGATGCTTATTGGCGATTGGCTCTTTGTAAACAAGCTCGCCTACGGTCCGCACGTTCCGTTCACCGACATCAATCTTCCAGGTTACGCGGAACCAAAGCGGTACGAGATAGCGGTATTTGTCTCACCCCCGCAGTACGACCAGCCCTGGGATCTCACGCCAACCCTGGTAAAGCGTATCGTGGGAATGCCGGGCGACACGCTCTACATGCGAAATGCAGCTCTTTTCGTCAACGGCATAGAGCAGCGGCAGGGCTACGGGGCTTCTTCTGTACCTGGAGATCCGAACGAGACCAACCCGCTGTTCGACTGGCAGAAACGGATTGCCCTCTCGCAATCTCGCTTTGGACCAGCACCTACCCAGCCAACGCACGACAACTGGGGACCCCTCCTGATCCCCCAGGGCTACTATTTCATGATGGGTGACAACCGCTACGACTCCAAGGACTCACGCTACTGGGGTATCGTACCGCGCGAAAACTTCAGAGGGCGCCCACTGTTTGTGTACTACTCGTACAACGCCGGAAGCCAGCGATCACTCCCCTTCATCACCGACATTCGCTGGAGCCGCATAGGGCACTGGATCAAGTGAGGAGGGCGAGGACGGCGAGGAGAGCGAGATGGCGAGGGCGGACTAATGGCTGCGATGCTTCGACGCGGCGACGCTTCAACGTTCGGATGTCGTGAGTGCTGATTCAACCCTGTTGTTGTGTTGCCTAAATAACTGATGCACCCAGGATGGAAGAGGTGCACTAAGGCAGAGTGCTGACCACGCGGTTTGCTCAGCCCCCCCAACCCCGCCCCCAGCCCCTCGCAGGTAAACGACTTGCGCCCCCGCTCGCGACGCGCCAACGTCTGCAACCCACACCCGGACCCATGCGCCTCGCCTTCATCCCGATAGCCATCGCGGCCCTGGCCGCCTGCGGTCGCGCTGCTCCAGAAACCGCGCCATCACCACAGGACGCGCCCACTCTGATCACCGAGAACGGAGTAACCTGGATTACTCCTTACGGGCGTCCCGTCCCCACTCGGCCATTCACTCCAGCGGTTCGCGTCGGCAACCTCCTGTTCCTGAGTGGACAAATCGGAACCGCAGCCAACGCGCAGGGCGGGGTAGTACCCGGTGGCATCCAGGCTGAGACCCGCCAGACCATGAATAACATCAAAGAAGTGCTGGAACGCTCCGGCTCATCACTCGACCGCGTAGTAAAGTGCACCGTGTTCATGGCAGACATGCGTGAATGGGATGCCATGAACCAGATCTACGTCACTTTCTTCCCGCGCAATAAACCGGCGCGCTCCGCGCTCGGTGCCAATGGCCTCGCCCTCGGTGCGCGGGTCGAAATCGAATGCATTGCCGCCATCCCGTGAAACAGCTGTTCTTTGGCAGTATTGCGCTTTTGACGCTTAGTGCAAGTGCGGCACCACATCCCTCGGCTCCGGACGGGGTTGTGTCACGTGCCACCAGCGCCGAGTCGCAACTGCAGGGGACTCTGGATACGGCAACGTTCTGGTCACAGTCTCTGGGACTCCGAAAGAATTTCGTTGTCTGGCTCCCGCCTTCGTACCAGTCTGAGAGCACGCGACGCTATCCCGTGGCCTATTACCTGCACGGCATCTACGGTGCAGAGACAAACTGGGTGGAGCTTGGAGGTATAACGCGCACGCTGGACTCTCTCACGGCCTCAGGAATGCCGGAGCTGATTGTCGTAATGCCAGACGGCGACGACGGCTGGTACACAACGTGGAATTTTCTTGGCGACTACGCCGGCTGCAGACGCAACTTTGAACCACGCGGTGGAGACACAGTGGATTCGTACTGCGTGCCCTGGCCCCACTACGATGACTACATCGCGCGCGACCTGGTGGCCTGGGTCGATAGCACCTGGCGCACCGTACCTGATCGCGAGCACCGCGCCATTGCCGGACTTAGCATGGGCGGCTACGGCGCCATCACGCTGGCCCTCTCCTACCCAGACGTTTTCAGCGCGGCTGCAAGCCACTCAGGAGTTCTTTCACCACTCTATGTGGGACCAGCCGCTTTTGCTGCAGCGCCGCTTTATGGCAGTGACCTGCTGGCGTTGCGCCAGAAGTGGGGCGAGCGTTTCTGGCCGCTCATAAGACCAATGTTCGGACCCGATACCACTGGTTGGTGGTCGCGTGACCCTTCGAGAAAGGCCCGCAAACTTGTTGCGCGAGATCCGGCCAGGATGCCGGCACTTTTCGTAGACGCCGGCACCGCCGACTCGCTTGTCATAGGGCAGAACAGAGCATTTCACTACGAACTGACAAAGCTGTCGATTCCGCATACCTACAATGAGTGGCCGGGTGGCCACGAGTGGCCCTATTGGAGACTCCATGTCCGGGAGAGCCTGGGCTGGATTGCTGAACGGATCGCCAGGTGACCTGGGGCACTCTTGTGAACCAGCGCGGAGCATTCCATCACGCAGTTCGGCCGGTTCTGTTGACGAGTCCGCGCCCTGCGTGTCTAACTTCCTGAGATGACGCCATTCTTTCCCCACGTAACGGGCACGTTCAAGATCGAGGAAACGCCGGCCTTCAGGCGTTTCACGATGTCGATTATCGAGATGGCGCTCGTGACTGGGGTGGTTTTGAGGCTTGGCCGAGCGCTCGCCCTGACAACCGGCCCCAACAACAACATCCTCTTTCTTGCCGCTGCAGTGGCTGCTGGCCTGATTTGGCTTTGCGGAATGGCAACGCTCCATCTGGGCAACTACACTCTGCCACGGTGGCTCTGGCGGGCCCCAGCGTTCGTCGTGTTCGAGGCCATGGCAGAGTCGCTGACTTCGCTCGCACTGATCGCGATGCACCGTGAGCCCGTGGGATCTGCACGAGCCACCTTTGCCGACTGGCCCGCCCTTACAGCTAGCACCTTTTTCTGGCGCATCGTCGCTCTGCTGCTTTACTCTCTCGTCCTGGCGGGCGTAGTTCAGCTGGTGCGCTATCTACTGGCAAGGCGCGATCGTGCGGAGAGTGGTGCGGCAGCCGCGTCGGCCCTGGAAGAGTAAAACGTACAGAACGTTCAGTGGCTTTCGCGTGAAAATTGAATCTCCCCCTCCTATGAGCATTCAGACACTATTTCGTTTGGCTGCCGCGTCGCTTCTTCTGCTCGTGGCGTCACCAGGCTCTGCGCATGCACAGGTGTTTGGCACACAGCGCCAGCAGGCCGAAGTTCAGCAGCGCTGGCTCAAGAAGCGCATGGAGACGATTCTACCGGCCTTGATGCGCAAGCACGGCGTGGACATGTGGGTAATTCCGATGCGCGAGTACAACGAGGATCCAACCTTCTCCTCGCTGGTTTCGCCCACCACGTTCCACGCCAGAAGACGCACGATCTACGTCTTCTTTGACAAATGTGCGGCAGCAGGAACGAAGGACCCAGGCGACGGATCTTGCGTCGAGCGACTTGCTCTGGGCGGGAGCTCGCAGGGAGGGATCTATCGCGACTACCGCGCCCCGCAGGCAGTGACAGACGCTGCAGGAGCACGCCAGGCCGAATTGTGGGGAGACTCCCAATGGCAGGTCCTCAAAAGCGTAATTGCAGATCGCAAACCGCGCGTAATCGGAATCAATACCTCACGTGTTCACGCTTTTTCAGATGGTCTAAGCGCTGGTGAGTACGAAGGCATGAGGCAGGCACTGGGATCGCCATGGACATCGCGCTTCAAACGCACAGAAGAGCTGCCGCTGGAGTTCATAGCTTCGCGGCTCCCCGAAGAAGAAGTCTTTTTTACTGAACTCACGGAACTCGTTCACTCGCTTATAACCAGAATGTTTTCCCGCGAAGTCATAACACCCGGAGTTACTCGCACAGAGGACCTGGTGTGGTGGTGGCGTCAGCAGGTGGCAGACATGGGGCTGAGCACGTGGTTCCAGCCCGGCATATCGGTGCAGCGCGCAGGTGCCACGGCTCAATCGTTAGGCGAGAACCCGGTGATCCAGCGTGGAGACTTGCTGTGGTGTGACGTGGGCATTACTGCCCTGAGACTAAACACTGACACTCAGCACAACGGCTATGTGCTCAAAGAAGATGAATCCGACGTTCCAGCTGGATTGAAGCGCGCCCTGACCAATTCCAATCGCTTCCAGGACATTCTTCTGGAAGAAACCCGGCCGGGACGCAGTGGCAACGAAATCCTCCGCGCTACGTTGACCGGCATCAACGAGCAGGGAATCAGCGGCACGATGTATTCGCATCCGATTGGCATGCACGGGCACGGCGCCGGGCCTCTGATCGGGCTCTGGGACTACCAGGGAGGCGTTCCAGGGAGAGGGGACGCAAAGGTGATCCCGGGGATGTGGTACTCAGCCGAGTTGCAGACCACAACCTCAGTGCCAGAATGGGGGGGACAACCGGTCAGAATTGCTCAGGAAGAGGACTTTTTTGTCGGTCAGGACGGCAAGCCACGCTGGGCGCTCAAGCGACAGAGCGAGTTCCACATAGTGCGCTGATCCCCAACCGCTGCCGCGTTCGTGCGGCATGCGATAACTTGAAGGACTCAAACGTACGGTGTTTTTCGACCCGTACTGCCACCTTCGAGTGCCGTGCAGAAAGGAAACAAGCATCTCATAGTGGTTGGTGATCGCGTGCTGATCCGTATACCGGATGGCGAAGAGCGCACCAAAGTTGGTCTCTACCTTCCGCCTACTGCTGTTGACTCTCAGGCTGTACAGGGAGGCGAGATCGTGGCCACTGGTCCTGGCAACCCAATGCCGGATTTCAGCGACCCGGGTGACGAGCCCTGGCGTACCTCGCAGCGCGAGACTCCAAAGTTCGTGCCAATGCAGGCTCGCATGGGCGACTACGCCCTCTTTTTCAGAAAGGCAGCAGTTGAAATAACCTTCGAGAACGAGACCTATCTCGTGGTTCCACAGAGCGCGCTGCTGGCACTCGTTAGGGGCGATGAGCCCTGAGAAGTTGGCCGAATCTTCCGTATCATTTCCACCCAGTTGTCATGCTTCCACAACACGTTATGTACGATGAGCGTCTCGTCGCTCCCATGCGCGAAGACCTCACCAGAATCGGATTCACCGAACTGCGAACTGCTGGCGACGTTGATTCAGTCGCCACCCAGAGCGAGGGAACAACGCTCGTGTGCGTAAACTCTGTCTGTGGGTGTTCAGCACGTATGGCCAGACCAGCGCTTCGCATGGCGCTCGCACGCCAAGGAGCTCGACCCGATCGTCTCACGACGGTTTTTGCTGGGCAGGACGCCGAGGCAACGGCCAGGGCGCGCTCGTACTTTACCGGGTATCCTCCTTCGAGTCCGTCGATCGCAATCCTCAAAGACGGTCAGCTTCTCTACATGATGGAACGCTGGCAGATCGAAGGACGCGCCGCTGAAGAGATCGCCGAGGATTTGGTTGCGGCGTTCGAAAAGCACTGCGCGCCTCAACCTGGCGCCTGAGGCTTACTGGCCGGGGGAAGGCAGTGGTTGTAACGGTTTACGCCGACCGCAGGTCGGTCGACGTAGCCTCCGTCGCTCAGGGTCTGGCAGCGTCTCTCGACGCGCTCTCCAAACCTCACCAGGTGACGACGCTCTTTGATCGCGCCAGTGAAACGGAGCGGCCACGGCGCAGACGCACTTCGACCCTCAACACTCTCCCGGCCAACCCCCTTCCTGCACTCGTAAACGCGGCTAACGCCACTGAGATAACCATACTTGTGGTGTGGGGACCCCTGACGGGTGATCTGATAGCCGCCTTTGATCTTTCACGAATCGTGCTGCTCGTGACCGACGACAGTGTTAGTGCGCTTCGTGCGGCGCAACGGACCCTAAAGCTTTGTGGCAGCCTTGGGTTTGGGGCGGATCGCGTGCTTGTGGTTACCATGCTCAACGACAACACGCCGCAGTGGGATCCTGCGGTGGTGGCCACGGCACTCAAACGCGACATCATAGGCCGCGTGCCGCGGCCAGGTTCGGCAGGCGCTACAACAGAGGCCTATGACGTACTCTGTGAGCGCCTGCTCGCTGCAGCTGCCAAACGCGAGCCCGAACGCCTCTAGCGAGCTCGGATCCAGCGCATCAGTTCGGCCATCGACGGCTTCTTGCCGTACATCAACACGCCTACACGATAAATGCGTGCCGCGAGCCATATGGCCGCCAGACACGCCACAAGCATCAGTGCCACCGAAGCCGCCACTTCAATCCACGGCACGCTTGTCAGGCTCATGCGCACCGGCATGAGGATCGGCGCTGTGAATGGAATGAGACTCACGGCGATAGCCAGAGTCCCGCCCGGATCCATGAGAACCGGCGCGAGGAGCAGAATGCTGGGGACGATGAGAAGAGTCAGCGGCGTGGCGACCTGCTGCGCGTCCTGAGTGCTGCTCACCATCGAACCGGCGGCTGCAAACATGGTCGTGAAAAAGATGAAGCCCAGCAGGAAGAACAGTAAAAAGACCGCAGCCGTGACGAGCGACAAACCAGGGAGTGTAGTTGGCGCTGCCCCCAGACCCATGGCCTGAATGATGGGGCCCTGAAACCTCACCAGCAGAACGCCGCTGGCTACCCAGATGAGTTGCTGCGTCAAACCCACGGCGCCTACTCCCAGTACCTTGCCTGCAAGGAGCTGCGAGGGGCTCACCGCCGACACCACAACCTCGGCAACCCTCTGGGTCTTTTCCTCGATTACGCTCATGAGAATCGACTGGCCGTAGAGCACTATGCTCATGTAGAGCAGCAGCGCTACCGCGTAAGCGAGCACAACGTTCTCCCGTCCGGCTGACCCCCGTCCTCTCTCGCTCAGGCGTGTGGTGCCCAGCGCTAGACGCACTTCAGACATTGCCTGCACTCTAGGCCCATCCAGGCCCGCAGCCTCAAAACGCGAATTGCGCACACTCTGTTCAATGGCATCTTCCACGAAGCGCATATCAGGTATAGTGCTCGCGTTTCGGCCAGAGTACTGCGCCCGTTCTCCAGACACCGTCTCCTGG
>CAZYTS010000118.1:0-12163 GCA_964649855.1 uncultured Gemmatimonadaceae bacterium
CAGCGAGGCTCTGACTCTGTGGCGAGTATCGCCAACGTGCATGACGATGTAGTTGCCGTCGGCTTCTATATAGTCGACGTCGGCTGCCTGCACAAAACGGATGCGTCCGTCTTCGCGGACAGTAAAGCGCGCAATGTATTGCGCACCTCTCGGCGCATCAGTCAGGCCGTGGTGCAGGGATAGGAGCGGTTCACCGGCTGGAGTTGTTGCAACGCTCAACAGTCGCTCCTGTTCTGATGCGTCCACGGAAGCAAGGTTGGCGGGCACTCCCGAATTCCACGCACGAACGACCTGTGTTAGCTGCCTGCCGAGCTCCTCCTCCTGGCGTGAGCGAGCATGTTCGAGAGCCGCACGCAGGCGCCTGTCTTCGAAGGGTTTGAGCACGTAGTCGATGGCGTGCACCTCAAAGGCTCGGATCGCATGCACGTCAAAAGCCGTGACAAACACGACTGCGGGCATTGCCTCTGGTCCGACGCGTTCTATCACCTCAAAGCCATCGAGGCCTGGCATCTGAACGTCAAGGAATACCAGATCCGGCTTTGTAGACTTGATTGCCTGCACAGCAGAGATGCCATCTTCGCATTCGGCAACTACCACCACGTCTGGTACGCGTCTAAGGGCGAGTCGCAATCCGTCACGCGCCAGGGGTTCGTCATCTACTATCGCTACCCGCAAGGGTCGTTTTGCTGAATTCTCAAGCACTTGCAGCCACCATTTGGGTTCCATTTCCAGCGTGCCAAGGGAGCACGACGATCGTTCGCGCTCCTCCGCCAGGTTCGTCTCTCAGCTCGACTCTATAGGAGCCGTGTCCGTATAGCTCCTCAAGCCGCGCCTTGATGTTTGAGAGTCCAACACCTTCGCGCGGTGGTCTCCCGTGTCGGGCAGACAGTCCCTCTCCCGAATCCCTGACCGAAAGCTCGAGTCTGGCGCCATCGTCGATACGTCGTGCGCTGATCTCAAGAAATGCGGGACCAGTGCGCCGCGCAACACCATGCTTTACGGCGTTCTCAACAATTGGCTGCAAGATGAGCGGAGGCACCAGCGCTTCATACGCATCCTCATCGATCTCATGCGTAACCTGCAGGCGTTCACCAAAGCGCACCCGCTCGATGCCGAGGAAGCGATCGAGAAGAGCAAGTTCATCGAGGAGTGTTACTTCCGTTGGCATTTCCCGGTTCAGTGTGGTCCTGAGGAGCTCGCCAAGTTGAGAAAGGGTCTCAATAGCAGCGTCGTGTTCGCGCCGCCGAACGAGTCCTGCTACAGCGTTGAGGGTGTTGAAGAGAAAATGAGGATTGAGCTCCATCCTCAACGCCTGCATTCGTGCTTCAGACAGGCTCAGCCGCAACTGAGCGGCTCGTGCGGCATTCTGTGCAGCCGCGATCGCTGTACGTCTATATCTGACAAAATTGTCAAAAGCGAGGTAGACAGCCACCGTCGCGCAGTACGTCAGAAAATCGGTAAAGAGATACCGGCCGAGGAAGTAGCGTATCTGCTCCGGCAGGCTCGGTTGAATGACAACCGAGTCGGGGAAGAACACCATGAATACCGCGCTAAAGACCACGACATGAGCAGTCGAAAGTCCGAATGCAGCAACAAAGTGGACTGTAGAGCTGAGCTTCCAATGACCCTCGGCAAAGCGAAACCGGCGCGACACCCAGAGTACCGCCGGAAGGATGGGAAGCCAAAGACTCCACCAGGGCATGATCTCCAGCGAGACAAACGCAAAGTTGCGACCAATGCCCTGGAGGTGGCGAAAGAGATAGACCTTGACGGTCTCGAGTAGCCCGACTGCGACGTACGCGAGCGAAGCGCCAAACAATGCCGACTGCCACGGGATGGCTGCCTCGCTACCTGCCGGCGGTCCCGCGAGTTCGGCGCTTGCACGGGCCGGTGCATCAGCGCTGGCGAGGTGCCGGTTGTCCGGGGACGGTTCGGTCGCTTTTGGCATGGGCCTGAATGCCAACCCGTCCGTTAGAAAGCGCAAGGGCGCGGTTGCTGCGGCACGATCTCTGGGCCGAACTGTGGCTGCCGGGTTCCGATTGTCGGCCCGATCCCGCACCCGCGACGTAGGGGGCGGTGATGAGTCGCGGGCTATTGGGCCCCGTATTGCACCTCCCACCCCGGCGCCATTTGAGGCGCAATGGTGCCCTCAAAGGTTGCAAGTCGCGTAAAGGGCCGCGCCCTCACTCAATCCCTTGGTGCGGGCTCCGCCATACGGTCATTGCCCTAGCCAGAATGAGAATGCCCCTTCGACTCGGATCGAATCGTGCCTCTGCAGTGTTGTCCCTGCTACTCTGCTTAGCGCTCGCCTGCGCGCCATCAGCGCGAACTGCGTCGCACGATGCTCATGAGGCCGCAGAGTCTGCGGAGGTGGATTCTGTTCTGAATCGCAATGTTGAGCGAATCCGTCAGGCAACTGCTCCGTATAAAGATCTAGCTGCAGCGCAGGCCGCGGGATTTCCCAAAACGGAGCCGCGCTGTCTTTCACACCCTGAGATGGGCGTAATGGGGTACCACTACGCTGATTCGCGGTTGCTTGACGATACGCTGCAGCTGGAAAAACCAGAGATACTGCTCTACGCAAAGGATGCGGAGGGTCGGTCTGTGCTAACGGGAGTGGAATACATCATTCCGTACTCCAAATGGACGAGGAAGGATGCCCCGCGCTTTTTGGGCCGTCAGCTCAAGCGCAGCGATCCATTGCAGCTCTGGTACCTTCACGTGTGGGTATGGGAGGAGAATCCTTCGGGTCTCTTTGCGGACTATAACCCAAAAGTGAAATGCTAACGCAGGAATGTTCTATAGAGATAGGAATCCATGAGGTTGACCGTGCTCTGGCCTTTTACATCAAGGCTTTTGGTAGCAGCGAAATCGTCGCGATAGAGCACGTGCCAGTGACGGATGGAGAGAGACTCTCGGAGTCGTCGCGGGTAGATCTTCGTATCGGAGACGTGGTTATTGCGCTCGTTCTCAGGCCGGGAGTTGTCACCCGTAGCGAGGACCAGGAGCCGTTGGTGCTCGACGTGAGTGATGTCTCTCGTGCGATGCGTGCTGCATGGGACGCCGGAGCAACGATCGTGGCAGGCAACTTTGATGGTGGAGTTGGTGAGCCCGCGTGTCAGCTTCGCGATCCCTTTGGCCGGGAGTGGATACTCCGGGAGCGGTGTTCCACGTCCTGACTGGGGCAGGGGTCGAGAGCGCGTAAGGCTGCGACATTCAACGTCTGAAAACTGCCTTTGGACGTACCAGCGTTGCCCTCCATCCAGAGAGTCCGCACCGTGCGTGTCTACCTGTGGAGGACTCCGCCCATGTTCCTGTTGCGTCAGAGCTTGCGCAAGCCGCTATACCTGTCGTCGTACGTCCTGTTGGCCGCTGTTGGAATGGCATGTGGCGGTGGAGGATCGACGCCGCCTGAGCCTCAAACTCCGCAAGTAAACTCGGTTACTGTCACACCCGGTACCACAACGGTCGTGGTTGGGTCTACGACTCAGTTGAGCGCCACAGTAGCTGCGGTAAACGGCGCCCCCAACACCGTGACGTGGGAGAGTTCGAGTCAAGCGACCGCGACAGTTTCACAGAGTGGTCTGGTTCAGGGTGTCGCGCCAGGTACAGTGACGATCACGGCGCGCTCGACCTTTGATAATACCAAAAGCGGGAATGCTACAATTACAGTAAACCCGCCTCCCGCGGTCAACGCGGTGACGATCGCGCCACCCGCACCGGTGATAGTTGAAGGTGAGTCTCTTGCGTTGACTGCGACCGTCACCGCAGTCGGCGGTGCGTCAACCGCAGTCACGTGGACGTCTTCGAATCAGACTATCGTCTCCGTTACCACCGGAGGAACGATTACCGGAGTGGCGATTGGAAGCGCCGAGATCACAGCAACCAGCGTTTTTGCACCAACGGTGTCCGCGACAGTAACTGTCACGGTGAACGCCGCTCCACCTTCTGTGGTCTCGGTTTCGGTGTTGCCGCAGGGCGCGGTTATGGTGGCCGGCGATGAGCTGGCGTTAACAGCGGACGTGGTCGTGAGGAGCGGTGCGTCGACAGACGTGACCTGGTCTTCGTCTGACAATTCAGTTGCAACAGTAGCAACTGACGGCAAGGCAACGGCGGTTGCTGTGGGGACAGTGACGATCACTGCAACGTCAGTCTTTGATGCTACCAAGTCGGGCTCGACCAGCATCACCGTCAATCCCAAACCAGCAATAGTATCTGTAACTATCACAAACCCGCCGACCGCGCTCATTGCAGGCACCAAGGCACAACTCAGTGCAGACGTAACAGCTGTTGGCGGGGCTGCCACCGGCGTAACGTGGTCGACTTCTAACGCTGCATTTGCAACCGTCAGTACAACTGGTGAGGTAAGTGCCGTTGCAGCGGGCAACGTGACGATCACTGCAACGTCTGACTTTGATGCGACCAAACAAGGCAGCGCTGCCATCCGTATCGACGCCTCACCAATTGTTACGAGTGTGACCGTAACACCTGCTACCCTTTCACTCACGCAGGGGGCTTTTGGCCAGCTGACCGCAGCGGTAGAAGTGGGTAACAACGCCTCCAAAGACGTGACCTGGAGTTCATCGGATGAGGCCATAGCAACGGTCGACGGTACTGGCCGCGTCACCGCAGTGGCGCAGGGGAGCGCGACGATCCGCGCAACCGCGCAGGCCGACGCGACCAGATTTGGCGAGTCAGTTGTGACCGTTACCGGACCGGCTTTCCCCACCGTTGCTGACGTGTCGGCCGGTGCTGACTCGCAGTTCGATCCTGCACAAGTCGACATTGCCGTGGGTGGTACCGTCACTTGGCAGTTTGGGGCATTGGCACACACTGTAACCTTTGCCGCGACTGCGGGCGTGCCCAACAGCATCAACGCCTCGTCCAACACAAGCGTTTCCAGAACATTCACCACCGCGGGCACGTTCACCTATGAGTGCACGCTGCACGCTGGAATGGACGGCCGAGTGATAGTGCATTGACCAGGGGCTGAGAGTTTGAGGGGCTGGGGGCTGGGGGGCTGAGTTCCGCCTCTCAGCCCCTCGCTTATCCCGCGCCCTCAACCATCTCAGCCGCCGCTCATCTCGCGCCTCGAAATCACCAACGCTGTAGTCGCGACCTGGCCCAAATGCCGCTGCGTGTGCTCGGCGGCGTGAAAGAGGAGACCGATTACCGTCGATGGGAGTTTGGCCCGGCCCACTTCACGGGCCTCTGTGAGCTCTCCTTCTCTTGTCTCTTTCAATTGTTGCAGCGCGCGGTCTACGGCGTCGCCGAACATATTAACCAGACGGTTGCTTGCGCCGGGTGAAGCGTCGTCCTCCTTTTCAGCCTTGAGCCAGGATAGCTGCTCCACGTTCAAGGCCTTGCCGCGAGCATAAGTGAAGAGCCTGTCGAGGCTTCCAACGGCATGGCGAATATGATAGCCAACGGAGGCGGCGCCACCGGGATGAGCAGCGGTTTCGGCGTCGCTCAGACCGCCGAGCCACTTCTCGGTTTCTTCGCGACATTGCAGCAGGCTATGTGCGATTGGTTGAAGCAGCGGTGGAATTCCAGGCAAAGGACCGCGCAACCATACTTCGGGCAGATTGCTCAACTATCTAACCTCTTGCATGAAAGGCTTAGGTACAACGGCAGATCCATCAGAGAGGGTCGTTCCAGCCCCCTACAGCGTGTGTGAGAAAGTCTGATTCATCGGGTCCCCATGAACCCACGGGATATGGGATAGGAGCCTTATCCATCTGAAGCAGGGGATCTACAATTGCCCATGCTGCTTCGACGGTATCCTGTCGCGCAAAGAGTGTGGCATCGCCGTCCATGGCATCGCCCAGGAGCCGCTCGTAGGCGCTCATCTCGTCGGAGCTGGGCTGGCGCACGAGCGACAACTCACTGCGCTGGCCCTGCATGTCCTCTCCCGCGCGTTTGGCATTGGCGCCTAGCGCGATAACCACCTCAGGCCCTAGCCTGAAGCGAATGTAGTTACCCATTGCCGGCGGCTGGTCGTGAAAGACCACGTGAGGTGGGTGCCGCAGTTCGACCATCACTTCGGTGGCTGTAGTCGCGAGCTTCTTGCCAGCTCTTATATAGAAGGGGACGCCGGACCAGCGCCACGACTCGACTCTGAGTCGCAACGCCGCAAAGGTAGCCACGTGAGAGTGCGGTGCTACTCCGTCTTCATCTCTGTAGCCCTCAAACTGACCTTCAACCAGGTCAGAAGGCTCCAACGGCGGAATACTTCGCAGTACCTTGCTCTGCTCGTCGCGAATCGACTCGGCGTAGATGCTCGAAGGAGGTTCCATGGCAAGGAATCCAACTACCTGGAGCAGGTGGTTCTGGACTACGTCGCGGATTACCCCCACCTCTTCGTAAAACTTACCTCGTCCCGAGACGCCAAAGCTTTCGGCCATCGTTATCTGCACGCTCTCTACATGAAAGCGATTCCACACAGGTTCCAGAAAAGCGTTGGCAAATCTGAAATAGAGAATGTTCTGAACCGCCTCCTTTCCGAGATAGTGATCGATACGGAATATGGATTCCTCGGGAAAGCGCTTATGCAGTGTCTGGTTTAACGCGCGTGCCGACTCCAGGTCTCGACCGAAAGGTTTCTCCAGCACCACACGCGCGCCGTTTGTACAACCGGCGTCGCCCAGACCCTCGACTACCTGTCCAAATAGCGAGGGGGGAATGGCGAGATAGTTGAGCGGACGCGATGCGTCAGCCAGAGCCTCCCTTAAACGCTTGTATGTATCCTGCTCGCGATAGTCTCCCCGAACATAGCGGAGCGCAGAGGCCAGCTCGGCAAAAGCTGCGTCATCGATTCCACCCCCAAACTCCATGATGCTGGCGCGCGCCCGCTCAGTGAGACTATCGGTCGTGTGTTCCGACGACGCAACGCCAATTACCGGAACACCGAGGCGTCCCTTCTTTGCCATCGAGTGAAGTGCGGGGAAGATCTTTTTGTAGGCGAGGTCACCGGTGATCCCAAAAAGAACCAGGGCGTCTGATCGCTGACTTGTCATTTGTGAGGCTTTTCAACGTGACCACCAAACTGATGGCGTAGCGCCGAAAGAAGACGGTTTTGAAAGTCTGCCTCTCCTCGTGAGGCGAATCGCGCAAAAAGCGAAGAGGCCAGGACTGGTACCGGTACAGCGAGGTCGTTTGCCGCCGCAAGAGTCCAGCGCCCTTCGCCGGAATCGCTGACTCGGCCCGAGTAGGCGTCCAGACCGGAGTCACCTGCCAGGGCATTGGCGCAGAGATCCAGAAGCCAACTCGGAATAACGCTCCCACGCCTCCAAAGCTCGGCGATTTCGGCAAGATCAAAATCGTACTGATAGTGCTCCGGATGCTCTAAAGGTGTAGTTTCGGCGTCTACGGCGCGCTTCTTGTGACCGGCCCCTGCATGTTCCAGAACGCTGAATCCCTCGGCGTAGGCCGCCATCATGCCGTATTCGATGGCGTTGTGAACCATTTTTACAAAGTGGCCAGCTCCCGCACCGCCACAACGATAGAAACCCAGCTCGGCCGTGCTCTCCGTCGTCAGGGATCTTGTCGGAGTGGGGGGAATCGAGCCCCGGCCCGGGGCCAGCGTCTCAAAGATTGGTCTAAGCCGACTCACAACCTCCGGCTCGCCGCCAATCATCAGGCAGTAGCCGCGCTCAAATCCAAAGACCCCGCCGCTTACGCCGCAGTCCACATAGTGGAGTCCGCGGGCCGATAGTTCGTGCGAGCGCCTGAGGTCGTCTCGGAAGTTCGAGTTGCCCCCGTCGATCAGTACATCGCCGCTGGTGAGGTGGCGCGCAACACTTTCGATGACGCCGTCCACCGCCGCGGCGGGCACCATTATCCAGACCGTGCGCGGTGGGGTGAGCAGCTTGACGAACTCTTCTATAGTCGTTGCCCCACTGGCACCTTCAGCTGCCAATGCAGAGACCGCTTCTACCGAACGATCAAAGACGGCGCACTGGTGACCCCCCTTTATGAGGCGCCGGACCATGTTGCTACCCATGCGTCCAAGACCAATCATCCCCAGTTGCATTGACCCTCCATTTTCAATTTGCCAGGAGCAAAGCCGTTTTTCGTAACGTATGTATCGGCCGGTGGTGGCGCGACTCCATTAGCGGTAGGGCCAGGCTTCATGTGGTTCGATCGTAATTGACGGCTCCGCTTGAGCGAACCGTTCGCGACGCCTTGGACTCTATCGCGAACAAGGGAACGAGATATGGAACTCGCAGTCGGAACTCCTGATCGGCTCGCGGACGAATTTGCGCGGCTAGTTGCCGCACGTTCGCGCGAGGCTCTGGCGAGTATGGGGCGCTTCTCGATTGCGATCCCCGGTGGTTCGGTAGCAAAGGCGTTTCTACCGGCACTGGGTAAGACGCCGATGCAATGGCAGGATGTCGACCTCTTCCTTGCCGATGAACGAGTAGTGCCGGAAAGTGATCCCGAATCGAATGCCGGGCTGGCGCGGCGTCTATTGGCAGACTCTGCCGCAAGCGGCGCGCGCTGGCATACACACGACTTTCAGAGACTCGCCTTTGATGGGCAGCTCGCAGCAGAGCAATACAGTGCCGAACTCGTGAGCGTGGCGGGCTCACCTCCGGTTCTGGATGTCGTACTTCTTGGTACCGGAGAGGATGGGCACGTGGCGTCCGTTTTTCCTGGGGATGATGACGTTCAGTCGTCGGTGCACTTTGTTGACCAGTCACCCAAGCCACCGGCCAAGCGTGTCACCCTGACACTGCAGACCATTTGTCGAGCTCGCCTCGTTGTAGTTGCCGCTTTTGGCGACGCAAAGGCAAAGGTTATTCGTGACGCCTTCACTGGAACCAGGAAGGATCTGCCGGTCGCAACTGTCTTACATCGAGTGCGCGATGCGTGGCTGATGGTTGACCAGGCCGCAGCTTCGTTACTGCCGCTAAGCCGTTAGGCGAAGGCGCCAAGGTTGTTAACCAGTCTACAATCCGCGGGCTAAGTCGAGCACGAGTCCGCACCTAATGCGACTTGACGATCCGCCGACCGGCCGCGCACCATTGCGCCAATGGCGCGGGTGTCCGAAAGCGAGGGCCAGCCACATGTCGACCTGAGGTTTTCCATGCAGCTGTGAAGCCAAGCGCAATTGTCGGTTTTCCAGCACCCCCAAAGTCTGGTTGCGGGCCAAAGTGCCAGCGCTACGTTTGTCTCCGATCCGTCCCTCAACTCTCACTCCAGTAAAGGACAGTTCATGAGGCCTCTATGAGTATGAGACGACCGTTTTACTCGCTCGCGCTGGCCGGATTTCTGACGGTCACCGGAAGCGCACAGGCTCAACAGGGAACGATTAGTGGACGGGTGACCGACTCTCTAAGTCGTGAGCCCATCGCGGCGGCGCAGATTACAGTTGCCGGCACGAACCTTGGAACTCAGACTAACAACGAAGGGGAGTACACGCTTCGCGGCGTAAACACGGGCCAGGTAGAAGTCCGTATTTTACGTTTAGGGTACGCGGAGGTCAGGCGGAGCGCAACAGTAACCGCCGGCCAGACTACCACGCTCAACATCACGCTGCGCCCGGTTGCAGTCTCACTCAATCCGGTCGTAACCACTGCAACAGGGCAACAGCGCCGCATAGAAGTCGGCAATGCCATAGCCCAGGTAGATGCTGCCGAGGTTGTACAGACCCAGGCGGTGGCTAACCTCGGCGACCTGCTGACTTCGCGTGCTGCCGGTGTGCAGGTCCTGCCCGGAGTACAGACAGGAGCAGGAACGCGAGTCCGAATACGCGGAACGAGTTCGTTGTCCCTCACCAACAACCCGATCTACATAATCGACGGGATCCGTGTTGAAGGTACGACCGGTTCCTCAACCATCAGCGTTGGTGGTACCACTCCCGCCCGCGTCGGAGACCTGAACCCGGAAGAGATCGAGTCGATTGAAGTAGTGCGCGGTCCGTCGGCTGCAACACTCTACGGAACAGACGCTGCCAACGGCGTGATCGTTATTACCACAAAGCGGGGTGTGGCGGGACGAATGGAGTGGACGCACTACACAGAACAGACAGCAATTACCGACCAGAACGATTACCCGACTGCATGGCGTGGTTGGCGCACGGGAACGACGTCGGGGACAACGTCAACTCAGGCCAACACGGTTCAGTGTTTCCTCACGCAGGTAGCAGCTGGAACCTGCAGCCAGGACAGCGTTACGTCGTTCAACCTGCACGAAGATCCTGAGACCACACCTTACGGAATCGGCTATCGCCGTCAGTACGGATCGCAGCTTCGTGGTGGTACTGAGACAGTGCGCTTCTTTGTTCATGGAGAGTTCGAAGACGAAGACGGCGTTACCAAGGTTCCTGACTTCGACAAGCAGTACATGAAGGAGCATGGCCTGTCACTGCGTCCGGAACAGAAGAGCCCGAATCGCCTTACGCGCATGACGGGACGCACCAACCTCAACATCGCCCTGCCTAGCAACTTCGATCTTGGAGTCGGCATGGGTTACAACTCGCAGGATCTCCGGCTGCCGATGAGCGACGACTCCGGCGTCCGCGGGATAGCGACAAACGTTTACGGGGGCCCGGGCCACAAAGGCAACGTTACGCCAAGTGGTGAACCACTCTTTGGCTGGCGTGCGGCAACGCCGCGCGAGATCTACCAGGCGCAGAACTGGCAAGGTATCGAGCGCTTTATTGGCTCAGCCAATTCCAACTGGCGTGCCAAGAACTGGCTGACCGCACGCGCCAACGTTGGTCTGGACCTGATCCTTCGCAAAGACACGCAGCTATGCCGCTTTGCCAATTGCCCCGAAAGTGGTCAGGACCGGCTCGGCTACAAGATTGACAACAGGACAAACTTCTACATCTACACGGTAGATGCAGGAGCGACAGCAACACACTCGCTGACGGACGCTATCGAGTCCAAGACGACGGCAGGCTTCCAGTTCTACCGTAACGTCTTTAACCGAAACGGCGCCGAGGGGCGTCAGCTGCCACCAGGCGCAACGACGGTGACCTCCGGAGCGATCAAGGAAGCCGACGAAACGAGCAGCGAGAGCCGCACGCTTGGCGGATTTGTTGAGCAGAGCTTTGCATTCCGCGACCGGCTGTTCCTTACAGGTGCCGTTCGTTCCGATCGCAACAGCGCGTTTGGTGCGAACTTCAAGACTGTTTTCTATCCCAAGTTCTCGGCGTCGTGGGTCATGTCTGACGAAGAGTTCTTCCCGGAAATGGGATGGATAAACCAGCTCAGACTGCGAACGGCATACGGCGCTTCGGGTGTGCAGCCTGGCACGATCGACGCCGTGCAGTACTACAGCTCGAGCACAGCAGCAACCGAGTCGGGCGAAGAACCAGCGCTCGTTTTCAGCACGCTCGGCAACCGGAATCTCAAGCCCGAGCGCTCAGAAGAGTTGGAGCTCGGCCTCGATGGAACGTTCTGGGATAACCGCGTCTCGACCGAAGTCACGTATTACACCAAAAAGTCCAAGGACGCGCTCATCAGCCGAATTCTCCCGCCGTCTATTGGAACGGGTGCAACGAGCCGTCTCGAAAACCTCGGCGAAGTGCGCAACACTGGCTGGGAGTTCCTGGTCAATGCCCGGCTCATGGATAAAGACGCCTTTGGGTGGGACATCACGCTCAATGGGTCGACTAATGACAACGAGCTTGTTAGCCTCGGCGGCGTTCCCGATATCATTGGAACGACACAGAGCCAGCGCGAGGGGTATCCGCTCTATGGCTGGTGGTCGCGCAAGCTCACGGGCTTTGGCGACAAGAACGGCGACGGAATCATCGTTTACAACTCCAACCCGGACATTTCTGAGATCACCGTAACCGATACAGCAGTGTTCCAGGGATACTCGATGCCAACCAAAGAGTTTGCGCTCATCAATGGCATCGATCTATGGCGCCGTCGTATTCGCGTTTCCGCAATGCTGGACTACAAGGGTGGACACCTGGTCTACAACAATACAGAGCGTATTCGCTGCGCCAGCCGTTTCAACTGCGAAGGACTCATAAGTCCTACCGCGCCGTTGTTCGAGCAGGCCAGAACTGTGATGGTGCGCGAGCACCCCAGCCGCTCCGTGTCAGGCTTCTTTGAAAAGGGCGACTTTATTCGCTTTAGGGAATTGTCTGTATCACTGAACGCACCTGACAACGTGGCTCGCTGGTTCCGAAGCCGCAGCGTAG
>CAZYTS010000119.1:0-12046 GCA_964649855.1 uncultured Gemmatimonadaceae bacterium
ACGCGATGAGTTTAGGCAAGCGTTTCGCCAAGCCGGCGTTGCTGAACCGCAAAACCTATGGCACGGAATCATCTTTGCGACAACAGGAGAATTCGTCCGTTCAGTCGCTCAAGAGGAAGGACGTCCGGCTCATACGCCCTACTGGGTGAAGGAAGGACTGGTGCAGTTTCGCGGATGGGCAAGCGTTCAGCCGGCGACGGAAATGACGACCGGCAAGCCCGAAGTCATGGGTCCCAGCTGAACTTGAACGCTAGAATGCAACGCGATGGCAGTTTCCCTCTCTCTTCTCACTGTAGTTCTACTCCTCGGCGCCTTGGCGGCTGCCTATCGACTGGCCGCTGAGGCTGGCTACCCGGGGGAGCACATGCTTTGCACGATACGCGGATGCATCACTTTGTTGCTGATCGTACCCGCCCTTGTGAGAGCCCAAGGGACAGCATGTGTACCAACCGGAGCGCTCCCCGATTCAGCTGCTCTTGCGTTGTCGGTCATGGTGAGCAAGGCTGACCTTACGAGATTGCCCGATGAAAGCGCCAAGGCAATCGCTGATGCAATCGCAGCAGCTTTCGTGATGGAGATGATCGGCACCTTACCGTCCTATCAAGTGGCGGAGCTACCGGGCAAGGAGCCGTATGCATATCCCGTTGTTGCGGGCGAGTATCGATTCCACGGTGTGGGCGGAACTACCGTGAAGGCAACGAGTCTTATGCCCGCGCTGGACAGTGCACTCGTTAGGGCAATCAGGCAAGCGATGGCATCAACCGAACTCAGCCCGATTGTCGAGTCGAATACCGAGTACTCGATCTTTCTGTCACCACATCGCATTCCACCGATTTCCGCGACGATACTCGAAATGAAGGTACCCCAGTACGCTGTACAGCGACCTCTGCGTGATCGACACGGCAATGGAAGCATGGCGAAGTACACGGTACTTGTTGGTGATACTAAATCCTCGGGGCGACTGGTAGCATGGCTTGTGGTCGACGCCAGGGGAGTGGCGCGACGTGAAACCCTGCAGATCCTGTTTGGAGAGGGCAAATACCCGGAGGCTGACATGCGATCCGTGTTGTTCGGACGCTACCGACCAACGTTGATCAATGGATGTGCCGTTGCGAGCTTCATCATTCGCAACCTGGACTTTGCTCCCGAGCCGCGGTAGGCCCTAACCACCGGGCGATTCGGTTGGCACAGGCAGGTCTCGGCCAAACGCATGAATTACGCACGCAACCCTTCGTCGGCGCACGCTGTCTACGTTGCAGTTCCTGCCCACTGCTTGCTGGAGAACTCCTCGTGGCTCGACTTGCCGCTCTCGCACTCATTCTCCTCGCCGCCTGTGACATCGGTGGAACGTCCCGTCGTCAGGCCGCCCCACCGGCCGGGCCGAGTTATGCGTACGTGAATGGACAGTGGCTGGATGGAGATCGGTTTGTCCGAAAGACGATGTACTCCACCTCAGGAGTGTTTGTCGAGCGGTCGCCAGCAGTCATCGACTCTACCATAGATCTGAGTGAAGGCTTTGCCATCCCCCCATTCGGCGACGCTCACACGCACAACCTCGATGGTGCCTTCAATCTCGACTCCATTCGTGCGCGATACATCCGTGAGGGGACGTTCTATGTTCAGGTACTCACGAACGCCGCGTCGCGTTCGGCTCCTCTCCGCGCTCGCTTCAACAAGCCGTGCGAACTCGACGTTGCGTATGGCAACGGTGGGATCACGTCCACGCTTAGTCATCCTTTTCTGGCGTATGAGCCACGCGCGATTACCTCGATCCCCTTTGGCGCGGACTGGAACAGCTACGCTTCTGTGATCAGGCAAAGTCGCATCAGGCTGGGCGATGCCTATTGGTTTATTGACAGTCTGGCTGATCTTGAGCGCGAATGGCCGCGGATAGTTGCGGCGTCGCCGGACATCATCAAAATCTTCCTGCTGGACGCCAGCGAGCAACCAGCAGCCATTCCTGATACTGGTCTTCCGCACGGCCAGGGCCTCAAGCCTTCCATGGTTAGGCCGATTGTACAGCGTGCGCACGCTGCGGGACTGCGAGTCGCCGCTCACATCGAAACGGCAGAAGACGCACGTATTTCAGTAGCGGCGGGTGTAGACATGCTGGCGCATCTCCCCGGGTACATAATGAGCGCGGGCGAGGATGTCAGCCGCTTCGAGATCGACGACGAGACAGCTCAACTTGCCGGACGGCGCGGGGTCGTGGTCACTCCGACTCTCTCATGGTCGCGCGATCCCGGCAGTCCGACGACTCCCGCTGAGATCGAAGCGCGTATGCAGCTTCAGGCGAGGAATATCAGGCGCCTACGGTCCGCAGGTGTTCACGTCGTAGTTGGCTCTGACAAATTCGGTTCAACAGCCAGCGGCGAGTTTCGCGAGTTTGTGGCGAGTGGCATCTGGTCCAACGCGGAGCTGCTCGAGATCAGGGGGCGCACGACTTCACGTGCGATCTTCCCGACGCGGCGAATCGGTGCACTCGAACCGGGGTACGAAGCGAGCTTCCTGGTTCTCGATGGCGACCCGCTTGCGTCGATCGACGCTGTTGACCGAATCCGCATGCGCGTCAAGCAGGGGTGCATGATCAGTTAGCGTGGGAAACGTCTCCTGGACTCTTGGCAGTAAGCATAAATGTACTTATTGTCACCGCCATCCGGCGTAGGAGCACTCTGCGTACACGGCTCAGGCTCGGCAAAGCCGCAACAGCAGGTGCGCACTGGCTACTGGTGGGAGGGTGGGGTTCAGTAGGTCTCGGCATCAAGTGATTAGCTGGTGGGCCGCGGGAGCGGCCCACGAGTTTTTTCTGATCGGTGATTGGAAGATTTTAGTATGCACGGACCGTCAGCCCCGGTACTCGCTCAAATTCACGGACGTTTCTGGTAACCAGGGGCTTTCGATACGCCAACGCAGTAGCGGCTATCCATAGATCATTGGTGCCTATGAGCATGCCATTGGTCCTGAGGAAGCGATGGAGCATGCCGTACTCCCAGGACACATCCGCCTGCGACTGCAGGATCGCGAAAGGCTCAAGGTGCTGTTCCCACACCGTACGATCAGCGGACTGGCGACCTACGGCGAGTTCTCCCGCAACCGTGAACGTGATGAAGAGTGGCTCACCGGCATTCTCATGCAAAAAGACTTGAGCCGGACCTTCAACTCCAGCAAGGAGCTCTCGCTCGAGGTCGATCAGGAAGGTGGTCTCTAGGATCAGTCCGCCTTCCATTTATCACTCGGTGGGAGGTCGGATCCTTTTGATTCTTCGACCCGTTCCAGCTCTGCGGTCGAGTAGGACGGGCCCTTTTCGCGAACGAGACGCAGATACGAGCCGGCTGTGGTCAGCTCGCGATCCCAAGAGGCGCGCATAACGACGTCGCTAAAGGACTCGGCGGGATGTCGCCGAGCTAGCTTTAGCCTCTCATACGCCTCTTCACGAAGGGAGATTGTCTTGGTGGACATACACAGAAAATACACAGACTGTGTATTTTCGTCAATGAGGCCAACGGCTAGACGTCGAGGAAGGCTCAAGCAGTGAGGTGGGTGTCGGAGGGACCATTGCCGAAACAATGATGGCAGAAGTCGGCCAGGTCACGCGTGTTGTATTCCAGATTCCAGAATGCGTGGACCACAATGTTCATAGTCCAACACTGCCGACCTGTTGTCGTTCGGTGGAGTAGCATCTGATGCGCCACTTGACCTAACGAGCACTTCGATTCGGCTGCCCAACGATCGTCGAACCGGGCGCGCGAGCTGTGCAAGCGGCGGCTCCACCGCTGCAACTCATGAGAATCCTCGCGTAAGTGTCGAGACGTCGAAGCTCTCGCACCAGAACTGCTCCAATCTGCCAGATACACAGGCCGAGACACTGGCCGGGGATGTAGAAGTTCAGGAGTAAGTGAAGCTCGGCGTCTTCCGCTCATCGTTGCGCGATTGTCTTTTTGTCGCATGAGAGCGCCTGCGACTGCCTCACGCGAATGACCGATCCAATCAACACGCTCGGCCAAGGGCTCTCCGGACGCTATACCATCGAGCGCGAGATAGGGCGGGGCGGAATGGCCACCGTATTTCTCGCCCGCGATCTGCGTCACGATCGGCATGTCGCGCTCAAGGTACTTGATCCCGAGCTCGGCGCGGTCCTTGGCGCAGAACGCTTCCTGGCCGAGATCAAGGTGACTGCCAGTCTGCAACACCCCAATCTCCTGCCACTGTTTGACTCGGGTGCGGTCGGCGGACTGCTGTTTTATGTCATGCCGTTCATCGAAGGCGAGTCCCTCCGCCAGCGCCTCGACCGGGAACGACAGCTCCCGGTGGACGAAGCGGTGGCAATCGGGGCGGGCGTCGCGAAGGCGCTGGCCTACGCCCACGCCCGCGGTGTCATCCACCGTGACCTAAAGCCAGAAAATGTGCTGCTGCAGTCGGGCCAGCCGCTGGTGGCCGACTTCGGCATCGCGCTGGCTGTGTCCAACGCCGGCGGCACACGCATCACACAGACCGGGCTCTCGTTAGGTACTCCGCAGTACATGAGCCCCGAACAGGCCACCGGCGACCGCGCGATCGATGCCCGCTCGGACATCTATGCGCTCGGCGCCGTGCTGTACGAAATGTTGACCGGCGAACCGCCCCACACGGGTGGGACCGTGCAGGCGATCATCGCCAAGGTGCTGACCGACACGCCGCGAAGCATCCGTCTCGCACGGCCAGGCGTGCCGCCGCATGTCGAAGCCGCCATTGAACGCGCGCTGGAGAAGGTCCCCGCTGACCGGTTCTCGACGGCCGAGCGATTCGCCGAAGGGCTGGAAGGAAAGGTCGATGTTGTCTTGCGCACGACCGCCCGGGCACGCGCAGAAAACCCAAACGGCAGGCACTGGACACGCAGGGCGGCCGTCGTGCTTCCGTGGATCCTCCTCGCCGGAGCGATCGCGCTCCTGCTGACGCGAAATGACACCGAGGAAGGGAAGGAAATCATCCGTTCCGTCATTGCTCACGATGGCCTCCAGCTCCCCGAAGACCTGCTTCTCACGCCGGACGGAAGCAGGATCGTCTTCACCGCGGAGTCCGGCGGGCAACGCCATCTCTACATTCGCTCGTTAGGCGAGCTGGCACCGCGACAGGTCGCCGGCACGGCCGGGGCGGCCGATCCGTTCGTGTCACCCGACAGCCGCAGCATCGCTTTCTTCATTGGCAATCGGCTGAAACGCATAGCGATCACCGGCGGGCCAATCGAGGACATCGGCCAGACCCCGTTCGGACCGAACACCTACCGGCGCGCCACTTGGACCCGGAACAACGAGCTGATACTGAGTTCAGGCGGAGCGCTGCACCTGATGCCGGCTAGTGGGGGCGTGGCGGACACGATCAGGGATGAATCGGGTAACCCCGTCAGGGGTGCCTGGCCCGTGGCGGCACCGGACGGCGATCTCGTGTTCTTCATGAAGGGGGGACCGGCGGGTGTGGAGGATGACCTGCTCGCGGCGGTATCGCTACGGACGGGGCGGGTCAGTATCTCCTCCATTCCGACGCGTGAAGTCGCTGGCGCCATGCTGGGCCATGTGCTCTTCCGCCGCGAGGACGGTGCGCTAATGGCTGTTCCATATGACCCGAAAGACGGGAGCCTGACGGGCAAGGCGATGGCCGTACTGGAATCCTCCAGGTCCTTTTCCATCAGCAACAACGGCTCCGTGGTGTATTTCGCGGACAGCGGCTACAGGAATCTCGTCATGCGTGCCGGCGATTCGACGCGGACACTCTGGTCACCGCCCTGGCCGCGGCCGCATACACCGCGATTGTCTCCGGATGGTCGATACCTTTCGGTGGGTCGCGAAGGTGAGACTTGGGTGTACGATCTGGTCACGTCGACGCCGTCGCGAATCGCGGCCGTGGGTCAGCAGCAGGAGTGGTCGGCCGACGGGAAGCGGGTGCTCTATCTTTACCAGCCGCTGCCGGGAATAAAACCGTCAAGCGAAATCCGCTGGCGGGTACGCGATGGCAGTGAACCCGAGGAGGCGCTGTTCCGCTCGGATAGCATCTCGATCCGGTCGGCGGTGCAGGCGCGAGACGGATCGCTCTATCTCGCGTTAGGCCGGAATCGGGCCGGGATCTGGAAGGTGAATTCAGGAGACACAACACTGGTCCAGATCCTGCCCGAGGGAATCCAGCCCACGGTGTCGCCGGACGGCAAGTTGCTAGCGTACGTGTCGACGGAGTCGGGAGACGAGCAGGTCTACGTCCGGCCGACGAGCGGATCTGCGTCCCGGCTCGTGGTGTCAGCCGATGGTGGGCAGCAGCCGGTATGGGATCGCACCGGACGGATGCTCTACTACGCCAGTGGCGCCGGCGTTGTCCGGGCAACCCTCGAGACAAACCCGATGTTGCGCGTCGTCGGGCGGGAACTGGTGCTGGGCGCTGCCTTGCCAAGCGCTGTCACGCCGCAGTTCGACGTGGCGCTCGACGGTCAACGTTTGCTCGTGCTCGAGCCTCGGCTGGGAAATGCCCGGATCGTGCTCGTGCAGAACTTTCTCCCTGAGTTGCGCGCGAGGCTGGCGGCGGGGCAGGCAGGCGTGGCGCCATGAGCTGGCCCCACTCGCCCTAAGCACAGAATGCTACGAATCAACTGCTTCTGCTCCAACGATATACGCGTAGCCGCTCAAGCGCCCTACTATACAGGAGGAAGTGAAATGGCTAAGCTCGTATTCGGAATGAACCAATCGCTCGACGGTTACGTCGATCATATGAAGTTTGCGCCACGTCCCACGCTGTTTAAGCACTTTGTCAAGGAAGCACAGGGCCAGGCGGGGAGTATCTATGGTCGCAAGATGTACGAAATAATGCGCTACTGGGACGACGATCAGCCCGAATGGAGTGAAGATGAACGCGCCTTTGCGACAGCGTGGCAAAAGCAGCCCAAATGGGTTGTCTCACGCACGTTAAAGTCCGTCGGACCTAACGCCACTCTTATTGACAGTGATCTCGAGCGCATGATTAAGGGCCTAAAGGCTGAACGCGAGAGCGAGATCGAAGTTGCTGGGCCGCACCTTGCACAGAGTCTCACTGAACTTGGCCTGGTCGACGAGTACCGCATATATCTGTACCCCGTCGTACTGGGTAATGGTACACCGTACTTTGCTGGACCTCGTCCTCCCCTACATCTTGTGGCTTGTGATCAAATTGACGAGGATGTGATCAGGTTGACCTACGTTCCTGCCTGATCCCGCGGAGGCACTCAACAATGCGTACTGGACTCTTTCTTCTTGCTGGATTCCTGTTGGTTGGTGCCACTGCGTTGCTTTCCAGGCTCTTTGCTCACGACTATCCCTCTGCCCCGACGGTCGCAACAGCCTCCGTTGTCTTGTTGTGGCTTGCGATCACGCTTTTCAATATGTGGGTCGGCGTGTCCAAGGCGGGATACTCGGTGTCCGAGGAGCTTCCAATTCTGCTGCTGCTATTTGGTCTCCCAGCCGTAGCCGCAGTTCTGCTCAGGTGGAAGGTTCTCTGAGTCGGCCGCCTGACTTTCCCGCTGACGACCCCTTCCGCGGTCGAGCGCCTACGAGTCATGAACGGCAGGCGGGAGTCCCCTGGGACGCGTCGTACCATGGAGGCCCTCCGCCGTGGGATATTGGTGCGCCGCAGCCTGCACTACTGCGTTTGGTGTCACGTATAAGCTTTGCCGATCCGGTACTCGACGTGGGCTGTGGAACCGGCGAGCACGCCATTCACGTAGCCTCGATGGGACTTACAGTTTGGGGTGTCGATGTCGCCGAGTCTGCGCTCGCGATCGCTCGAGAGAAGACTGAAAGACGCGGTGTCGAGGTTGAGTTCGCTCTGGCCGACGCGCTTCACCTGGAGCGTCTGGGGCAGACGTTCAAGACGGTACTCGACTGCGGGCTGTTTCACACCTTTGACGCACAGGAGCGATCGCAGTATGCGGCGAGTCTCGCGTCTGTGACCGAGAACGAAGGGACTCTTTACGTATTGTGCTTTAGTGACCAGGGTCCCGATCAAGGCCCTCACCCCATTAGTCAAGAGGATCTGAGAGCGGCCTTCTCCCCTAACAATGGATGGACAGTTGTCGCGATCGAACAGGAGCGAGTTCAAACGCGGTTTCACGGCGACAACGGTGCACCGGCATGGCTTACGACAGTCAAACCGGGGCGCTTTGTGGCCTGCCGCTGAACACCAAAGTCGTTGCACTGGACGCAACAAATCCACTTACCATCGGACGCCGCGTGACTGACCGAATCGTGTCTCTCAGGTCCCGCTCCACCAACGGAATGCCTGTCATCGTGGAGCGACCCGACTGGGATAGCGCCAAGACCGCGGTGGTTGTCTGCGACATGTGGAACGCGACACAGTGTATCTCGGCGGCGAGGCGAGTAGCCGAGCTGGCCCCGCGCATCAACCAGGTCGCTGCTCGGATGCGACTCGACGGCGCTCTCATCGTCCATGCACCGGCTGGTTGCATGGAGCACTATGCTGGTACGCCTGCCCGCGAGCGCGCCCAACACGCAATACCGGTTGTCTCGCCGGTTCCGGTGGATTGGCATGATCGCGACGCGGCCCGCGAACCCCCGCTGCCTCCTGCGCTAGCGGACGACACTACCTGCTCCTGCGAGCCTGGGGAGCCGTGCACGACAGGCGGGCCGCCCTATCCGTGGACGCATCAAATTGAATCCATCGAGATTGCCGCGGCCGACGCCGTCACGGACGATGGCAACGAACTTTTAGCACTTCTGGACGGAGGTGGAATCCGGGACGTGGTCATCATGGGCGTGCACGCAAACAGATGTGTACTCGGCCGCCCGTACGGTATTCGGCAATTGGTGTACTGGGGAAGACGACCTGTGCTCTGTCGAGATCTCACAGATTCATACCATCGCGATCCACGGGGCCATATCTGGGGTAACGAACAGATGATCGTGCACATCGAGCGCTACTGGTGTCCCTCACTAACAAGCAGTCAACTGGTAGGTGGAGACGACTTCCATTTCAGGGACGCAGACGTAGGAGCTTAGGATGCACCTCAGCACCAGCGATCGTTGAAGCCGACGACGGCGGGCACGCTGAGTACCGTGTGCGATGACCTGGTCTACCTACACGTGTTGGACCGAAATGCGGAGCGTTGCAACCCTTTGGATCGCCTTCCGGACAGTGTCTAGTCCCTAGCGGCACGTCGTTCACAGAACGCGACACCGGGCCCGGCACGACCCGACGCTCTTTTGTGTTTATCAAGCGTTAGACGCTCGATAACCAATTATCAGGCAGCTTGGGCGAGTGCTCGAAGTTCAGATGGGTGAGGCACTTGCATCCAGGGTCAACTGCTTCGGCACTCCGATTTATACTGCGCGGGAACACAGCCTAACCGGGTACTTGTACCAAGTCTGAGGGTTATGCACACTACATAAATACAGTTAGGCCGCTCCCAAGAGTTCTCGCCATCCGAAGCGCCCCGCGGGCGCCCGCGCGTGCCCACAGCGGACCCGCGGTGGTCGGCCCGAGAACCGGCGAAAGGGACTTGCACTGGGGGAACGTTTCCGTCAGACTGCTTCTCATGTCCTCCGACCCGGCCTTCGACTACCGCCATCTCTCAGTTGCCGAGCGCCTCGAGCTCGTCGAGCAGATCTGGGATAGTATCGCAGCCGACGCGGACACGCTGCCGCTGAGCGAGAGCGAGCGCCAGTTGCTCGACGAGCGGCTCGCCGACTTGGAGGCGAATCCCGACGCGGGGAGCCCCTGGCCGGAAGTGAGGGCGCGCATCTTGGGGAAACCGCGCTAAGGGTGGCTGCTCTTCAGGTTCGCCCGCTCGCTGAGGTGGACATCGACCCCGCGTACGCGTGGTACGCTGCGCACTCCGCCAGCCTCGGCCTAGACTTCCTTCGCGCAGTGGACGCCTCTGACGCCTAAACTGACGTTGCAGCAGCCGCCGCAAGATCTCCGGAGGGTGCGCTCCGCTGCGCTGCGCCGACTTCTATTGCAGCGGCGCAGCTGAACTTGAACGTTATGCAGTACAGAAATGTCCACCTTCAAGTCGAACATTTCACCAAGCATAATTCGCGGATTTTCCTGCTACAATCAAACTCCGGCGAGGGTGACCTCAGCCGTCACCCTTCAATGCCTCCGTTGGCTGAATGCGAAGCGCCCGTCGCGTCGGGACGATGCATGCGAGTGCACAACATAGGATCGTCGACAGCACGAAAATCGCAGTGTTGGCAAGAATGTCGAGATGCACCTTCGACAGATCGTCGTTAGCTAGTACGAATCCCAGGACTGCGCCAACACCTATGCCCAGCGCCATCTGAACGAGTGGGCGCTTAAAGACTGTAGTCAGGACGTTGAGAGGCCGTGCGCCGAGCGCGACGCGCACGCCGATCTCACGCGTGCGCCTGGCAACGGCGAAGGCCGTTACCGCATACACGCCGGCGAGCGACAACATCAGTGTAACAACCGTGAGGCCGACCAGGAGTTCGAAACCGTACCGCATTCCCGCGGAATCGGGATCGACCAGAAGGGGCAACGGTATCGGATCGATCACGCGTAGCGCCGGATCGGTCGCCTGCGCGAGCTCGCGGAGACGCACCGCAAAAAGCTGCGGATCGCCGCGAACGTGAATGGCGACTCGAAGCGGCACCGCCTCACTTGGTAGCCGAGTCCCATAGATGCGTTTGCGAGTGTAATCGGTCCCCTTCTCGCTCACGCTGAGATCGGGCACGACACCGACGATCTCATACCACGACTCGGCGGTGGGTTCGGTGTTTGACCAGAAGCGAAGCCGGCGACCGATTGGATTGCTACCGCCTAGTACCGCGTCGACGAAAGTCTCGTTCACGAGCACCGCACGCGTCCGTTGTTCCGCGTCGGCCGTCGTCAACGCCCGGCCGCGGATCACTGGTGCACCGACCACGTCAAAGAATCTCGGATCGACGGAGACAAACCCGGCGCAGTAGTAGCCATCCGCACAGCGTTCATCCTGCTCAGCCGCCGGACCCGTGTCCATCTTGATGAAGTTCCGCCCGCTGGTTAACTGCGGCATTTGATCGGCGTACGTGACGTCCACCACGCCGGGGTCCTGTCGGAGTCGTTCGGCGAGCGCACGGTACCGTGTTTCGAGCCGCATCGCACGGTTTGTCGGCACGGTGTGACCACTCGCTGCGACGTCGTCAAAGCGATCCATTTCGAGCGTTGCCGTGAGAAACGTTTCGGCTGGAAATCCAGGAGGCGCGTCGCTCCCGAAGTCTCCACCCGCGCCGAGCAGCGGCCATGGGAGCAACGTCGTGAGCGCAATCTGCGTGACGATGATCGCGGTCCACACGCCGCCGAACTGCAGCCCCCCGCCGCCGCTTGACGCGGCTCGGAGGCGAGTACCTGCACCACCAGACGTCACTTTGAACGCGGGAACGAAGCCGGCAATCGCCGCCGCGAATAACGTCAGGCCAGCGGCATACAGAATCGCCGTCGACGAAACCGACGTATTGATATAGAACGGCAGCGGACCCGTTTGCCCTTCGATCATCGTCCAGGTCCGCGCGAGCACGATGCGCGCAACCACAAGACCAACCACCGCTCCAACAGCGCACAGCACAAGCGCTTCGGCAAAGAGTTGCATGAGGAGGCGCCCACGGCTGGCGCCGAGTGCGGCGCGAACGACGAGCTCCGTCTCTCGACTGACAGCGCGTGCGAACAACAGCATTGCGACGTTGCCGCACAAGAGCGCGCCCAACAGTACGAGGAACACGTTGATCGACGCCAGCGCCAACGCCGCCGCGTCTGGCAAATCACTTACAGCGTGATGCAGCGAGTGCACTTGCAGGCGTACATTCCTCTTCGTCTCCGGAAACATAGTCGCCGCTCGCGCGCCTAACGCCGCCACCTGAGCGGCTGCTTGCTCGCGCGAATGGCCCGGCGCCAGCCGCCCAAAGACATACGACAGGTTTGGGCGTGCCTCATGCATCCGCTCGAGATGCAACGGTCGCCAGACGCCGTTCCGCTGTGGAAACCCGTAGCCGCGCGGCATCACGCCTACGATCGTGACCGAGGTGCCGCTGATGCGAATGAC
>CAZYTS010000120.1:0-12028 GCA_964649855.1 uncultured Gemmatimonadaceae bacterium
CAGTTGGCGATCTGAGGCCAGCGGCAGAACGCACATGTTCTGAATCTGCCTGGAGAGCGGGCTCGGCAAGATCCAGCTGAAGAAGCTTGCGGGGGGAGCGATGTTTCACGTGAAACATCGCTCCCGGAGGGCGAGAAAGTACTACCGACCCATAATCAGGGCCCACCTTACAGTCACAGAAACCGTGATGTCCTGCTCTCCCGCGGCAATTGGAGTGGATGCAAGTGATGCGTCCAGCGCCCTGGTGGCGTACATACGGGGAGAGTAGTCGGCGCCCGTCGTGATCTCGATAGGATTGCCCAGCGTACCTCCTGCGGCTCTGGCAAGAACCTCCGCGTCCGCTCGCGCCCTCCGAACTGCGTCCTCCATGGCGGATCGTCGAGCCTCTTCCTCCTTACTGGAGTAGAGAGAGATGCTCGAAATGACGTTGGCACCCGCGCCAAGTGCGGCGTCAATCACCCCTCCCAGCTGATCCAGGCGCTCCAGATCCACCGCAACGGTATTCCGCGCCACGTACTCCATTGCGAGCCGCTCACCTCCAGTTCCTCGGCGCTCACTGGGGTAGATCGAATAACCGCTGGTAGTGATACGGTTGGCTTGGATGCCTTTGCCGACGATGGCGCCTATAACCCGCTGCTGGAGCTCTGCATTCGACGAGCCGGCCTCAGCGGCGGTGGAAGCCCGCGTCTCGACAGCGACCTGCAGCGAGGCGCGGTCTGGCACCACAGTCGCCTTGCCAACGGCGGAAGTGACTATCTGGGGTGTCGGTCGGGTTTGACCGGGTCGGTCCTGTGCATGCATAGCGGGGGTCATCATGCCCATTGCCAGGAATCCAGGCAAGAGAAACTTGCGCATCGCTCAATCCTCCATTCGTTCACTTGCGTCGGCGACCATCGTCGACAGCTGCGGGTGTCGCACATACCCCGGCTCTCTACAAAATCTTCATCTACCCGACCTTAAGGACCACCTTCGGCGGCGCGTCTTGGCACAAAAGAGACATAAGGCGCCTGACTGCGCGATCTCCACTGGTTCGCGCCAACGTTCCTCCACAAGTCGCCATACCGCCAGGCCCCGGCCCATGGTTGGCTCCCAGGCAGATCACGCGTCGATTTACAGGAACGCGTGTGCTGGTCCGCCAGAAGAGCGATCGCGATGGCCGCGTGGTAGGCCCAAGGCCAGAAGTCGAATTTGGAGACTTTTAGCGCCATTATCGCGCCATAAACGTTACACAATCGCGCCAAAATGAGCACATCTACGGTATTACGCTCAAATCTCGAAACTTGCGAGCCCGAAGCAATACCAGTCCCTGGCTAGCCAGCCGACCCGCCCGCGACCCTGCAATACTCCCGCGATCGCCAAGCGACCCGACAACAACCTGCCCATCCCTCTCTCGACCGCCAAACACCACCCGCCGACCATGCCACTCTCTCCTCGATCGGCGGCCAACCCGTTGCAAGCCAACTCCCAACCCGAGCGATCGCGCCGCGGACGTGCTACGCCTCTCTCATGCCGCGGCTGCAGTCGGCCCAACCACAACAGCTATGAGCGCCGGCGCCGGTAGCGTTCTACCTCGAGCACCAGATTCTGAACGTCGTTAGGCCCTACACCTGGTATGCTCCAGGCCTGGGCGAGCGTAAGCGGCCGGCTATGCGCCAGCTTTTGCCGGGCTTCGAACGACAACGAGCGCATCTCCTCATAGGGAAGATCCCGTTCCAATGGAAATCCACCCATCCTCCGCATCTTCTCAGCCGCCGTTTTCTCGCGCTCAAGGTAACCAGCATACTTTATGTGCAGCTCGGCGGTTGTCACCGCATCGTTAGGTAAGTCCGATCCGCGCCCCGCAATAGCCAGTAGACGCGACAGCTCAACGTCCTGACGTCTCGCCAGGTCTATCAGACGCGTGGTCTGCGCAATCGGCGCGCTCCTCACACTCTCCAGAAATGAATTCACCTGTTCCGGTCGGAGCGAAATTTCACTCGCCAGCTTGATCGTTCGCTCCTCGGCATCGCGACGAGATATCGCGATGGCTTGCTCGCGCTCGTTGAAAAGGCCGAGTTCAAGTGCAAGACCGCCCAGTCGCCTGATGGCATTGTCCTGTCGTACCGTGAGCCGGAACTCGGAGCGCGATGTAAACAAACGATAGGGTTCGTCGACTCCCTTGGTTACGAGGTCATCGACAAGAACACCGATATACGAACTCTCCCGTCCGAGAAAGACCGCGTCACGACCTTGCACGCGCCGCGCCGCGTTGAGACCAGCCACCAGTCCCTGTCCTGCAGCTTCCTCATAACCGGTGGTTCCATTGATCTGTCCCGCAAAGAAAAGTCCCGGCACCGCCTTTACCTGCAACGACGCGTCGAGCTGAGTCGGAGGGAAGTAGTCGTACTCGATGGCATAACCGGCGCGCGTCATCTCGACATTCTCGAGCCCTGGAACGGTTCGCAGAATCTGATGCTGCACCGTCGCAGGGAGTGATGTCGAAAGACCATTCACATAGAGCTCGGTTGTGTCGTGTCCCTCGGGCTCCAGGAAGACCTGATGTCGCTCAGCGTCCGGAAACTTGAGGATCTTGTCTTCAACAGAAGGGCAGTACCTCGGTCCACGACCAGCAATGGCCCCACCATACATGGCCGACTTCCCAATGTTGGCAGCGATAATCTCCTTGCCGGGTTCGCCGAGAAAGGTTATCCAGCAAGGAAGCTGCTCAGGGTGTCTTGTGGCATTATCATGGCGCCTTGATGTCCCCCAGAAGTGAGACCAAGAGTAGTCATATTGCTCGATTTCGCTCTTCTGTTCCTGCAAAACAGAAAAATTGACTGTCCGGCCGTCGACTCGTGGTGGGGTGCCTGTCTTAAAGCGATCCACGAACAGCCCAGCGGCCTCCAGCTGTTCGGCCAGGTGCGTCGCAGAACTCTCACCGGCTCGGCCCCCCGAAATGCGGGTCTCGGTACCAATGTGGATCCTGCCCCTGAGGAAAGTGCCCGTTGTGATGACTACTGCACGAGCCGCAAACCTTCTGTTTTCAAGGGTTTCGACCCCCTCAAGTGAACCATCCTGCGAGAAGAGGAGGCGTGCCACTGTACCTTGAACAGTTCGCAGGTTCGCGTGCTGCTCAAGCAATTGGCGAACTGCCCTCCTGTACAGGCCGCGATCGCATTGAGCCCGAGGCGCCCAAACCGCCGCTCCTTTGGAGCGGTTAAGCATCCTGAACTGCAGGGTGGCCAGATCTGTCGCGCGACCCATGATCCCGCCCATGGCGTCGACTTCTCTAACGACGGTGCCCTTGGCGATTCCACCGATCGCCGGGTTGCACGACATCAGACCGATGGTTTCGAGTGCACTGGTTATGATCCCGACTCGGGCGCCACACCGGGCCGCTGCAACAGCAGCCTCGGTGCCCGCGTGCCCAGCCCCTACAACCAGGACGTCAAACGTGGCTTCCATCTGAGACATATGTCTACGAAACTAAGCGATTCAGATCCGTTCGATGATGCCCGGCTTTGGGACCACGATGCGGGACTTCCATCTGAACCATGCCCATAAGAGTACAACCCAACCAGTCGACACTATTTGTGCGCAGGAACGCGTTTGAGCGTGCGGGCCTCTCACGCACCATGTTCGACCAACGCCTCAATCTGAGCAGCGAGGAGTTTCAGGTCGAAGCCGACCTCATTGCAGTAGGTCCCGTTCCTCAAGCCGAGGACGTCCAATCGTTAATTGAGGAGCTGGAAGCCGCCGGCCTCGTCTACTTCGACGACTTCTTTGAGCTCAGCGGCAACTGGCCCGAATGGCTAACGGTGTTCGCGATGAGCCGCTGAGGGTTGCGTTCTTTGAGTAGCGGTGTTGCCGCTTTTCTCATGTAGGTGTGGCCCGCGTCGGAGGATGCCTTCCCAGCCACAACTCAGGCACCAGCTCTTGCGAAACCATGGAAGGAAACGATCGAGCAGAGGCGAGGCGAGTCGCTCGGTTGGTTCATCGCAATCCGGGCACTTGCCGTCACTTGGAAGGAGCACGCAGAACACGACGGTTGCAGCAATCGCCCTGAGTATAAACAGGCCGCCAAAGATCAGGACGAAAAGAACCGTGTCTGACATTACAGCACCGGACTGCTAAAGATATAAAACGTCTATCCACCCCAAATCGAGCGCAGTGCCAAGTAGCTCGATTTGTTCAGAGCCTCTGCTCTACGAGCGCCCACTCCTCTACAAATACCTTTCCGTCCTCCACTCGTTCAACCACCACGTCCACGCCTGCCGCAAGCTCGGCGCCATCGATGGTACGAGCGGGGATCGTGAAACGTTTGTCGTCGATAACGTACTCAACTTCTCCCTCACCGCCCGCAGGGATAGTTCGGGTAATGGTTGCAAGCTGTCCCTGAAGCAAGTAACGCTCATCAGGAATATCCTTGAGCGCATGTGGAACCGCCCACTTTTTGACCAGCAGCACTGCACCCAGGACTGACAGCGCAGCCACTACCGCCGAGAGCGCCATAGTCGGCCAGGTGCTGAGTCCGACGTAGCGCGAAAGCACGTACCCTGCGAGACCAAAGCTGGATAGCAGCGAAGCCGCCACCGGAGTTCCGAGTGATACGCGTCCCAGCGTAAGCTCCCGTCCAAAGGCATCCAAGCGCCGGGCCAGATCGGCTCCATGCCAGCGCTCCGTGCCCATTATTACGAAATAGATGTTGAGAACGAGTCCGACGATAAACGCGGTGAGATATACTGCCTGCATAGTCCGGTTGGCTCAGGTATCCAGGTGCTTCTTGAAGAAGGCAACGGTCAGAGGCCAGGCGCGCCGAGTGGCGTCGAGATTGTCGGCGCTACCCCCCTGGTTTCTCAGGAAACCGTGCCCTGCTCCCTCAAAGATGTGCGCCTCATAGCTCTTTCCAAGCGCCTTCATGGTGGAATCCGCTCGCGGAATCGTTGCATTCACCCTGGCATCATTGCCACCGTAGAGGCCGAGTATGGGGGCATGTATCGAGGTCATCCGTTCGGACGCGGGTGAGCCTCCGTAGTATACGACCGACGCCCCAAGTCCTGGCGAGACTATGGCGTGTTCAAACACGGTGCTACCTCCCCAGCAATATCCCACCACGCCATACTTCTGCGTCGCAGCGGGAAGCGCCATTCCATAGTTTGCCACGGCGAGGATGTCTCGATGCACGTTGTCACGATCGAGACTTCCAATTACTGCTCGCGCCGAGTCGGCAGCCCACTCCGAGGTAAGGTTACCCGTGCGCTTCATCGTTAGGAGATCCGGGGCAATCGCAATAAACCCGTCTGCTGCCAGCTGATCAGCAACAGCACGAACCCACGTGGAAAGTCCAAAGATCTCATGGATCACGACCACGACCGGTGCTTTGGTGCTTCGTTCGGGGTACACCACCCACGCGCTCACAGAATCTGTCGGGCTGGTGCGAATCACTACCCACTCGCCGTGTCGCGGAGAAGACTGAAGACGCGAAGCAGCGCCGTCTGCACCAGCTGGTAACCCCAGACCTGGTTGGCTTACACTGGCGGCATTCGATGCGGACGCATCGGCAGAGTGTCCGGCGTGTTCATCCACCACGGCGCTGCCCTGTTGAAAGCAGGCAGTGCTGACACATGCGATTGTTAGAGCGATGAGCCTGCGCATTGCGAGCGTGGGTTCGGGGTCTGATATCCGTCAGCTCTCATGCTAGCGCGCGTTAAGCGATCGCGACATAGCCAGACACGAAGAAGCAAACTCTACAATACGCCGCTCGCTGTAGGACGAAAGCCTCCAGGGCAGCACTCCCTCGACAAAACCGACGTGGCCACCGACGTCAACAAACTCGGGGAAAAGCAGCGGGTTGACGCGCGTCTGCTCACTGACCTCGTCAAGAAGGCCGGGTGGAGTAAAGGGGTCGTCGTGAGAGCTCAGCAAGAGCGTTTTCACGCGAATCGCGCTGAGATAGTTGATCGAACTGCTCTGCTCGTAGTAGTCGGCAGCGTTTCGAAAGCCATGCACTGGCGCCGTGAAGACATTGTCGAAATCCCAAAGTGTGCCTACGGCAGTAATCGCTGATTTGGAGGCAATGCCTGGGTGACGATCTATCTTCTTGAGCGCCTTAGCTTTAAGCGATCTGAGAAAGCGTCGGCTGTAGATCGTGGACAGCCCTTTGTCGATATGACGCGAAGCTCGCGCGAGGTCGAATGGGACCGAGATTGCCGCTGCGCCAACGATTCGTGGGTCGATAGAGGTGCCTTTTTCTCCCAGCCACTTGAGCAGGACGTTTCCCCCCAGCGACACCCCAGCCAGAAAGAGCTCGCCACTGGGCTGAGTCGTGAGGAGGTGACGCACGACCAGATCCAGGTCGCTGGTTTCGCCACTATGGTATGACCGTGCCTGTCGGTTGAGGCTACCGTTGCAGGTTCGAAAGAGCAGCAGGTTTGGGTACCAGCCATACGCCAGTGCACCGCTCAGCGTACCACCGACGTAGTGAGAACCCTCGCCTCCCTCCAGACCGTGGAGCAGCAGAAGCACCGGAGCTTTCGCGCTGCTTCTGAGGCTGAGGATGTCAACGGCGTCGTCGTCGGGCGTGCTTATGGTCTGACGTTCGAAATGGAGTGAGGTTCGCTTTCCGAACAGCCGCCCCCAGATGGTTTGCAGATGCGGATTTTTGAGCCACGGCGTTGGCTCATAGGGGCGCGCCGGTGGCGTCGACCCTCCTATGGTAGAGGCGCCTCTGGTGCTGGGAGAGTGTGTCAAGTTGCTGCGGGCTACGTGCGTTCTGGTCAGGTGTTTATCCTACTCATCCCGCAGATGGGGTCATAGCGCCCCGTGGGATTGGGTGTGGACAGCTCCCGCGATCAATACAGGAAAGGGGCTGCTGACTGTCTCGAACTGCAAGTCATGGAAGTTCAGATCTTTGGGACCAGGAAAAGTTCAGACACTCGCAAGGCGCTTCGATTCTTTTCGGAGCGTCGTATCAAGACGCACTTTGTTGACTTGCAGGAGCGCGCCGCATCACTGGGAGAGCTGAGACGGTTTGCTCAGAAGTTCGGTGTGGAGTCACTCATCGATCGCGACTCCAGACGCTTCACCGAGTTGGGTTTGGGTGTAGCGCGTTACGGTGATGAAAAGTGGCTTGCAATCCTTGCGGAGGAGCCGCTGATCCTGGTGCAGCCTATGGTGCGTTTTCAGCACAAGCTCACTCTTGGCCTTGACGAGGGCACTTGGAAGGAATGGGCTGCCCGGTAGTTTGCCGCCGTATTCAGGCATGGCCTGAATGACGCAGATTTCGCTTTCTTCGGTTGGGGTGCAGTATGGCGCCACGACGGTTTTGGGCAATGTCACGGTCACGATTGCCAGCGGAGAGCGCTGGGGCGTTATCGGCCGGAATGGCTCCGGCAAGACGTCTCTCTTTCGTCTGATAACGGGTGACCAGGAACCGTCGTCGGGGACGATTGCACGTACGCCGGGACTGCGGTTTGCCGTGTTGGACCAACATAGAGCCTTTGGTGATGCACAAACTGTTTGGAACGGGGTGGCTGAGTCGTTCAGATTCCTCATGGATCTCGAACAGGCTCTGGCACTTCAGGCTGAGGCCATGGCAACTGCGGGCGCCGAGGTAACGGAGGCGCAGCTGAATCGCTATGCGAGAGACCTGGAGCAGTTTGAGCATTCGGGTGGCTATCGCTACACGTCAATGGTTGACGAAGTGCTCGAAGGTCTTGGCTTTGACGCGAAGGAAGCCAGAGAGATCCCGATTTCTCAGTTGAGTGGTGGTGAGCGCGGCCGGGTCGCGTTGGCTCGTCAGCTGGTGCTGCCCGCTGACGTGCTGCTGCTCGACGAACCTACAAACCATCTGGATCTCGAGACGACAGCATGGCTGGAGGAGTATCTCCGCAATTCCCGCGAGACGCAGCTCATAATTTCACACGATCGAGCGTTTCTACAAAGGGTGGTGGATCACGTCCTCCATCTCGAAGACAACACTGCCTTTGCCTACGATGGCAGCTATGCATCGTTTGTTGAGCAGCGTGCGGCACGTCGGCTCACTCAGCAGCGCGCCTTTTCGCGTCAGCAAAAAAATATTGCGAGGGAAGAAGACTACATCCGCAGGAATATCGCGGGGCAGAACACGCGCCAGGCAAAGGGCCGGCGCAAGCGACTGGAGTGGCTGCCGCGGCTTTCACCGCCCCCCGACGACGAGGCAGCAATGTCGGTTCGTTTTCGCGCGGGCGAACGTGGAGGTGATCAGGTTCTCGCCGTGGACAAAGCGAGCCTGAAGGTTGGGGACAGGAAGCTGCTGGAAGGCTTTAGTGGATGGATCCGGCGAGGGGACGTGATCGGACTGATTGGTCCAAATGGAGCTGGCAAGTCCACATTTCTGCGCGCAATGCTCGGCGAGATGCAGACCAGCGCTGGAGAGTTGAGGGTTGGCGGGGGAATCCTTACGGCCATGTATCGGCAGGACTTTGCCAATGTACCGCGAGACAAAACCCTCTACGATGTGATCGCGGACATGCGTCCCATGTGGGAACGAGGTCAGGTGATGGGTCACCTGGGTCGAGTACAGTTTTCGGGCGATGAGACCAAACGTGCGACGTCAACGCTATCCGGGGGTGAACTGGCACGTCTCGCTTTGGCGATCATGATGCTTGAGAACGCCAATTTTCTTGTGTTTGACGAGCCCACCAACCATCTGGACGTGGAGTCTATCGAGGCTCTCGAAGACGCTATCGAGGAGTACGAGGGCACTGTCCTTCTGGTGAGTCACGATCGCGAGCTGCTACGTAAGCTGGTCACCAAGGTCTGGGAGCTTGATCGGGGGCAGATTCGAATTCTCGATGGCACCTTTGAGGAGTGGGAAGCGGATGCGAAGCGCCGGAGTGAGTTGGCCCGTAGGGACATGGAAGCCAAGGCTCAGCGACTGAGGGACGATGCGCGTGAAAAGCGGAAGAGGTCGAGTGAAGCCCAGGCTGCGTCTCGCAACAATAGTCCAGGCTCACGGCGGCTTGCCGAAGCAGCGGAAAAGCGGGTTTCGGAGCTGGATGAGCTGGTAGCAGAACTGACCGCGTCGCTGGCTGAACCGGACCTTTACGAAACAGAGGAGGGACGGGAGCGGGCGACTGAGATCGTTCGTAGGCTTGCTTCAGCCAGGGAGCAACTTGCCCAGGCCATGGATGACTGGGAGATAGCAATGGTAGAGGGCGAGCCGCACTGACCCAGAAGTTGTGGTTTGGCCAGGCACGAGGGCGCACCGCCTGGTTAAGCTTTCAGGTACGCAATTGGCGAGGGTGGCAGGTGGTCTGGGTTCTTAGGAATCTCATTCAGGAGAGCGAGCCATAAACCCCGAGATTTACGCCTGGGCAGGCTTCATTGTATTCGTGCTGGTGGTTCTCGCGATTGACCTTGGAGTACTCAATCGCAAGGCGCACGTAGTCTCGATTCGCGAAGCACTCACGTTTACTGCGTGCGTGTTTGGTCTGGCCCTCGTTTTCAACGTGCTCGTTTACGTCATGTACGAGCAGCACTGGCTCGGGTTAGGCAGCACGGTCGACAAGCTGGACGGGGTCATAAACGATGGTCGGCTGGCCGCGGTAAAGTTTTTCACGGGTTACATAATCGAAGTATCGCTAAGCGCAGATAACGTCTTCGTTATAGCGATGATCTTTCAGTATCTCCGTGTGCCGCCCAAGTACCAGCACCGTGTACTCTTCTGGGGAATACTCGGCGCGCTGATAATGCGCGGCAGCATGATACTCCTGGGGGCGACGCTGATTGCGCGCTACCACTGGATTCTCTATGTGTTTGGGGCCTTCCTGGTATTCACCGCGTGGCGAATGCTGGTGACCAAAGACGAGCCCGCGGAGATCGCCGAGAGTCCAATAATCAGGTTCATCCGTCGGTTTTTTCCGGTTACGCCCACGTACCACGAGCAGCACTTTTCCATCATCCAGGACGGGCGTCGCGTTCTAACGCCACTGGCTATTGCACTCGTGCTGGTTGAAACCACGGATTTGATCTTTGCCGTCGACTCGATCCCGGCAATTTTCGCGATTACTACTGATCCGTTCATCGTATTTACCAGCAACGTGTTTGCGATCCTGGGATTGCGCTCACTTTACTTCGCGCTTGCCGGTGCCATCGACAAGTTCCGTTATCTCAAGGTTTCGCTGGCCGCGATCCTTGGGCTGGTTGGCGTAAAGATGCTCGTTGCGGATTTCCTCAAAGAGTACATTGGCCCGAGCTTCAACTTCTATCTCCTGGGGATCGTCGCACTTATCCTCACATCGGGAATCGTTGCGAGCATCGTGGTGACGCGCCGAGAAGAGAAACAGGGCAAGGGTGTTCTGACGGACTAAGCTTTCCTTGCTACCAATCCTGCTCGTATTCAGAGCAGGATTGGAGCGAGAATCGCAAGAACCGACACGATAACCAGTATCGCAACGACGTCCAGGAGTAGCCCGGCGCGCATCATCTGCTTTACTGTGACCTGACCCGAACCAAACACAATTGCGTTTGGCGGAGTGGCGATTGGCAGGGCAAAGCCGGTCGATGCCGCGAGGGCCGCCACGTACATGAGTACCAGAGGCGGTTGTCCGACGGCGTGAGCAAGCGACGCTGCAATCGGCATAGCCATAGTGGCGACAGCTGTGTTTGAAGCCAGCTCACTCAGTACAAGCACGATGACGGCAAGTCCCAGGTAAATCACGATGGGAGGCGTACCCTGCAGTACGCTCATCGAGTTGCCAAACCAGGCTGCCAGACCCGAAGACTCCATTGCAGCGGCCAACGATAATCCACCACCGAAAAGCAGCAGGACATCCCAGGGAATCCGTCTTGCTTCGCTCCAGGTGAGCAGCGGTCGAAGGACACCGCCTTTGTCGCGACCGTGAACCAGAAACAGAAGTATTGCGCCGGCAATCCCAATGGAAGCATCTGTCACGCCCGGTGCGACACTGACGATCCCCGGCAAGGTGAAAGCTCCAAAGTCTTTGCTTTCGCGCATGATCCAGGAGAGCGCCGTCAAAGTGAACACAACAACCGTGGCTCTCTCTCCACCTGCTAGCGGCCCGAGTGACTTGCGTCGTTCGGTGAGGATCCCTCGCGCATCTCCTTCCATCTCTACCCGCGCACGATAAAGAACAAAGACGAGGAGAAACCAGCAGAGCGGGAGGAGAATAAAAACAATAGGCAATCCAATCTGCATGAACTGCGTGAACGTAACACGCTGTCCGGTAAGCTCGAGCGCAGATCCAGCAAGCACGAGATTGGGAGGTGTGCCTAGCAGAGTGCCCATTCCACCGATCGAAGCAGAATAGGCCACACCAAGCATTAGCGCAGTTCTCAGTTTGTTGGCAGAGACTGAACTTCCAAAAAGCGCGCCAATGGCGAGAGCAATGGGGTACATCATCGCGGCTGTGGCCGTGTTGGAAATCCAGAGCGAGATGAAAGCAGTTGCGATCATAACGCCGAGGATCACACGCCTGCCGCTGAAGCCGATCGCGCTTACCATGCTGTATGCGATCCTTGCGTGTGCGTTCCAGGCTTCCAGCGCCGCTGCCAGCAGAAACCCGGCCATGAAAAGGAAGACGAGCTCGTTCGAGTACGGGGTGACGGCCGCCTTTGCCGAAGCCACTCCAGTTATTGGAAACAGCGCAATAGGCAAGAGAGACGTTGCGCCTATGGGGACTGCTTCAAGGAGCCACCATGTTGCCATCCAGCCTGTGGTGCCAAGCACGTGCCGTGCTTCCCGGCTCAGTTCCGATGGCGCCAACCAAAAGAGTAGTATGTAGAGTGCGGGACCCGCGCATAGGGCGGCCCAACGAGCCCCCGTTGTTGGGGGAGAGACGTCTGCTACGTCGTTCATTCAGAGATTTGCGTCGAGTCCAATAGTGGCGCCTGGAGCGCTGCCAAGTTCTGGTGCGGAGCGCTCGCGCGCAACGATCGATGCAGCCACCATGTCTGCCGTGACATTTGTTGTCGTGGCAAACACATCGGGCACGGCGTCGACAGCCCAGAGGAGCGCCACACCTTCAACAGGCACGTCGATCGCAAC
>CAZYTS010000121.1:0-568 GCA_964649855.1 uncultured Gemmatimonadaceae bacterium
GAGTTGATGCACAGAAACCGTTGTCCCTCTTCTTCGTGCACCACTCGTTGCTCCCTGGATCTCGCCACCCGCCACGCGAACCAGCGTTGCTGCTCCGTCCTCGACAGCCGTGAGGAGTTCAAGGCGCGACACCGAGGCGATTGCCGGAAGTGCCTCGCCACGAAACCCGTAACTAGCTACGCCGACAATGTCGGCTGCGTCGCGTATTTTGGAGGTTGCGTGTCGCGCCAGCGACAGCACCGCGTCTTCTTCGGTCATACCCGATCCGTCATCGCTCACACGGATCAGCGTGGAACCTCCAGCTTCAACTTCTATTTCAAGGTTGGTCGCGCCTGCATCGAGTGCGTTCTCGACGAGTTCCTTAACGGCTGATGCAGGACGCTCAACTACCTCACCCGCCGCAATCTGATCTGCTACAGCGTTTGGGAGGACTGCTATGCGCGCGGTTGGTACAATTGGCATCAATTTCGACTTCAAGCCTTGTTCGGGAACGAGCGTGTTGTCGCCTAAATCTAGCGCTCACGACTGAGCTCGAGCGACTCCAACATGGTGCGCGCAATCCAGCCCT
>CAZYTS010000121.1:578-11988 GCA_964649855.1 uncultured Gemmatimonadaceae bacterium
CCTGCCGGCCGTCACTAAAGCGCACGCGGTCCCAGGCGCCCTGCGTGGACAGCACCCTGCCCGTCTCACCCTGAATGATGGTAACGCCGGTTTCGGCTCCAACCGCGGGGGCGTCACGCAGGCTCAGTTGCGACGTGACGACCACCTGACGCTGACCGCGAAGGCGCTCGCTGGTGGCCAGGGAGACGACTAGAACCACCGCTGCAGCCGTGAGCAAATGGGGCGCAAACCTGGTTAGGACGATATGGCCACCACGCCTCTCACTCCACGTCAACCCCCAACCAACTATCCACAACCCAAGGGCGAGCATGGCAAGGGCATTTACAGGAACGGGAGGAATGTCACCCAGAAGACCGTCGCGGAAGGAGGGAGTACCAACGAGTCGCTGTCGCACATCTTTTGCAACCGGCTCCAGTCGCAATGCCCGTTGCCAGCCCACGACCGCAGCGGCTGTGTCACCCAACTGCCATGATGCCGTTCCGGTATTAGCCCACGCATCTGCCCCGCGCGGCGACGCCGCGGCGAGATTGGCAAAGTTACGCTGTGCTCTTGCAACATCGCCCGCATCCCACGCTTCGACGCCGGCCGTGAACAGAGCCATCGCCCGGATATCGTCGGCCGCTGTGGCCACAGTCGTTACACCAACTGTCCACAACATCAGAGACATCCATGTGAAACGCTTCGTCCGACCTCGCTGAACTGGTTTGGCCTCTGCGTCCACCGCATCGAGCACGCTCAGGGCGCGCTGTGCGAGGCCCGGCGCAGGTTGAGGCTCCTTTGAGTAGGTGGCTTCGTCGAGCTGCGTCAACAGAGCACGCGCGGCGCTCGCAGTCTCTGCCGTAACACCAGCTCGCCGCAAGGCCCGTTCAACTCGCCGACCGTCTCCACCGAGGGACCACCACGGCAAGCTCACGCGGCGAGAAAGAACGGCGAGGGAATGCCTTCGCACCTCAGCGGCCCGCGCCTCGTCGCGTGCGGCCAGGCCAAGCAGAACCGAGCGGCTTTCGACCTTTTGTATTCCTCTGCCACGCGACCTGGTGCGCGAGAAGAGAGCGGGAAGCGGTGCAAGGAGTACGGCAGCCCAGAAGACCGGCGAAGTGGCAAGCGGCGTTCCAATCGCTCCGCGCCACGTGCGCCGGATAGGCATCAGTTCCTCAGGTGTCTCAGCGGTGGCAACAGGTGCAGCCAACCCCCCCGGTCGCACGTCGACATCGAGTGGCTGAGTTATGGCCACCTCGTACGATTCGGTGTAGGGATTGAAGTAGGGGTACCGGACCGATGGTACTCGATGCGTACCCGCGGTAGCTGGAGTGAGGAGCCAATCAAACTCCTTTATGCCTGAAATGAGCGCAGAAGTGGAGTCGATTCGCACCCGTTCGGGTCCGGGAACAGCCTGAGCCCAAGGCACGCTTAGCGCCGGTCGCGGAAAGAGAGAAACATTGCCAATGCCGCGGACGGCGACGGTCAGGAGGAGGGGGTCTCCCACTCTGGGACTAACGGTATCGAGCCGTGCACCAAGTCCCAACCTGCCTACCGCTCCACTAAAATCTACCGGTCTGCCCGCGAGCGGTGGTTCCAGCGTGACCAGTCGATGAGGAGTCGAGCGTGCGGTGTGGCTCTCCTCTCGCGCAAAGATTGATGACGAGAGCGGAACTGCATACTCCAGGCGTGCCGCGCCAATCTCGTGAACTCCCGGTGTCAAAGGAAAGAGAGCTCGGGCAAAGACGTGGACGTCATAAACGCGTGAACCCTCCCGCCTGACGAACGGACGCGATGACACGGGCAAGTCATAGGCGATCATCGAGCGAACGTCGGGAGGCACAAACTGCGGATTTCGCCTCAACCGGCTGCGCAACTCATCGCTCAGAAAGATACCGATCTCGTACGTTGCCTGCTGACCAACGTAGACCCGCTGCGGTGACAGTCCCGAAGCGAAGTTGATCCCCTCGCGTTCATCGATGCGGGCGGTTTGCGCAATTCCGGCACCCGGAGAGTTTTGCGCTGCTGCACTCTGCAAAGCACAAAACCAAAGAGCAGCTACAGGAATCAGTAGCTTCACCAGTCCTTACCCCCTGGTGGAGGTTGCGCACGGCTGCTTTTCTGCCTGCGCCCCTGCACCCCTCGCTCCTCGCGTGCCGCGGCGTCGAGCAACTGCTCAGCCTGCTGCTGCCCCAAGCCACCAGAGGGCTGGCTTGACTGTGGTGAATCGTAGTCGTTCTGCTGCTGATCGTTTGAGTCTGCGTTACCACCGCCGCCCCCTCCACCACCTCCACCTCCTCCTCCGTTTTCCTGCTCTTTCCTCAAGGCCAGTTCGTAGTTCCACTTGGCGTCGAGGTCGCTGTGTCTCAGGAGAAGTGCCGATTTATACGTGTCGCGTGCGGCGGCAAAGGCCGCGCGAGCAGAAGAATCTCCTAGGGCTTCGGCGGCCAGACCTTGCTTGAGATGTGCCAGTCCCAGATTGAACAGAGCGCGAAAGCGAATTTCGGGATCGTCGGACTTGCTGGTGCGCTCCAGCGGCTCGTGCGACGCCGAGAGTGAGTCGCCAGCGACAAGGGCTGTGCCAAAGTTGTAGAGGATCTCGGGCCGCTGGTCGCCTTCGCGGATAGCTGCCCGGTATAGAGATGCAGAACTCATGTAGCGACCGGCTCCGAATTCTCGTGCTGCTTTCCCGGCAGTGCCCCCAGGAAGTGCACAGGAGACAGTGGCGGCGAGAGAAGCTGCTGCAGCCGCGGTGCGCCAGTTGGTGCGCCGGCGGCGCATCTCGAACCAGATATCGAGCAGTACCAGGAGCAACGCCGGAATCAGAAAGAGCTGAAAGCGCGCCGTGCGTGTAACCCCGCCAGCGACTGTGCGCTCTGACGTCCGCAAACGCTGTAATGCACCACGAATACGGGCGGCCTTGTCGGTAGCGCTTGCATCAACAAACGTTCCGCCCGATGCCTCTGCGACTGCCTGCAGCGTCGCGGCATTGTAGCGGGTGATGACTATTTCGTCGTTGGCGTCTCTCTTGAGCTCGCCCTGCTTGTCCAGGGGTATGTTCGCACCTTGTGCAGTACCGAAGCCAACAGCGATGACTGCGATTCCTTCGTTCGCGGCACGTTGTGCAGCCTTAGTGATGTCCTCGATCGGCTCGAAAGCTTCGCCATCGCTCATAATCACTATAGCCCGGTCCGATGCGCTTCGAGTTGCGAGTAGGAGATCAGTGGCCTGCGTTATCGTACGAGCGAGAGAGCTCCCTGCCTGACCAACGATCGAGGGATCCAGGTTGTCGAGAAAGAGCTCCAGGGCTCCATCATCGACGGTAAGTGGGGTGAGGATGTAACTGCGTCCCGCAAAGGCGAGGAGTGCTACTCGGTCCCCTCGAGAAAGTGCACGATATCGCCGCACCTCCTGTTTTAGGCGCTCAAGCCGGTTAGGGCGTTCGTCTGTCGCGAGCATCGACAGCGACGCATCGAGGGCGAGCACGACGTCGACTCCGGAACCCGTGACCCTGGAGACTTCGTCGCCCCAGCGCGGACCGGCAAAGCCCAGACCCGCCAGGAGCGCGGCAACTCCGAGCCTGGCAGCGCGCGGAACGGGATTGAGTGACGGAAGCGGGGTGAGTCGTGGGAGGAGGTGGTGCTCGGCCAGGCGGGCCAGTCTGGCGCGGCGCCGGCGTCCTGCAACAAACACGAGCGCCCACGTTCCCAGGGCGAGCAACAGGGCACCCACCACAAAGGTGTTGGACTCAAAAAGCGAGAGAATGCTCATGCCGCCTCCCGCTGTTCCTGAGGGGGATTGAGCGCCTGTTCAATGCTCTCCAGAACCTCGATGGTCTCAGAGCGCACTTCACGGGCGCGTGAGGCCGGAAGAGATTGAGCTGCAAACTTTATAAGGTCAACTTCATGCAACAGCTTCTGCATGCGCGAGACGGGGGCCCTCCCCTCTCCACGCAAAGCGTGCACGAGCTCGGTGGTGGTAAGAGAGAGACGTGCCTCCGGAAAGACGCGAGACAGGTAGTTGCGCAGTACCTCGGCGTGGAGCGAAACATATTGGCCACTTTCGCCCGCTCCCAGCAAGCCCAGTCCTTCTATGCGAGATAGTTCCCTAACGGCTTCCTGATAGGGATCGAGTACATCGGGTTGTGCAGTCTTGCGTCTGTGCCACCACCACCAGAGCAAGGCAACTATACCGGCCACCACAAGCGCGACAATCAGCCACAGCCACCAGGGTGGCCCAAATGTGAACAGATCGCGGGTTCCCTTGGGAACCTGCTGTGCCGAATCCGCCGGCAAAACCGATATTACTTCGACCGAGAGGTCAGCAGCCAATTCCACCGTGCGCTCGGAATTCCCCGAGCGGACGACGACAGCAGGGAATCTCAGCATTCGACGGCCGATGTCCCACGCTGCCAGTCTGTAGGTCGCTGTCTGTTCGTTGTAGGAGCTATCTGTACCAGCGGCTATTGCAGCCGGGTCGAGCGGCTCGACCTTTTGGCTCGTATCGGGGCCTGCAGGAAATTCTATATCGGAGCCAAGAGGAGCCCGGACCCGCACAACGACTCTAAAAGGGTCACCCACCCTCACCGTATCCGGTTCAACCACGACTCCGCGCTGCACCTGTATGGTCTGGCCAGGCAGTTGCAGAGCCACTGCAAAGAACGCGAATACGAGCAGCAACCTCATGAACGAACGGCTCTCTTCTCTCGTGAGCGAAAGAAACGGAGCAAGGGCTCGATGTAGCTCTCGCCCGTGGTGATTGGAATTTCATCTATTGCGAGCCTCCGCAACATGGCTCGCGTATTTGCGCGTTCGAGTTGTGCGCTTTCCTGAAAGGCCTGCCTGACTTTTGGGTCGCTGGTATCCACGTCTACCGTTTCACCCGACTCTGGGTCCTCAAAGCGCGCGAGGCCGATATCCGGAAGCTCCATTTCGGTGGGGTCGTCGATTCTGGCGACAACCACGTCGTGGCGCTGCGCCAGAAGCTTGAGCGGATGCTCCACCTTTGGATCAGCAAGATCAGAAATCAGGAAGATGATTGCGTGCTGAGAGAGCAGCCTGCGCAGGAAGTTGAGAGCCCCGCCGATGTCCGTCCCCTTGCCCTTGGGTTCATAGACGAGGACGTCGCGAAGGATACGAAGAGCGTGTCGTCTGCCCTTGCGAGGGGGGACGAAGTGTTCCACACGATCCGTGAAGAGAAGCGCTCCAACGCGATCGTTATTGCGGACCGCGCTCATTGTCAGAACGGCCGCCAATTCTGTGGCGAGTTCTGACTTGAAGCGTCGGCGAGTCCCAAACTGCTCGGAGCCAGACACATCGACTACAAGCATCAGCGTGAGTTCGCGCTCTTCGATATAGCGTTTTACAAACGGACGCCGCATGCGCGCGGTCACGTTCCAGTCGATTGACCTGACCTCGTCGCCGGGCTGGTACTCGCGCACTTCTGCAAACTCCATCCCCTGTCCCTTGAATATCGATCGGTACTCGCCGGAGAAGAGAGAGTTTACGAGGCGTCGTGTGCGCAATTCGATGAGCTTGACCTGGCGCAGCACTTCGGGAGCCACTCCAAGCCCTCCTGCCTTTTGCCGTTTGTCATTCTGCGCCGGAGCCGCTGCAAAAGGCCTGTCCCCTGACGCATCTTTGTCCTTGCTGCGGGTCCAGGCTGGCGCGGTCATGGCGCCTCAACGGTGTCGAGTATGCGCTGTACGATCTGGTCGCTGCTGACTTCTTCGGCTTCGGCCTCGTAGGTCGTGAGGACGCGGTGACGCAGCACGTCTGGTGCAATGGCCTTTACATCGTCTGGCGTCACGTAGGTGCGACCTCTGAGGAAGGCGTGTGCGCGCGACGCCTGTGCCAGAGCAATCGTGGCACGTGGCGAGGCACCAAACTCGATCAGATGCGCCACATCCTTTACCCCGGCTTCAGTCGGCATTCGCGTGGCGTGGACTATATCGACTATGTAGTCGACAATACGTTCGTCCATGTACAACTCCGTAATGCGGTGGCGAGCCTCGAGAATGGCCTCAGGATGTGCCACTGCACGAATAGGAATTGGCTCGCCACCAGCCATGCGTCGCATGATCTCCTTTTCCTCGTCACGAGACGGATATCCTACCCGCAGTTTGAGCATAAAGCGGTCCACTTGTGCTTCGGGGAGCGGATACGTTCCTTCCTGCTCGATTGGGTTCTGTGTCGCAAGAACCAGGAATGGTTCCTCTAGCCTGAAGGTCTGTCCGCCTAGCGTGACCTGCTTTTCCTGCATTGCCTCGAGGAGGGCTGCCTGAACCTTGGCTGGCGCCCGGTTGATCTCGTCCGCAAGGACAATGTTGGCAAAAATGGGGCCGCGCTTGACGCTGAATGACCCGGTGGACTGGTCAAATATCTGAGTGCCGAGAACATCTGCCGGCAGCAAGTCGGGAGTGAACTGGATGCGCTGAAAGGTCGTAGAGATGCTCTCGGCCAGCGTGCGCACCGTGAGGGTCTTGGCCAGACCTGGCACTCCTTCCAGCAGGACGTGTCCTCCCGTAAGCAGCGAAATCAGAAGCCGCTCGACCATGTATTCCTGTCCTACTACCCGCTTTCCCACCTCGCGAGTTACGCCCTGCACCAGCGCCATGTCGGCGGTATTTGCGACCTGCGTCGTCACTCTTTCTTCTCCGTGCTTGCCGTGTGCGGTCCTACCCCAGCGGCGGTGAAATGGTTGAGTGTTCCTCGCTAGACCCGCGCCACCCTCAAGAACCCTGCACTATCGCACGCATCCCCTTCAATCTGACTCCCGCTCCAGGGCGTCTGTGAGAAGGATCCGCTCCCGTTGGGTGAGTTTTCTGGACTGGCCAGCTTCGAGCTTACCCAGTTCCACCGGTCCAAAACGAATCCTCACGAGGCGCTCGACAGCGAGGCCTAACGCCTGACAGAGCCGCCTGACCTCCCGGTTGCGTCCCTCTGCCAGGGCAATCTCCAGGTTCCAGCGCCGCGATCCAAGGGGATGAACGTTGACCCACCGCGCTCTAACGACACCATCATCGAGTTCGACCCCCTCGCGCGCCTGTTCTGCAGCGCTTGCCACGTTGCCGCCTGTGACGGTGGCCAGATAGACTCGCTCAACCTGAGAACTGGGATGAGCCAGTTGGTGCGCAGCCTGACCGTCGTTGGTGAGGAGGACCACACCCTCGGTCAGATAGTCCAGACGGCCCACGTATGTGAGCCCCGGCGCTGGGGGTACCAAATCAAAAACAGTGCGTCTCCCCTGCGGATCTTTTCTGGTCGTGACAACGCCTGCAGGTTTGTTGAGAACCATCCACACGGTTTCAGGCAGCGCAAGCTCTACATCTTTTGAGTCTACCTGAACTCGATCGCGCTCCGGGTCCACACTGAGCCCGATCGTGGCCGGTCTGCCATTGACGGTGATTCTTCCCTGCAGAATCATTCTCTCTGCTTCGCGGCGCGACGCAATCCCCGCGCGCGCGAGCGCGCGATGGATTCGCATCGTTTCACCCATCAGATCGTGGCCGGATCCGAGCGCAGGGCGATCGCCAACTCATCGGCGCGCGGCAACTCTTCGAGGTGTCGCAGGGCAAAGTGCTCCAGGAACATTGGCGTTGTGCCATAGAGGAGCGGTCGGCCAAGTCCCTCGGCCCGGCCCACGACATCTATGAGACCACGCTCGTGCAAAGACTTGAGTAGGCTACCGACATTTACTCCTCTGATTTCCTCGATCTCGGCTCGGCCAATTGGCTGACGGTAGGCAACAATGGCCAGCGTTTCGAGTGCAGCTGCCGATAGGCGGTGTGGGCGCACCGCAAGCTGCGCACGTTCGATTGCTTCCGTGTACTCGGGCTTGGTAAGAATCTGGAAGCCTTCGCCGAGCTCTACCAACTCGATTCCGTGACCGTTTATGTCGTAGGCTTCTCGCAGTTCGTCGAGTGCGGCCTGAACGGCTGCCGGCGAAGCTTCGGGATCGAGCGATGCCAGTTCTTCGGCAGGAACAGGCCTGGCGCTCGAAAAGAGTGCTGCTTCAAGCAGCTTGGCCAGTGGGCTCACGGCTTATGACAACATTGGAAAAGGGTGAGTTCTGAGCGAGTCTTAACTCTCCACGCCGCGCAAGTTCGAGTAGCGCTAGCAACGCTGAGAGGATCTCCCAGCGCTCCGCACCTGCCCGCACGACATCGCGCCAGACCGCACGTGATCGCAGTTCGAGGACGCCACGAATTGTGGCTATGGCGCCATCCACGTCGAGCGCTCGCGGTATCACGTCGTGAAGCGAAGGATCACGCGCCACTCTGAGAACGCGGTCGACGGCAGATAGCAATTCTGCAAGTGAAAGCGCGAGCGGCGCCGCTGGCGCTTCTACACTCGACGGCGGAAACCAGGCTCTGCCAAAGCGCGAGCGGCGGTCTTCGGCAAGACGCTCGAGGACGTCAACAACCTCGCGCATCTGTTGATATTCCAGCAACCTGCGAACGAGTTCTGCGCGCGGGTCCTCCCATTCGCTGTCGTTCTCGTTACGCGGCAACAGCAATTGCGCCTTGATGCGGAGAAGCCTTGCCGCCATTTCGAGGTAGTCCGCGGCTTGATCCAGCCCTAACGAATGGATGCGCCCAAGGAACTGGTCTGCGATGCGCGCAACGGGGATGTCCCAGATGTCGACCTTCTCGTCACGGATCAGCGTAAGCAGTAGATCCAGAGGCCCGGAGAATTGCCCCAGCTCGACTACAAATGCGCTGTCAGAATCGACCACGGCGTTCGTATCAATCATGGACCGACAGTCAGCGAGCCGACCAGTTTGAGTGGAGCGACCAGGTCCATCGCAAAGCGTTGTAGCAAGAGAGCTGGAGTCAGCCAGTAGGTAAGGATCGATCGACCCACACCAGTGATCAACAACAGCATCAGGATTGCTATGCCGTACATGCCCACCTGCTGATATCTGAGCGCTGCAGCTGGAGGCAAGAGGTGCTTCATTACGTGCGATCCGTCCAGCGGAGGCAAAGGCAGCAGGTTGAAGAAAGCCAGGAGCAGGTTGAAGAAGATGCCATAAATCATCATAACCTGCAGCAGAGCCAGCGTGTCCACGGCACCGCTGAATTGCTTTCCCAACCAGCCAAACAGTGCATACAGAAGAACGCAGACGACAAACAGAACCAGATTGGCAGCAATGCCCGCCAGCGAGACGATGATGTCGCCGCGCTTATAGTTGCGGTAATTCCGTGGCACCACAGGAACGGGTTTGGCTCCGCCAAAGAGGAAACCGCCAGCAAAAAAGGTGAGTGCTGGCAGGATCACAGTCATAAATGGATCAATGTGCTTGAGCGGGTTCCACGTGAGTCGGCCGAGCTGGTACGCCGTAGGGTCACCCTGGCGCAGTGCTGCGTAGCCGTGCGCGTACTCGTGGGCGACCATCGAGAACATGAGCACCGGCGCAATTATGAGAAACGTCTGTACCCGATCCAAATGGGCTAGCTGACAGGGTGAGAAATGGGTCCGGCGCCGTGCGTCAGCACGTCAACCTAGCAAGGCCGGCAACGAGAGTCAAAAACTTTCAACTCTGCCGGATTAAAACCCACAGCAGCGTCCAATAAACGCTCATAGGCCGCTGTGGAGTCGCTACAGGTCGCGCCCGCCCGAACGCGCTACCGCGGAGTCATGAGCTCGACGTTGTCCGGAGCAAAAAACGCCGCAGGAGAAATCGTGCCAGCGTTCATTCGCGCAAACTGGTTCATGGCGCTCTGGTTGCCGTGAATTCGGGCCAGAAGCTCTTGCAGCGCTTGTGGTGGTGGTTCGAGCGAGGCGAGTTGACAGGTGAAGTCATACATCGAGCGGACTCGCAAATCACGAGCGCGATGGTGGGCCGCCATAGCGACGTCAAACGGCTCTGTGCCTCCGAGAACCCGGTCAAGCGCCACGACGCAAGATTCGGCGTCCAGGAACGCATCCATCATTCCCTGTCCGGTGATGAAATCGCGGTTGTAGCCGGAATCCCCCACCAATACCCAGCCCGGGCCGAATGGCTTGCGAAAGTAGTTAGGCACTGCCGCGCCAGTAAACCGACTCTCTCTCCGGGCACTCTTAAGCCGCCGCGACAACTCTGGAGCCAGCTCAATCGTCCTCAGATAGTTCCCTTCAATGTCCTTCTTGAACTCTGCGAACCTGGCGTGCGGCCAGCCGACGATCACCATGGTCAGCCCATCGTGGGTTGGAGCCACTGCGCAGCCGCATCGTTCGCGCGAGTAGGTCTCGAACCTGCCGTCGGTGGGCAACCCGCTCCAGTAGGCATAGTAGGCCGCGAGCAATACCGGCCTCTCATCGTAGCTTTCGGCACGGACCAGTTTGGCAACTATCGAGTTGCGTCCATCGGCGCCTATCACGACGCGGGCGCGCTCCGTAGCGGTTGCTCCACTTGAAGAACGACCTTTGATTCCCACAACGCGGCCCCGCTCCTCCACGAGCCCATCGACAATGAATCCCTGTCTTACTACGGCGCCAGCCGCGGCCGCTCCATCCAGGAGGATGCTGTCGAGGACGGTTCGCCTGGGACAGTAGGCAACCGCTGCGTCATCGTTGCCCGGCGCACCCGCAAGTGTAAAGCCGCCAAAGTCGAACGCGTACGTGTGTATGGAGGGACAGCCAGACCGCACCAGCTGATCGAGAAGGTGGAACCTGCTCAATGCCGCAACCCCAAGCGGATGCAGTATGTGTGTAGAGAGCGTGTCACTGGGGAACGTAGCTCGATCAACGAGTAGCACGCGGTATCCCCTTCTTGCCAGGAGGAGCGCCGTCGGGGATCCGGCGCAACGGGCACCGATCACGATCGCGTCGAACGGCGGCTTGGTCATTGTGCAACACCGCCGGCACCGGAACTGGTAGGCGCTGCCTCGATCACCCCCAGCTGTCGAAGGAGGCCCAGTTCGTCCATGTGCATCCAGCACTCCACGACTTTTCCGTGGACCAAACGATCGATGTCTGTCCCTGCCAGATGGATCTTCCGGCCCGTTGCGGGAAGGCTTTGAAACTCGCCAGCATGCGTTCCACGTGCCATCCAACTGGTGACAACCATGTCGCCTTCTGCAACCTGATGCCCGATCTCAAAGTGAAGATCGGGAAAGGCCGAACGCAGAGATGCTACATAATTTTTGACACCTTCGCGTCCGTGAATCTCCTGCGACGGCGAATGGATGACGAGTTCGCTTGTGGCAACCTGGTCCACAACGCCGAGGTCTCCCTTGTTGTAGACCTCATCGATCACGCGTCTGATGCGCGCCTTGTTCTGCTCGGACATGTCAATCTCCCGTTGGAAGTTCCCGGGAGACTATGGCTGGCCCACTCGAGTCGCTTCGGAGAGATCACCCAATTTCTCGAAAACTGGATATGGGTAATTCCACGTAGACGCAACGGATCAGATCAGACCATGCTTGTAGGCCCATGCGGTCGCGGCAGTT
>CAZYTS010000122.1:0-11862 GCA_964649855.1 uncultured Gemmatimonadaceae bacterium
GTCCCATCTGCCAGCAGGCCTCCCTCGAGCTGCGAAGTGAGTCCGGTTCTTCCGCCGATAGTCCGGTCCACCATCTGGTTGTCACCCAGAATCACCCCAGCGGCCAAGAGAGCCGCGTTGTTCCATGTTTGCCTGTTTGACTGGCCTTCGTCGTATTCGCTGATTAATCGGGCGCTAGGTTCGATCAGGCGGTCGCGGACCATCCCTCCGAGCCCATTCTGGGCCCCGCGCACTTCGAGCAGCGCCAAAGCATTTGAGAGTTGGAGCAACCATATGGACTCGAGGTACGTGCTGAAGAAGAGGCGCGTGGGGCCGAGTACATTGTCCTTGTTCTCGTATGTGAGATACTTGTCCGCGTACGCCTTGAGTACTGTTTCAGCAAAGGCAGAACAGGCGTGGTCACCTGTGAGCAGGCCCAGCGCCGCTGCGTGCACGGAACGCTCAGCAAGCCAGAGCTGGTAGTTCATTATCCACCAGCGGTAGTGCTCATCGTCAGTGTAGTCCGCCTGGCATAACGAACAGTGGTGAACGCGCGGATTCCATGGATCAAAGTCCAGCAGGACTCCGTGGACGGGGCAGCGCCCACCCTTTCTCGTTAGGCGTGCCTTTTCTGCCGGTATGAACAGCTCGCGCGAAACCAGGAGGGGTTCGAGTTCAGTTCGCAGCGCCCTGGCGAGAGGTGCGAGACCACCCGCCACCGCCTTGACTCTGGTGGAGACAAGTTCGCGCGTTATGAGCAGCGTCACTGGGCAGTTTTCGAAAGTTGCCACGCAGAGAGTGAGACGAGTTCTCCGCGAAGGTCCATCTCGACTCCTGTGAGTGCGCGCCTAACGCCTTGTACGCCACGGGAGTGATAAAGCCACGCAACGGGCGCCTGGTTATACAACAGATCCTCGATCCCTGCCCAGGCCGCGCGCAACTCCGCATCGCCAGCTGCATTTCGAGCGCGCATAAAGAGCTGATCAAGCGCGGTGTCGTGAAAACCACTGTAGTCCAGTGCACCACCAGCCTGCGATGTTTCAAACATCGCCGCTACGTGCGAGAGAGACACGTCTCCGGGAATCCCGGCAATTACTGCATCAAACGTCTTGTCTTGAGCTCTGACACTTGCGAGAAACGTCCCAAGTTCCAGCTGCCTGATCTCCATCCTGATCCCCTGCCCTCTCAAGTCAGCCTGAATCAGCTGTTCGATGGCATTGTCACCACTGCCAACTGTTTCAAGGGTGAATTGCAGAGGTATACCGTCTTTTGTGCGCCAACCATCTGCCCCCCTGCGCCATCCCGCTGAATCGAGCAAGGCACCAGCGTCTACGGGAACACGCTTGACGAGCCGTGCCAGCGGATGCGACGGTGGCACGGGCCCCTGCGCCGCAGTGCCAAATCCCGCGAGCGCCACATCGATCAGTCTCTGCCGGTTTATCGATGCGGCAACGGCCCGCCGGACTTTCGAATCAATGAACGGATCGCGCTCGGCGTTGAATACCAAAGTGGTCGTGAACGCAACCGGATAGCTTACCACCCTGAGTTGTGGATCGCGCTCGGTCAGCTCAGCCATTGAAGGCGAGATGCCAGCCATATCGAGTTCGCCACTGACAAGTCCAGCAAACTTGGTCGTGGCTTCGTCCACCACGGCTACCACGAGCCGCCCGATCCTGGGTGGGCCTCCGAGTTCCACGGGAAATGACTCGTTGGCAACAAAGGTCCACAGCTGCCTGGGTCTGCGTTCCTCAAACCTGAATGGGCCGTTCCCTACCGGGGCGAAGCCAAAGTCGTGACCCCTAAGTCTCGAAGGCTCGACACCGCTCAGGATGTGCGCCGGAGCGATAGGTAGTTCAGAAAAAACGAGTGGGAATCGCAGTTCGGGAGTGCGGAACTCTATCGTAACGCTCGTGTCGTTGTTTACTGCAACATTTGCAATGTTGTCCAGATCCGCGCGTCTGAAGAATCCGGTGGACGGGTTCCTTGCAGCACTTATGGAGAATGCCACATCCTGTGCCGTCGTCGGTTGGCCGTCGTGCCAGTTGAGTCCCCTGAAAAGTGCCAAGGTCAGCTTGCGTCTGTCAGCCGACCACTCCCAGGATCGTGCAAAGTAAGGCTGCGCCGATAGAAGAGAGTCGTAGCGCGTGAGGGTAACGAAAAGCGCATAACGCTGCACCTGTCTGGCCAAGGGATGGACTGTGACAAGCGGATTTGCTGATTCGAGGTCTGCACCAGAGGCTATCACCACAGTCGATTCGCGCCGGAAGTCTGACGAGGTACAACCCGTGAAGAGTGCGATGAGCATCAACGCTCTGGCAGCCACAAAACCAACGCCCTGCCGGCGCGGGTGAGTTGACGTAACTCGCCCGTGTGGCATTATCTCCACGTGCAAAACATCCTGCGACGCGGCGCTCAGTCGATCCTCCTTTTCTGGTTGGTCGTCACCATAACGTTTGTTCTAACGCGTCTCGCTCCCGGCGACCCTACAGACCTGCTGATATCTCCCACCGCATCGCGTGAAGACATCACTCGTTTAAGGGAAACGCTCGGGCTCAACGCACCACTCGTGGCGCAATATGCACAATGGATGCGTCAGGTGGCGACAGGCGACCTCGGCGTTTCCTTTGCGACCAGCGAACGCGTAACCCAGGTTCTGGCGCGTACGCTTCCGGTGTCGTTGCTCCTTGGTGGAGTGTCTCTCTTTCTCACGTTCGTGATTGGCGTAACAGTGGGGTTGTGGCAGGCGGCACGAAACGGCCGAGGTTCGGATACAATCGCTTCGGTTGTTGGCGTGGCCGTTTTTGCGGCACCGAGTTATTGGGTGTCGCTGGCTCTCGTCGCGCTGTTTACGTATGGGGCGGCAACGTGGGGTTGGCCAGAATGGTTGCGACTGCCGGCCATGGGAATGGAGTCCCCTGGTCACGCTGGGATCCAGAGCGGTTTGGTGCGGCTGGCCGACATAGCGCGACATGCGATTCTTCCTGTCGCCGTCCTTACTGCGATTGGCGCGGCCGGAATTGCCAGGTACGCGCGCGCTTCAGCAATCGACCTTTTGTCTAGTGACTGGGTTCGCACCGCACGAGCCAAAGGTCTCGCCGCCGGAACTGTGATGCGCAGACACGTGCTGGCAAACGCTCGCGCTCCACTGATCGTTCTCTTTGCACTCTCGCTACCAGGAACGGTTGCTGGCTCCGTTTTTGTGGAGAGTGTCTTTGCGTGGCCCGGTATGGGCCGGACAATGCTCTCGAGCATTGCCGCTCGCGACTACCCGGTCGTGATGGGTGCTACACTGGTGTACGCGGCGATGGTGATAGTTGCCAACTGGCTTTCTGACGTGGCTCTGGAATGGTCTGACCCGAGGCGCCGGCAATGATGAGAACTGGTCCACGGTTCGCTCTCGGAACTCTCATCGCACTCGCCGCTGCGGCTATAGTGGTTCCGATGGTCCTCCCAGATGATCCGCTATCGATAGGCGACGCCGTTGCAGAAAGGCTCGTGGCCCCGCTTTCAACCAGTGATGCCGGCCGCTTTCACCTGCTCGGCACCGACCGCTTTGGCAGGGATCTTTTAGGAAGGATTCTCCTTGCAGCGAGAATCTCTCTTCTGGTGGGAATTGCCGGTTCCCTCTTGGCGACGCTGGCTGGAATCGTGATTGGCGCAATTGCCGGTTGGTGGAAGGGAGGAGTGGATAGACTGCTCATGGCGATTGGAGACGCCATGCTCTCCATCCCTCGCCTTGTGCTACTCCTCTTGTGCGTTGCACTCTGGGCACCTGGACTTACGACCGTAGTGGTCGTGCTCGCGGCGACGGGATGGATGGGTGTTGCGAGGCTCGTCAGAGCGGAGGTACTCGGTGTGGGTACAATGGGGTTCGTGGATGCGTCGCGGTCATTGGGTACGCCACGATTCCGGATTCTCGTACGTCACGTCATTCCCAACTCGCTTGGGCCCGCGATTGTCGCGGCGACACTTGGAGTAGGCAATGCTATCTTACTGGAGAGCGGGTTGGCGTTCCTTGGCCTGGGGGTGCAACCTCCTACGCCAAGCTGGGGGAATATGATATCGGGGGGGCGCGAGTTGATTGTCACGGCCCCCTGGGTGGCGCTGTTTCCTGGGGTGTTCCTCATTCTAACGGTGCTGCTATGCACGGTGCTGGGCGACTCGGTGCGCGAACGATTGTCGGGAGGCGTGGTAGCACGCCTTGGAGATCGCGCGTGAAGCTCCAACTGCGCGCGGCAGCAATTGTGCTTGCTGTTGTAGTCGCCTTCCCATCCACCAAAGTCGTTGCTCAGGACGTCAGCCAGGCAACTCTTAGGGGACGCATAACTACCGACAGCGGCCGCACGCCGCTGGAAGGAGTTGAGGTAACCATCGGTGGGCTCGGCCGGTCGACTCGCACCTCGGCAGACGGCCGCTACTCTCTTGCTTCCCTGCCAAACGAGCTGATTGTAGTGTTGGTGAGACATCCGGGCTTTGGCCCTGTTCGTGATTCCGTCACCCTTGAGAGAGGGGTCGAGACTGAGCGCAACTTTGAACTCGGCAGACTTACCACGACACTGGCAGGCGTAGAAGTCACGGGCGAGCGTCTTAATGTTGCGCTTCGCGATTTCGAGCGACGCAGGAAGGGCTCTGGTAAGTTCATGGTCAAGGCCGACATCGAAAGGACCGGTGCCCAATCTTTTGAATCGCTGGTGCGCTCGCACATCGGCGGTTTTACGCTCGTACGAATTCGAAATCGCGGAATGGCGGTGGTGGGCCGTCGAGCTATCGACCTATCTCTCACCGGACCACGAACGGGTATGGACGGCACTCCGGATCGATGCTACTCGCAGATTTTCGTGAATGGCCAGCGGGTCTATGCATACCAGTCGCCGCCAACAGCACCGCCAACGTTAGACGAGTTCGACGTCACCAAGATCGTCGCGTTGGAGTTCTACCGTGGTGCTGCGGAAACACCAACTGAGTTCAGTGGTCCCAGTGCCGCCTGTGGCACCGTGGCTATCTGGACGCACCTTCCCGAACCATCACGTTAGGCAGCGACATCGCTGCAAACGGCGTCAGCGTAATAGCCTGATACTCACGACAGCAAAGGGCTGGGCTTCGAATTCCACGCTGCCACCTTGCACTCTGAGTGCGCCGAGTGGTGTCTCATCCAGCCTGCAGAGATGGGCGTGTTTCACTCCCGGCAATGACCAGGTTCCCTTTGAAGTAGATGCCGCGAGATTTGTGCACCGCACCACGACTGCGCCGCTCCCATCTTCGGCTTCCTTGCAGCATTCAAAACGAAGGCTGCGTCCTGAAAGTGTGAGCTCGGTTGAATCCAATTCGCTCAGTGCCTGGTACGGGAGCGTCTCGCCAGAGAGCGGCACGAGGAAATCATCGGCAGCGTGCTCGATCGCGTCTATGGTGTCGATGGTTAGAGACCCATGCAGCATGACTGCAATGTGAGCCTCAAACGGACCCGGATTCTGGGCAAGTGGCGTAGACACTGGCCAGCCGGCATGGCCCGGGCGCTCTGGAAGGTCGTTGCGCGATAGGTCGCCCACGGACCTGAGCAGAGTTATCGCCACCCGGCCATCTTCCATGGCTTCGTACTCGGCGAGGCCATCTGAAAAGATCGTCGCGCCGCTTCCAGTTGCCTGATCAACTAACGTTACATAGCGGTGCAGAGGTCCCCCTCGCGGGATGGTTTCGAGGTCATCGGGCAATCCAGGCGTTGCAAGTGACGACCGCTTTACCCGACCAAAGGCACAGTCCGCAATGTGTATTCCACCCTGCACTCCGGTCTCAACAATCAGGCGCAGCCTGTGATCAGCAGCGGTGTTCTGGCCGGATATTTTAACTCGCAGCCAGTTTCGTCCTGCGTCCAGCTGCAACTCCGTATTGAGCGTCATCGTTTCGCGCCGCCGTCTTACCTTTTCGCCGGTCGCCATGGTAACGCTGCGCTCAGCGAGCTCTACGCGGTGCGTGGAGAGGATGCCAGCGCGTAAGGGCCCTCTCATTGTAATACGGCTTCGAGCGATTGCGCTGCGACGAAGAGTGTCTGGTATCGCAGAGTGTGTGTAGAGGTCACCACGTTCACCTTGACTCTCGAAATAGACGAAGTCGATGAGCGAGCGAGTCCGGTTCTTGAGACACAGCCGCCTTTGTTCGTCGAGCCAGACGTCGTAGCATTCGTTGCGAATACCGCCTCGGAATGCCGACGACCCAGCGCTGGAGTGACGCGGTTTGGATGGAGCGGTCGGCTGATACCTAGCAAGGCCAAAGCCTGGAATTTCTGGTATCCAGACAAGTCCGCGACGTCGCTCGACGAGATAGTTGCGAGGATAGCGAAGCGGATTCTCGTCGCGGACAAATACGCGCTCTGTGCCAAGGAGCTGAAAACCTTTCGGTCGTTTGGCAACGGGTGCGTCGAATGTAGGAGCGTCTACCGCGGAGCCAGGACCAACGGGTACCCGTGCGACAACTTCGTCCAGCGAGATTTCCACAACACCACCACGGGCGCGAGGCGCGGGGTTCGTTATGACAACAACGTCAGAGGAACCGCCTTCGTGTCCAACGAGGCTGCGCAGTGCATGATGTCTGAGCTGGATGGCGCCGTTGTGGGCAGAACGCAGCCTCTCATCCATCGCGAGAGCTACGTCATCTGTTGAGCAACCGCAGAGGGTATCGTGAGGATGACTTGCCAGAACCATGCGCCATAGACCGCGCAGCGCGTTGGCGTGCGAGGCGCGCCCCTTCCATCCACCCAGCGCAAGCCAGGGCTCAACTTGGCGCAGCATCAGTCGCTCGACTCCGGCGTTGGCGCGCTTGAGCCGACTGCGCACTCCAAACGTACCTTGCAACGACCATGTGTAGTCGGGCGAGGCGCGAAGCTCCCCTGTTACTTCTCCCAATCTCTGGTGCGACGTTCTGGTAAGTAGAGCTTCTGAAAAATCTCCGAGGGATGCCGACGAAACTTTTGTCGGGGTCGCGGCTCTGCCTAACGCGCGGACTGCGGCAGCTACGTCCCCCTGCCGAGCGTGGTGGTCGGCACCGTTCAGCAGGAGAACGAGCCCCGTGTTGCTGCGGGCGCCGCAGCCGCGTTCGATTTCGGACCAGCGAGCAGCTGCTCCTGCATCGTCTACCGGAAGCGAAGCTCCAAACTCGTACCCGGATGGCGGAAGGTGGTAGAGAAGTACTTCGGAACCAGAAGGATGGCGCCACCGCACCGTGTCGCCCGCGGGCCAGAGTCTTCCACCATAGCCACGCCACACAATCGCCAGCGAGAGACCAAATCCATTCGCCAGGATTGGAGCCGCTGAGGGATGACCAAAGCTGTCCGGACAATAAAGAACCGGCGGCGAATCGGCTCGCAAAAACCTGAGCGAGGCTTTGCCGGCGAGGAGGTTGCGGACGAGCGCTTCACCACCCGGAATCAGGTTGTCAGCAAGAACGTACCACGGGCCCGCTTCGAGTTGCCCACCCGACAACCTGCGAGCCAGGTCGGCTCGACGCTCTGGCTTCCAGTCGAGGTAGTCGTCGAGAACGATTGCCTGACCATCAAGGAGGAAAGGGATGTCGTCGTCTCGTTCCAGCAGGTCGTCCACCAGAGCCAACAGACTCGTTCGGAAGGCCTCAGCCGACTTGTACCACTCCCGGTCCCAGTGCGTGTGCGAAACGACGACCACTGCGTCGGGATAGGGAGTCATTTCCCCGCTGGAGTTCATCCTGGGAAATTAGCGTAGCGTCACCAGCTGCCGACGAGGCTGCCAGGCGGAAGGAGACTGAATATCGGATTTCCGCTCACTGCGTTCGCTCCATCCGGGACGACGGCTGAGTGAGAGTCAGGTTCCAGTGTCTTTACCGACCGGCGGCCGAACCTACTCTCCCCTGGTCACGAGGGCAATCTCATCTGGTGAGCCCGTGGGTGCCGCTTTGGCGCGCCTGGAGTTCGGGAGCAAATGCTCCATTCCTTCCACGAGCGAGAGTAGCTGTTTAACGTGTCTCTACACATTCAACACGAGACTTCGCCATGACCTACACGTTGGCGCCACTTCCTTATGCGTTTGATGCGCTGGAGCCTCACATCGACGCTCAGACCATGCAGATCCATCACGGCAAGCACCACCAGGCTTACGTGACAAACCTCAACGCAGCGCTCGACAAGCACGCTGCTCTGCACGATAAGAAGCTGGAAGATCTGCTGAGCGGCCTTGGTGGCGTGCCCGAGGACATCAGGACCGCGGTTCGTAACAATGGCGGTGGCCATTGGAACCACAGCTTCTTCTGGAACATCATGAGTCCATCTGGAGGCGGAGAACCGAGTGGCGCTTTGGCAGACGCGATCAAATCCAGCTTTGAGTCGTTTGCGTCTTTCAAGGAGAAGTTTGCAGCGGCTGCCATGGGTCGCTTTGGCTCGGGCTGGGCGTGGCTCGTTGCCGACGGCCGCAAGCTTTCCATCGTCTCGACCCCCAATCAGGACAATCCGCTGATGGACGGGACGTCCGCAGGCCGCGTTCTTCTGGGTGTCGACGTCTGGGAGCACGCCTACTACCTCAAGTATCAGAACCGCCGCGCCGACTACCTTGGTGCATGGTGGAACGTGGTCGACTGGAAGGCAGTGGCTGAGAAGCTTTAGAGGCTGAGCCTGGAGGGGCTGGAGACTCTGCCCCAGCCCCTCGGCCCTCCCCGGCGCGCTCAGAACGACCTAACGCGCAGCTTCGCCTTCGAGGTACGTGTAGCCCTCCAGACCGGCGACGTACTCCGCGATGTAAGTGTTGCTCTCCTGGCGAGAGAGTTCGCGCGCATTCCCAACCTTGCGCCTGAAGGTTGCGAGCAGATTGGAAGCGCTGAACTGCACGTAGTTGAGCACTTCGGTAACGGTATCCCCATGCACCATGTCGGTGATCTCGTAGCCGGCGTCTGTGAGGCGGACGTGCACAGCGTTGGTGTCTCCAAAGAGATTGTGCAGATCTCCCAGGATTTCCTGATAGGCTCCTGTGAGAAAAATCCCCAGCACATAGTCTTCGCCTTCGCGATAAGCGTGAAGCTCAAGGTTGTTGCGTCCCTTTTTGCCTCCCACAAACCGGTCGATCTTGCCGTCCGAGTCGCAAGTCATGTCCTGAAGCGTTCCGCGACGATCGGGCTTTTCATCCAGCCGGTGAATCGGCATTATCGGAAAGAGCTGATCGATCGCCCAGCTGTCCGGCAGCGACTGGAAGAGCGAGAAGTTGCAGAAGTAGCGATCTACAAGGTGCGACTCCACTTCCTTGGTTATCTCTTCGAAACCATTCCGGCTTTCGCCCACAATGTGGGCGATACGGTTCATTGTCGAAGTGTAGATCACTTCCGCAACCGCACGATCGCGCAGTGAAAGCACCCCTGTGTTGAAGAGCTGCTGAGCGCGATCCTTGTCAAATGAGGCGTCGTGAAAGATCTCGGTCACCTTGCGACGTGGAACCTTCTTTTTGAGCAGCGTCTTGTAGTCCTCCGCCATCTCGTGAAGGAGCGGATCGTGCTCGGGAGTGAGCTCAGGTATTCCGTTCTCACGCTGCGACTCCACGTCTGTAACGCGGAGGAGCAAAAGGGCGTGATGCGCAGTGAGGGCGCGGCCGGATTCGCTGATGATGTGCGGCATAGGCACGCCGCCCGCCTTGCAGGCCTCAGCAAACGTGTAAATGACGTCTGACGCGTATTCCTGCAGTGTATAGTTAACGCTGGCTTGATTTGTTGAGTTAGTACCGTCGTAGTCCACTCCGAGGCCGCCACCAACATCCACGTGCGTGATGTTCACGCCCATGCGGTGCAGCTCCGTGTAAAACCGCGCTATTTCCTGCAGTCCCGACTTGATGTAGCGGATGTCGGTGATCTGACTCCCAAGGTGGAAGTGAATCAGCTTGAGGATGTCCAGTCGCCCAATTGCCTGGAGCTTATCGATGAGCTTGACCAGTTCGGCGGTGGTGAGCCCAAACTTGGACTTCTCCCCCCCACTCTGTGCCCAGCGGCCCGATCCCTCCGACGCCAGCTTGATCCTCACGCCAGCACTGGGCACCACCCCAAGGTCGTCAGCCGCCCGAAGCAGTACATCCAGCTCGGTTACCTGCTCGAGGACAATGAAAACTCTGTGTCCGAGTTTCTGGCCCATGAGAGCCAAACGCATGAACTCTTCGTCTTTGTAGCCGTTGCAAACGATGATGTGCTCGGTCGATTCGACGAGCCCAAGCACTGCTTGCAATTCGGGCTTTGAGCCACACTCAAGGCCTACACCGTGCTTGCTCCCAAACTCCACAATCTCTTCAACAACGTGGCGCTGCTGGTTGACCTTGATTGGGTAGACCGTCGTGTATTCGCCGCTGTACTCAAATTCCTTGATCGCCTGCGCAAAACCTTCGCTGAGCGTCTCGATACGGCGCCTCAGGATGTCAGAAAAGCGCAGCAGTATCGGAAGCTGGATTCCCTGCTCTTCGAGGTCATTGCTGAGTTCAAAGAGATCCAGCGTGCGATGCGGATGGTCGGGATCGGGTCGCACGATCACGCGACCCTTTTCATTTACGTCAAAGAAGCCCGCTCCCCAACCGTCGACGTTGTACAACGTCTTGGAATCCTCGACGGTCCATTGAGGTGCGACAGGCGCTGCTGGAGCGCCGGCCTGCTCAGCGGAGCCGGACAAAGGAGCGTTTGGGCGTGTGCTAGTCATGGCGCAAAAAACTATTGCCTCGCCGGTTGCTTTGGTATCACCCAGAGCAACTCCGCTCGCTCGTCCGGCAGCCGACGCTCAATGCACGATCTGATCTCTTCCCTTGTCGATGTACGGGATACCACGAACCATCCAGTCGGGCGGCTGCGCACCCTTGAGCTTGGTCGCAAAAAACTCCTGCATCCTGCGATCAATGTCTTTCTGGTTGGCGCGCTTTCTCGGGTTATGGCCGTCCCCGTTGTAGTTGACCATGTAAACCTCCTTTCCCAGGCGACGCAGCCCGACGAAGAGCTCAATGCCCTGATACCACGGCACCGCACCGTCGCCGTCATTGTGCATGAAGAGCACTGGTGTAGTGACGCGATCCAGATGAAACAGCGGCGAATTCTCGATGTAACGGACTGGAGCCTCCCAAAGCGACCCGCCAATCCTGCTCTGCGTCTTTTCATACTGAAACGTTCGCGACCTGCCAGACTCCCACCGAATGCCGCCGTAGGCGCTCGTCATGTTCGCCACCGGCGCATTGGGCACAGCAGCCGCAAACATGCTCGTCTGCGTGATGATGTAGGCGCTCTGATATCCTCCCCATGACTGCCCGGCGATGCCGATAGCTTTGGGATTCACAAAGCCGCGCGCAATTAGAGACTGCACTCCCGGCAGAACGGCTTTGACAGAACTAGGTCCTGGCCAACCCACCTCGTAGACAATGTCCGGGAAGAAGACCAGGTAGCCGAGTGATGTGTAAACCGTGGGGTTTATGGTGTTGCGACCGGCAGGGGCGTGGTAGTTGTGCAGGCCGTCAGAAAGGATTTCGTAGTAGTACACGATCATCGGGTACTGTCGCGACGGATCGAACCCTTCTGGCTTGTAGAGGAGTCCCTTGAGTGGAATACCGTCGTCGCTGACCCAGCTGACCAGGTCAACCGTCGGCCAGGGATAGTCCTTCTGCTGTGGGTTCGCGTCACTAATACGCGTGAGTTCGGTCAGAGAAGAACCCGACCACAGGTTCGGAAACTCGGCGACCGTCTGCTGAGTGAGGAGGTAGCGCTCCGCATTCTTTGCCTTCCGCGGCGTCCCATAGTTTCTGTCGCCAAAAGCAATCAGCTCGGGGGGCGAAACGCGGTCGAGGCGATCGCGATAAAAACCTGAGCCCTTGGTCTCTTCGTTAAAGGCCCTCAAGAGCACCGTCTTGGAGGGATCGATAA
>CAZYTS010000123.1:0-2207 GCA_964649855.1 uncultured Gemmatimonadaceae bacterium
TCTTGTCTCGGACGCAGCGTCGTTCTGTACAGGCGGTGTCTATATGGTCGATGGCGGCTATACGATCTGATCAGGCATCAGCGCGCTACCTCAAACACTCCCGCGGCGCCCATACCACCTCCGATGCACATGGTTACAAGACCGTAACCGCCTCCTCGCTGCCTTAGTTCATGAATGAGCTGGGTGGTGAGCTTGGCCCCGGTTGCGCCGAGTGGATGCCCCAGGGCAATTGCACCGCCATTAACGTTGAGACGCTCGTCAGGCATTCCGAGTTCGCGCTTGACCGCCAGTGCCTGTGCCGCGAACGCCTCGTTGAACTCGATGAGATCTATGTCGGCGAGGTCCTTGCCAGCGCGCTTTAGTGCCTTGGGAACTGCCTTTACAGGACCGATCCCCATGACATCGGGTTCTACGCCAGCCACTCCAAACGATACAAAGCGAGCAAGCGGGCGGGCGCCGCTTTCTTTAATACGCTCACCAGACATCAGTACCAGTGCCGCCGCACCATCTGAGTAAGGACTGGAGTTGCCCGCCGTAACTGTACCACCTCTCTTGAATGCTGGTGACAGTTTGGCCAGCCGCTCTGCGCTAGTGTCCTTTCGCACGAGTTCATCGACAGCAAAGTGTCCCTCTTCTACCACGCGCTCGCTCCCGTGCCAGGTGACGCGCTCTACCGGGACAGGCACGATCTGGTCCGCAAATGCACCTCTCTCCTGTGCGACTGCGGCTTTCTGATGACTCTCCAGAGCGTACGCGTCCTGGTCTTCGCGACTCACTCCAAAACGATCGGCAACTCTCTCTGCTGTGTAGCCCATTCCGATCATTTCAGCGGTCATTTCAGGATGCAGCCGCGTGTGAAATCCCGACATCGGAACCTGACTCATCATCTCCACACCGCCAGCAATGACAACATCGGCCATGCCTGTCATTATCGCCTGCGCGGCAGAAGCAACGGATTGAAGGCCCGACGAACAGAATCGGTTGATCGTGGCAGCTGGCACGTCCACCGGTAGTCGCGCTCGCAAAACGGCGAGTCTGGCAACGTTAAGTCCTTGCGATGCCTCAGGCATGGCGCACCCCCAGAAGACATCGTCAATCGTTCGCGGATCCAGATCTGCGCGCTTTACGGCCTCCTGGATTACAAGGGCCGAAAGATCCACAGGGTGAACCTGGGCCAGAGAGCCTTCCTTTTTGCCGCGACCCACTGCGGTACGCACCGCACTGACAACAAAAGCTTCCTGCATGGTCATTTTCTCCTGGCTCAGTTGCGAAGCGGCTTTCCCGTTCGGAGCATGTAGTCAATACGTTCCTGAGTTTGTTGCATGCCGACCAGGCTCAGAAACGCTTCGCGCTCCAGGTCGAGTAGATCCTCTTCATTAACGTCTCTCGCGGGCCCGTCTCCGCCACAGAGCACACGCGCGAGCTTCTTGCCGATTACCACGTCGTGATCCGAGATGTAGTTACCTTCGCGCATTGACCACACAGCGTACTCCAGGTTGCCAAGTGCTTCGCGTCCCATGGCGCGGACGGAATAGGGAATAGGGGGCGCGTAGTCGGGGGCGAGATCCAGCACGCGACGCTTGGCGTCGCTCAGCAGACGATCGCGGTTCATGGAAATGCGGTCTTTATCCCGCAGCAATCCCAAAGCGCGGGCTTCAAAGGCGCTACCGCTCGTTGCCGCCGTGGATATCAGTTTGAACGCGCGGCGGACGGCTTCGAAAGGATCGGCTTCTTCGTAAGGACCCAGCTCTCGAGCAAAGCGGAAAAGCAGCTCCTTTGTGCCACCACCGGCGGGGATGAGTCCCACCCCCACCTCAACCAGCCCGGAGTAGAGCTCCGCATGCGCCTGGACCACGTCGGCGTGGAGCATCAGCTCCGTGCCCCCGCCTAACGTGAGCCCAAAGGGGGCGACCACGACAGGAAAGGGAGCTCGCCGGATCGAGAGTACGCCCTGCTGAAAGGCCCTCACCGCCTTGTCCAATGCCTCAAACTCGCCTGCTTTGGCTCGTTGAGAAACCATGGAAAGGTTTGCCCCTGCTGTAAACGTACGTGGGTCCGCGTTGCCGATTACCAGGCCTATGTATCCGTTTGCGCGGATCAATCGCTCTGCCCGCTCCAGCAATTCAAAGACCTGGGGTCCCATTGTGTTCATCTTTGCCCGGAACTCGAGCAGCAAAACCCCGTCTCCCAGGTTGAGGAGCGCAGCG
>CAZYTS010000123.1:2217-11830 GCA_964649855.1 uncultured Gemmatimonadaceae bacterium
GTTGGAGTCCACAAGCCCGCCGGCTGATCTAATAGCCGCGAGATCCAGGTACTCCGGAATCTGCTCGATTGGGGCATAGCTGCCCGATAGCGAGAGCTGACGCGATCCACTGTTCAGCTGACGATGGAACGCTTCGTGAGCCAGAGCCATTAGCGGCGGAGTCGGCAGTCCCGCCCGCGTAAATGAAGCGCGCAGGAAGTCCAGACCCATGTCGTTCATCTGCCTGAAAGGACCTGCTTCCCAACCGTAGCCCCACTCCATCGCACGATCCACCGAGGTAATGTCGTGAGCCAGCTCCGGCGCCTTGTCGATCGTGTAATGAGACGTGTCTACGAGAAGATCGCGCAGGAAGTCAGCATACTTGCCCTGCGCCTTGGTGATCGCGGCAAGCCTCTGCCCCAGCGGAAGCTGCACGAGTTTGCCGAGCTCGCCGAGGTCAGGCACGCGTTGCGGCTCGTAATCCAGGGTCCGCGTGTTGAGGGTCTGGATACCACTCTTGTCCTTGCGATAAAACCCAGCGCCTGATTTTTCTCCACGGCGGCCTGTTGCCGTGAGTTTGTGTATCCATTCGGGAACTGAGAAATCCTCGCCGGTAGCTACGCCCATCTCTGCAGCGACGTGCACCAGCAGATCTATTCCTGTTATGTCTGCCGTTCTGAAGGTCGCAGACTTTGGCCGCCCGATGAGAGGTCCGGTTAGTGCGTCTACTTCGTCAATGCCAAGGTCGTAGCGCTCCATGAGCCGCATCGCCCTGACTACCGCAAAGAGTCCGATACGGTTGCCGATAAATCCCGGAACGTCTTTGGCAATGACCACCCCCTTGCCGAGCGTACGTTCTGCAAAGCGGCGCATGGTGGCAACCACAGCGGGATCCGTCTGCGGTGTGGGGATCAACTCCAAAAGGTGCAGAAAGCGAGGCGGATTGAAGAAGTGGGTGCCGAGAAAGCGCCGCCTGAACGAGTCTCCACGTCCCTCGGAGAGACTGTGGATAGGAATACCCGAGGTGTTTGAGCTGATGATCGCATGAGGTGGTGCAATCGCTTCGACACGCGCAAACAATTCCTGCTTTGGCCCGGGTTGCTCGATGATGGCTTCGAGAATCCAGTCGCAGTCGCCGAGGAGATCGATGTCGTCTTCGGTGTTGCCCACCTCTATCAGCGAAACACGAGTCGAGTCCAGGAAAGGGCTCGGCTTGGCCTTGAGTGCGCGGGCGAGCGAATCACGCACGATCTTGTCACGGTCGCGCTCACCCGGGATGTCGAGAAGCACGACGCGCAGCCCCGTGGAAGCCGCGAGCGCGGCGATCCCGCTGCCCATTGATCCAGCACCTACTACACCGACCTTTGCTATGTGCATCACGGTACTCGTAAGGATTTCGGAGTGGGAAGTTCAGGGACTGGAGCGATAAAGAGAAGTACCTCACTCCCTCCAGGTGAGTCCCGATCCATAGTGTCACCCAACCTCTTCCGTGTCGTTTGATTGATGACTACGCTGTAGCCCATGCCAAGACCGAGCGTGACTGGGTTAATCGTCGGGCTACTTGTAGCCCTGCCACTGGGCGCACAGAGCGACACGCTGATGGGACCCGGCGTGCCCGCAGCATTGGCACGCTATCGTGCTGCGCGCGTCGCGGATGTGCGCTACCACCTCATGCTCGATGTGACCGGGGGCGACAGTGCCAGAGGTCGCGTCACGGTGTGGTTCAATCGACGACGTAGTGGTGATGTGATCCTCGATTTCAGGGGGCAATCGCTTACAGGTGTGCGCTTCAACGGTCGTCCGATTGCAGACCCGGAGTTCAACGGTTCGCACCTTCGCCTTCCGGATTCCCTGACAATCGCCGGTGAAAACCGCATCGAGGCGTACTTTGGTACCCCCATAGCAGCTGCTGGCGCCAGCATCATCCGCGTTCGCGATCCAGCAGATGGCGAGACCTACCTCTACACGTTGCTCGTTCCAGCAGACGCCAATCTCCTCTTTCCCTGTTTTGACCAGCCGGACATAAAGGCGCGAACGAGTCTGACTCTCACGACTCCAGTGGAGTGGAAGGCGGTCGCAAATGGCGAACGCTTGAGCGTAGACACGACGTCGCGCGGAGCGGTGCACATTTTTCGTGAAACCGAACCGATCAGTACCTACCTGATTGCTTTTGCCGCGGGTCCCTGGGAAACGATGCGATCGGAGGCGAGCACACGACCCATCACACTCTACACCCGGAAGTCGCGGGCACGCGATGTGGAAGCGGATTCAATAATTCTGATCAATGATCGTGCCGTAACCTGGCTCGAAGGGTACTTTGGTTCCCGCTTTCCGTTTCAAAAGCTCGACGTGGTCCTCGCTCCGGCTTTTCCCTTTGGCGGGATGGAGCATCCGGGGGCGATCTTCTACTCAGAAGAGCGGTTTGTGTATCGTGAGCGGCCTACGCAACCGCAGCGGCTTGGGAGGACGTCCACGATTTACCACGAAGTAGCGCACCAGTGGTTCGGCGACCTCGTCACGATGGAGTGGTTCGACGACCTGTGGCTGAAGGAAGGGTTCTCCACCTACATGGCCGCACGTATGCAGGATGCACTGGACCCTAAATCGCAGAGCTGGAAATCGTTTTATCTGCGCAACAAACCCGCAGCCTATGGCGTCGACGCGTCTGCGGGGACCACTCCGGTGTGGCAGCGCCTGGCCAACCTCGATCAGGCCAAGAGCAACTATGGCGCAATCGTCTACAACAAAGCGCCTGGTATTCTCAAACAGCTCAACTATGTCGTAGGGGACTCAGCGTTCAGAGCAGGGCTGCAGCGATTCTTGCGGCTTCACGCCTACGACAATGCCACCTGGCGCGACCTGCTCGATGCAATTGGTAGTGAGTCAGGTCGCAATCTTGTCCCGTGGGGTGAGGCGTATGTGTTGAGACCGGGCATTCCTGTGCTCGAGCAACGCATCGAGGTTCGCGATGACCGAGTAGTCTCGTTTACAATCGTGCAGAGGCCGGCCCGCGCGCTTTCGGGTAATCGTCCTTGGCCAATCCAGCTCGAATTGCTGGCTGTTTCACCAACTGGCACTACACAGCGACTGCCGCTGAGTATAACAGCGGAGTCCACGCAGGTGGCCGACCTGGTCGGGAAACCTGCACCCGCCTGGGTTTTTGCCAATTCGAGAGACCTGGCTTACGCACTGGTGTTGCTCGACCCGCGAAGCACGGCAGCCCTGGAGCGGTCCATCGGGTCGATTGAGGATTCTTTCCTAAGGGCAATGTTGTGGGGAAGCCTCTGGGATCTGGTGCGCGAAGCTCTGCTCAGTCCAGAACGATTTGTGAGGCTGGCGTTGAGGGAGTTGGCGCAGGAACGCGACGAGGAAATTCTGAATGGGATGTTGTCGCGAATTTCGCGAGCCGCTGAAGCATACCTTGGACCCGTTCAGAGAGAAGCATTTCTCCCGGATATCGAGCGAGCTCTTCTTGCCGCTGTCAATGACACAACCAGGACCTACGGTGTAAGAAAGGCTCACCTGGACACCTATGTGCGGATTGCCGCTACTCCAATGGCACTTGCCAGGCTCGACAGCATGCTCGATAGCACGACCATCGCCGGTGATTCATTGCGACCTCCAACTCGCTGGGCAATCGTGACGCGCCTGCAGGAACTAAGCGCACCTGGGGCTGCCATGCGGCTGGCCGCGGAGGCCGAGCTTGATGCATCAGCCGAAGGTGCCCGTAGGGCGTTTGTGGCTGGTGCTGGTCGTCCGGACTCGGCCACCAAGCGGGAATACTTCCGGCGCTATTTTGCGGACTCTACTCTCAATGAGGACTGGGCGACGGCGAGCCTGAGAGCGTTTAACGCGCTGGAAGCTCAGGATCTAACCCGCGAATACCTGCCGGCCGCACTCGACTCTTTGGCCTGGATACAAAAGAACCGAAGGATCTTTTACCTCGGCGCGTGGCTCAACTCGTTTTTGGATGGGCAGACAGAGCCTGAGGCACTCGCAGTCGTTCAGTCGTTCCTCGAATCGCGTCAGGATCTCCCGGCTGATCTGCGCCTCAAGGTGCTTCAAGCAGTTGACGAGCTGGAGCGCACCGTGCGCATCAGACGCACGTTCAATCTTGGGACGTCAAGTTCATCGAGTACTCGAAATGAGTGATGGCGGAGCAGTTGTTGTCGATATTCCCGGCTGGGCATACGCACTTGAAAGGGAGAGGCTAACATACAATACAGATCTGGAGCGGATGGGTCTGGCTGTAGAGTTGGCGCGGAAGAACGTGGAGCAGGGAGACGGTGGCCCGTTTGGCGCTGCCGTCTTTGAGAGCGTCAGCGGAAGGCTCGTTTCTGTAGGCGTCAACTCCGTGGTGCGCCTCAACAACTCTGTGTTGCATGCAGAGGTCGTGGCGTTCATGCGCGCGCAGTCTGTGTTGAACGTCTTCTCGCTCAATGCAACGGGTATGCCCCGACACGAGATCTTTACTTCGTGCGAGCCGTGCGCGATGTGCCTGGGAGCTGTGCTCTGGAGTGGGGTCAAGCGTGTCGTTTATGCGGCGCGGCGCGACGACGCTATGGCGTTGTCATTCGAAGAAGGACCAGTGTTTCCAGAATCGTTTTCATACCTCCGGAAGCGTGGAATCAGGATCGAAAGCGGCCCACTACGCGAAGAGGCGCGATCTGTAATGAAGCGCTACGCACAAACGGGTGGCGCGATCTACAACGGATAAGGAGGGCGAGGATGGCGAAGAGGGCGAAGAGGGCGAGGATGGCGAAAGGAGGCGAAGACAGCGAAGGATGGCGAAGACGGCGAAGGATGGCGAAGGAGGCGAAGCAGGGGGGCGTGTAAGGGCGACCGCTGGTCCAGCGCTACGCTGTTTCGTTTGTGCGACGTTGCGAGTGGTCGACGCTGTGGGAGTCGCTCGACTATTTGGTAATGCCGAGTGACTAGGCTTGCTTGGACCTTGCCAGGTACTGCTCGGACTGACCGCGCGGAATTGATAGCGATTGCCATTGCGGGCCGCGCGCGTGCTTTGCCAGGAGAACTATCTGTCCGACGTGCTGTGCGTAGTGATCCAGCTGACGTAGAACGGCTGCGAGCACCGTCACGGATTCGCCACGAATCGTCACGCTGCGGGAAAGATCCTCGGGCTTGAGAGAGTTGAGAGCACTAAACAGGTAGCCCCAGCCCTCCTCCCACCAACGCTGAATCAGCGCTCTGTCCCTGGATTCGGGATCGAGGAACTCGGTGTCGCGCTGTCGATCGGTCTTCTCGCCATCGGAGGTGAGAAAGTCAGTCCAACGCGATCTCATGTTGCCCCGGAGGTGGCGCACCAGGATCGCAATGCTGTTCGCCTCAGGGTCGAGTGCCTGGAATATCTCATCGTCACCGAGCTGCGCCATTGCTCGTTCGGCCAGGTCCTTCTGCTTCTTGAAAGTCGCGGTGGCGTGCAGGAGGAACAGGGAGGAGGGATCAGTCATAACGACTAGAGGATTGACGTTGTGGCCGGCTGGAGGTGAAGCGGACAAAGTGACGTCTTACGACATCACGAGACGGTCGTCAAACGAGGCAAGCATTGCATCTCACCGCAATGTGCGAGGGGGGCACTCAAAAAGCGTGACTCCCATCGCAAAACGCCTGTACAATCAGTAGTCACTTGTTGTCTTACAAGATAAAGTGATATCGCAGTAGAGCAGCGCAAGATTGTCGTTTAGAAGGGTTTACGCTCGTGCTTTAGTGTAAGTTGGGAATCTGTAAGTCAACGGGGCACGCACCCTGCTGACATATAGAGTGAAATTTGATCCTTGTGTTATGCGGCGGATTGCCGGAATATTGGATCCGCCTTCACCTGAGCGACCACGAATGCTCGCGCCTCTGAGTCCGTTCGAAGCTTATCGTTGCGATCTTGACCGCCAGAGCAAACGGTCCGAGTTCGGGAATGCGGACACCGTTTGGCTGCTACTCGCCCATTGCCTGGGGCGTCTAGTCCGTGTTGGCGACAGCTTGCGCGAGCAGCTCGCATTGCAGTCGGCTGACGCTCTCAAGGACCTTCTCGAAGCAGATTCCGAGTGGGCTGACGAGTCCACTGGTCATATCCACGATCTCAAGCTGATAATCGCGGGCCTCTCGGAGTTGCATTCCGACGTGGGCTCAAATGCGGTGGCTCGTGCGATTCGTGGTTTTGCGGCGCGCATGGCGGATGCCGGTGCGCTCTCCGTTGCGTACTCAGTTCTTGGGAACGTGCGCGCTTGCGTTGCTCAGGCCTCTGACCGCGAGCGAGGACTACTGGCGGCTGACCAGGCGAGGGTTGCGCGACAGCTCGGTGAGCTTGAGACAGCAGACGAGCTCTACCGTGTGGCGACAATGATCGCCGAGCGTTCCTCGGACAACGAGCTTCTGGCGCGTGCTGCGCTGGGTCGCGGAGTGTTGGCGAGGGTACGCGGCAATTACCCTAAGGCGCGCGTCTTCTTCCAGCATGGTCTGCAGATGGCGTCAGTGGTTGGGGCGCGCGAGCTTCAGTACTACGCGCATCAGGGTCTTACAATCATTACGGGTGTGACCCGGGATTTTGACGCCGGCCTTGAGCACGGTTGGGCAGCGTTCCGTCTAGCTGACGGCGACGTGACGAAGGAAGCGGAATCTTTGACCAACCTTGCGCAGCTCTGCCTGGATGCTGGTTATCCAGCGGCTGCACTTCGGTCGTTTATGAGTGCGCTCTCACGAACGTCGGTGCTGCGAGTGCGTCTTTCGGCCCTGGCCGGTGCTGCACTGGCCGCGGGTCAAACCAAGGACGAACTGCGCCTGCGCCGGCTGACCGACGAAATTCGACAAACAGTTGAACGCAGCGCGCTACCATTTGAAAACGCTCATGCTCTGCACGCGTTGGCCGCGGCACACACTGCGTGCGGCGACGACATCTCGGCCGAGAGATTCCGGCAGGAGACGCTGCAGATAGCCCGGACCAAGGGCTTCCACGAACTCGAAATTGCATCCGAACGGCTGGAAATCGCGCGGGTGGCAAAAGCCCCAGCACCGCGCGACCTCCAGGAGCCCACTCGCGACCTCGTGTTCTCCCTTGTAGAGTTCGAACCGGAGTCAGACGAGGCCGCGTTTACCCTTACACGTTCGGGTTGACGTAATCGACGTTGGGGTTCACGTAGTCTACGTTCGGATTCACGTAGTCAACATTGGGGTTGACGTAGTCTACGTTCGGGTTCACATAGTCCAGCTTCGTGCTCGGAGCCATTGGATTCGTGCAGGCTGAGAGGCCGGCGATAACGACGACGAACGCGACGAGGCGGGAAACGCGGTTCATGACAGGTTCCTTGGTTAAGAGGTGAGGTGCCGGGGACAATTCTATGAGCGCGGTGCGGCGGAGAAAAACATCGTATGGGCAATGCCCTTACATGGTGTAACCTTCGCGTTCTTTTTCTGGCATGATTGTAGGTGCTCTCATCTGGGACCCGGCATCCCGGGCGCGACTGCAGGAAGCTGCGCGCCCTCAGGCGCATGTGCGCTTCTGCGAACAATCTTCCGAACTTCTCACTCTAGTTGAGAACGGATTGGCAAACGTCGCGGTGATGGACATGCGCGATCGTCAGGGTAATTCCACCCTCGGACTAGTGCGTGGCATCAGGGAATCCTTCCCCAGCGTACAGGTCGTCCTGTACTGCTCGCTCTCGTCCGCCACCTCGCGCGACATGCTTGAGTTCGCCAGGTCAGGAGTAAACGATCTCGTACTGCGAGATGTCGACGATGTAAGGACCTCCCTGAGAGCAGCCCTAAGCGCCGCTGCTGACCAATCATCTGCACATGCAATCCTCGCTGAGATCGAACCATTAGTTCCTCCCAATGTTTTCCAGATGATTCGCTACTGCCTGGAAAACGGCCGCCGTGCACTCACCGTAGAAGACGTAGCTGCGGCAATGCAGGTCCACCGCAAGACACTCGTAGACAGACTGAGTGCGGCCGGGCTGCCGACTCCTAGCTCCATCATCGCATGGTGCCGACTACTTGTCTCCGCACGACTGCTCGAAGATCCGGGACGTACTATAGAACAGGTTGCACTGCTCCTGGATTTTCCCTCGGGAACAAGCATGCGCAACATGGTCAAACGGTACACAGGTTTGCGTACCGGAGAAATCCGTGAAAACGGAGGGCTCCGTTGTGTCCTCCACGCATTCAAGCGGGAACTCAACACTTCTGCGGCCCGGCGCGCAGCGTCCTGACAGCTCCAGATCTGGCGTGCGGCTATCGCACCCGCTTACCACCTTTTATCACAGTTCGGACATCACGCATCACAGTCATGTCTGTCAGCGGATCGCCCCTCACAAGAATTATGTCTGCGTAGCGGCCAGCTGCCAGAACGCCGATCGAATCTTCGGCCTTGAGAAAGCGTGCGGGCCAGAGCGTGGCCGACTGCAATACCTCCATCGCTGGGACTCCAAGCTCGCGAAACTTTACCATCTCGCGCCACGTCGCGTCGCTGTGAAACATCGATGGGATTCCCGCATCCGTACCGATCAGCATTCTGACGCCCGTTTCCCTGAGTTGGGCAAATTTTTGTGGCAGTCGGGGAATCCGTGACGGAAAGAGCGCGTAGTACGGAAGATGCGCGATCGAGGAGAGTGAGCTTCGAATCTCGTTAGACATTTCTGCTGTCATGAACTCCCGCCACGCCGGATCGTCGAGACGTTCCGGAAACACGGTTCCCGATTCATACAGCGTGTAGAGTGGCGAGATCGTCGGGGTCCAGTAAATAGCTGAATTGCGCTCTCTTAGGATTTGCAGGACGTCTTCTGCATAGCCCGGTGCAGTACCCAGGCCCGTGTGTTCAAAGCCGTCCACCCCGGCGCTAAGCCCAACGCGAATTTCGTTCATCCGATGAGCGTGTGCTACGACTGGCTTGCCGTTGCGATGCGCCGTCTCCACAACAGCGCGGACCTCCTCTTCAGTCATCTGATCCTGATCGATGAGTTTGATGAAGTCGACGCCGGCATCTACCAGTTGCTGTACCTTGCTACGGGCATCGGCCGCACCCTCGACCCCCCAGCGCAAGTCTTTCTCGTAGTCCTCATAGGGTGCATGCTGAACAAAAGGCCCGGAGACAAAGAGCCTGGGACCGGGTATCGCGCCGCTTGCAATCCGTCGCTTGACATCCATGATATCGGTCAGCCGCGCGCCCATGTCGCGTGCACTGGTCACGCCTGCCATCAACAGCTGCCGCGCTGCAATGGGCATGATCACGTCCCTGGTGCGAGCTTCGTAGAGTTCGTGCCAGCGCCGGTAGTCTCCGTGCCCAAGGATGTGAAGGTGAACGTGCATGTCGATGAGTCCGGGCATTACGGTCATGCCGTTCGCGTCGATCCTCTCGATTCCGGCTGGAATTGAAACGTCTCCTGCACGTCCGATAGCGAGGATTCGTTCGCCGGCCACAAGTACGACGCCGTTTTCGATGGCGGGGCCGCCGTAACCGTCTATGACGCGACCACCGACAATGGCCAGAGTAGGTCGCGGCGACTGGGCCTCGGCAGGCGTTGCGAATGGTTGGAGGGCCGCAGCAGCTACGAGAAGCAGTCGTCGCATTTTCGTTTTACTCGTCGGTGGTGTCGGGGGAAACGTGCCATGTAACCCGCGCTCGTGCCAC
>CAZYTS010000124.1:0-11758 GCA_964649855.1 uncultured Gemmatimonadaceae bacterium
TGGCGGCCAATGGCCTTTGCTGCAAGCTCGACGGAATAACCATTGGCTTGAACACAGACGACGGGGCAAAGCTTCCGGTGTTTGGTCCGGTCAAACCGTCGATTAGTGGCGAGTTCGCCATCAAAGACGGAGACATCGACTTTCTACCGCGCCTGGAAGTCTCGAGTGGCGTCAGATTGGGCAGGCTCGACTATTTGCGACTGGCAGTGCGCGGAGGACTCGCACTCAACCTCGACGCCTACGAGATCAAGCTGTCGGCTGCCGCCTCGGCCGAAGGAGTGGTAACCCTGGTCAAAGATTCAACTCTTTACATCAAACAGAAGCCCTTTGCGACGTTCATTGGACCAATGCCGGTTGCAGGTATCGTTACGTACCGCCTCAGTCTCAAAGTCACACCGACGGTGAGCGGCAGCGCAGTGTTTGGCGGAAAGTTCAGAACAGGGTTCTACCTGACAAGCGGTGTGGAATGGTCGCGCACTGCTGGCTGGAAGCCTGTGTTCGGCACTTCGTCATATTTTGACCCGTCGGCCCCGGAGTTTCAGAGCATAGAAGGCGCCGCGTCTGTCAAGATTGCACTCGTTCCCGAAGTCAGCGTGCAATTCTATGGCGCACTCGGGCCCAAGGCAGAAATCGAGCCCTATGCCGAAGCCGCGGCAACAGCCGCGCTCTCCTTCAAAGACCTCAAACCCACCGGCGTTGATTGGGAAACAAAGATCTCGCTCGGTTTGAACCTGAACATCGGTGCCAAAATCTCGATTCTCGGGAGAGTAGACCTGGCCGAAGCAACATTCGGTATTCCAATAATCAAGCCATACAAACTCGCAAGAGGATTCAGCGACGGACCGCTGACTATCTACACGTCAGTAACCGGCGAAGACCGGCCCGATTCACTGAACGTCAAGGTGAACCCTGCCTTTGTCGACACACTCCCGCCCTTCGGCAGAGACCTTTCCACTTCACACCTCAACCTTAGCATTGTTGCCAACGATAGCGCACTCCTCAACGACATCCGGTCAGGCACCAGCTATCGGCATACCATCAGCGTTGAAGACCTTCCCGGAAACTGCACTCTTGGTGCGCCACGCGCCGAAGGCGTCAGCGCCGCCCAGTACGTTCAACCTGTTGACACAGTTGCAATAAGCTCGGGGATGTTCATTGCACTGGGTGGTACGCCAACGGTGGACACACTCAGAGTTGACTGTATTCCCTTAGGTGCCTTGCGCATTCGCACGGTGACCTCCGGCAAGAATCCAAGCCCACGCAATAGCTTTGAGCTCGAACGGCTGGACAGGCTAGGTGCGGGCAAAGGCACTCCTCCGCTTGTATTGAGCTTGCCCGGCGGAGCGGGCGCAGCGGACACCATCGTTGACAAGCTGGCACCGCTAAACACATACAACGGCTCCACTGGCCGTTACAAGGCGACCCTTATCCCGTCACGTCGGAATTGCGCCGTCGCACGACCCTCTGATCACACTGCCACAGTGTTGTCTGGCGACACCGTGTTCACCGACTTCAGGATTACCTGCGTGGCACTCGGCTTCTTCCGCGGCAGAGCGCGGACCATTGACCCCGATGCCGCTTCACCGTCCGCCCCGGTTTTCTATAGACTTGCAGTAGCTGAGGGTGACGATCCGAGTGGCGTTGTCGCCGCAATGCAGGCTGAAGACACAGCGCAAATACTCGACGCGAATGGTACGGCGTTGATCGACAGCCTAATCCCTCTTTATAACGCGAGCGGTGCCACCGGTCGACACGTTGCTGCAATCGCTGGCTTGCCAAACAGGTGTCAGGCACAAAGCGACCCCTCCAGATCTGTAACCGTGTTTCCGGGAGACACTGCAATCGCAACCTTTGACGTGAACTGCGTCGAGCGCCTCCACGTGGCCGTTACGTCGGTGGGCCCCGGTACAGACAGCGACGGGTACGTGGTGAGCGTGGATGACGTAGGTGGAGCAGCCACTTCTCTGCCTCTTGCTCCCTTTGACACCATTGCGATCAGCGGGGTCACGCCGGGTGAACGCACGATCATCCTTTCAGGGGTCGACGAAAACTGTGAACTACCACCGCCGGTTACTCGCACGGTAAGCGCGAGCGATTCAACGCTGGTGAGCTTTGTAGTGAACTGCCCCGGACCAGCGGCACCACGAGGATTGCGAACCACGCTCATTGGTACCGACCGCATTGACCTGGCCTGGAACCCGCCACTTTCAGGTTCACCTGTAGCGTTCTATAGGGTCTATAGAGCGAGAGCAGGAGTCGCCGGGAATGAAGTAGCCATTGACTCCGATGCAGGTCTCGACTTGAGCGATCAGGGCCTGTCACCCTATACCCTGTATGTCTACCAAGTCTCGTCCGTGGACGCTCAGGGAATCACTGGCCCACGGAGCGTGCCTCTGGCCGCGCGCACTCTGGACGCAACGCCACCTTCCGCTCCCGGCCCACTCGTAGCAACAGCTGTGAGTGGATCAGTCGTTCGACTCGTCTGGAACTCTGCGGCAGATCCGGAAACCGGAATCAGCAGGTACCGCATCTACAGAGATGGGGTTCTCTTAGACAGTACCGCTCAGACCACTTACCTCAGTGCCGCCCTCTCCCCGCGCACTACCTACAGCTATCAGGTAGAATCAGTGAATGGTCAGGGTCTGGCCGGTCCGCTCAGTAACCTGGCAACGGCAACCACGCTGGATGTAACACCGCCGACCGCGCCAACGGGACTGGTGGCGACTGTAATGGGCGCCTCGCGAATCGATCTTACCTGGAACGCGGCGTCGGATCCCGAGACCGGTATCTCGCTTTACCGCGTCTACCGAAACGGCACGTTCCTGATGGCTACGGCAGATCGTTCGCTGGCGGACTCCTCACTTTCGCCCAGCACGACCTACACATATGAAGTGTCTGCGCTGAACAGTAGCGGAGTTGAAGGCCCGAGGAGTCTACCTGCATCCGCATCGACGCTGGCAGCGCCATCAACAACCGGTGGTCTGGAAGTCGTCATTGAATCTTTCGGTACGGGAGTGCCAACTGCCCCGTATACGCTGCTCTTGAATTCGGGTACGGCAACTTCAAGTCATTCAGTCGCGCCTAACGCGACCGCTAGCCTCGCCGGTCTACTCTCTCAAACCTGGACGCTGTCGCTGCAGGGACTTCCGTCTCATTGTCGCGTGGTAGACGGACCGAATCCGCGTTCCGTGATCATCGCGGCAGGTGGCGTAGTCACTACCACCTTCACTGTGTCGTGCTCGCCATGACCTTTCACGGTCTTCTTCGGCTTGGCGCGACATCCTCATTCACAGCGTTATCTCTGGCCGTGGCGTCCTGCCGCGACAGTGCCACAGCACCTCCCACGGCGGTGGAACCTTCACCATCTCGTTCAACGGTGAGCGTATCTGCGGCAACAGTCGCCTCGGGCTCGGTCGTGACAGTGACGTTGCGCCTCTTTGACGACGCCGGCCGACCAGTGAACCAGGGCGAGCGCACAGTAGAGTTTGTGCCACAGGGTGGACTCAGTACCGGCAGTGTAGGCCCCACGAGCGATCTCGGAGACGGCTCCTACCAGGCCCAATTCACCGGAATCATTGCCGGAAGCCCAACCGGTATGGGCGCACGCGTAGACGGAGTGGCCATAACCTCACCGCTCCCAACAATTCGCGTGACACCGGGTCCCTTTTCGCCCGCAACGAGCACCGTTACCATCTCCCCCAGAACTGTGCTGCCCGGCGGCAAGGCAAAGCTGGAGTTGATAACACGAGATGCCGCGGGCAATGCCCTTGATAGGGGAGGACTTAAGGTCACGCTGATTCTCGCAGGAGGTGCCTCGGCCGGTGTAGTTGGCCCAGTCACCGACCACAACAACGGTCGCTACTCCGCGGAGTTCACCGCCCTGCAACCAGGACCCGCGATCGAAGTCATCGCCGAGGTAGAAGGCACACCCCTCACAACGCCCAGCGTGACCATGGCCGTTGCGCGCGGTATCTCGATCGAAAACTCTCGACTGACTATTGCTTACGACACCGTAACCATAGGCAATGGCTTGCGCGTCTCGCTCCAGCTGCGGGACTCGGCTAACGTCGCTCGTATTTCCGGCGGCGACACAGTGCAGTTTGTCATGCTCCAGGGAGCTACGGGAACAGGCCTACTGGATGACTTTGTAGATCATGACGACGGGTATTATTCCGCCAACTTTACAGCCACACAAGAAGGTAGTGTTACGTTTGCTGCAATCATCAACGGAAGAGAAAAGAAGAACGACCTGGCAACGCTGGCGATAGAGCCAACTCAGGTAGCTCCCCAGAAGTCCAGCGTCTATGTCAGCGCCGACACGGTTGCCGCTGGAGATAGCGCGATTTTTACCGCAGAGCTGCGAGATCTCCATGGGGTTCCCGTCTCCTCGAGTAACCACACGGTCAACTTCTCACTGAGCGCCGATGGCACCAGTGCCGGAGTTATTGAACCAGCTCAGTACGAAGGCGATGGCGTCTGGTCCGCGAAGTTCACAGGAATTCACGCGGGTACCAGAGTCTGGGTTAGTGCAACCGTTGATGACAGCGCCGAGATCCAGATGCTGGACGACATCGGCAATTCGCATCTCCCTTCGATGATCGTGATCCCCGGCAGCGTGTCTGTAGATTCGTCTCGACTCACCACTCAGCCTTCATTCATTAGTATCGGGGATACCGCTCTCATCGTGCTTGCAGCGCGCGATGCATTCGGCAACGACCTCACTAGTGGTGGCCTGAATGTAGAAGTCTCGAGGAGTGGTGGCGCAGGAGTCAGCGTGGGGAGGCTCACAGCTGTGCTCGATCATGACAACGGGCGCTATACCTCACGTTATGTCGCCGACTCCTCTGGGAGCCCAGACGTGATCCGTGCGACTATCAACGGCGTCTCTCTCGCATCGTTGCTACCGGAGATTACGGTTGGCACGTCGTGTCTTGCAGGGCCACTGTCATTTTCGCGCTCCGACCTCACGATAAACGACACCACTCGTGCGCGAGTTCCGGTCAAATCCTTGACGTTGCCGTCGGGCATAACGACCACGCTTACGGTGCGATTGAACGACGCCAACAGCTGCCCCGTCGTTGTGCCGCACTCTGTAGCTGTAACCGCTGCGGTTGGCAGCACTGGAGAAATGGGTGAGACCGTGCAGCTTGGCGATGGGCGATACGAGATCTCGTTCAAAGGCCGCGTAGCCAGTGGAGAAACGATCCTCTCCGCGACAGTAGATGGGTTACCGCTGGCTTCATTACCAGTGAGAGTGAGTGTTGTTCCTGGTGATATTTCCACGCACACCTCGCATCTGAGTGCCGACAACGCGACGATTGCAGCAGGCGCCCAGACCGTTCTTAGACTCCAGGCGAAGGACGTTGCCGGAAACCGCATCCATGCAGGTGGTCGCACCGTCGAGTTCGCAGTGGATGGCGACATGGCGCACGGGACTATTGCGGCCACGGTCGACAATCAGGACGGTACGTACTCTGCGATCTACATCGCGGGCGCGAGCGGAGGAACGGATGCCATCGTAGCCTACATTGATGGTACGCCAGTCACGCTGAAACTCATGGTGACGGTGCTACCGTAGTTACGCGTCTCAAGTTTCAGGCATGGCGCAACGGGGCCTGCACAGACATTTTGTTGCCCCACGTCGCGCCGACGCCCAATCCAGACTCTTCCTATGAAGCTCTTTCTCAAGACGTTTGGCACTTTGCTGGTCCTCCTGCTCATCGTGGGTGTTGGTACATACCTGTGGGCGTCGAGCAAGACGACCAGCACCCTGTCGCGCACCTTCCAGGCCCACACTGTCGACTTCCCAATTCCCTTTCCTTTGGATTCTGCCGAGGTCGCGAGCCTCAAAATTACGTCCGACTCAGCGGCAGCTCTGGCACAGGCGCGTGCCGTCGAGCGCGGCAAACATCTGGTCGAATCCCGCTACGCCTGCATCGAATGCCATGGTGCCGACTTCAGCGGTGGAACGATGGTCGACGCGCCGATACTCGGCAGGCTACTCGGCCCCAACATCACGGCGGGTGAAGGTGGCAAGACGGCCAACTATACCGCGGCCGACTGGGACCGAATCGTCAGGCACGGTATCCGTCCCGACGGGACGCCGGCGGTGATGCCGTCTGAGGACTTCAAGCAGATGAGTGACCAGGAGTTGAGCGATATCGTGAGCTATATCAGATCACGTCCCGCAGTCGACAACGAGATCCCTCCGGTGAGCTTTGGACCACTAGGTAAGATCCTGATAGCTACTGGAAAGTTTCCGCTGTCCGCCGACCTGGCGACCTCTCACGATTCTCCTCACGAGCGATTTGCCCCTGCGGCGACGGTGAGCGTGGAGTTTGGCAAGCATCTTGCGGGTGTCTGCACTGGGTGTCACCAGCCCGACTTCGGAGGCGGCAAGATCACTGGGGGTGATCCGAGTTGGCCCCCTGCGACCAACCTCACGTCTCATGAGACGGCGCTCGCCAATTGGAGCTTTACTGACTTTGTCACTGCGATGCATGAGGGCAAGCGGCCCGACGGCTCATTGCTCAAAGCGCCTATGACACTCATTCTGCCCTACGCGCGCAGAATGACCAACGTCGAGCTCGAGGCGCTCTGGAACTACATTCGTTCGTTGCCGGCGGTTTCGAGAAGCTGAAATTTGGGGGGGGGCCGAGGGGGGAGCAGCTTTCTCCAAACGCCCAGCCGCCCCCCCGGCCCCTCAAGACACCTAGCGTCCTAAGCATTTGGCGGTATGTTGCCGCACGTGCAGATCCGCGCGTTTGCCCTGAGCTGCCTTGCCCTGGTCTATCCGGCGTGTTCGCCGCCGGATAGAGAACCATTGCTTGCGTCGGCAAACGATAATCGGGTACCGGCCGGCCGAATGGTAGGCGGGGAGTTGCATCTAACGATCGAAGCGCGCGCCGCGACCTGGCGCCCGGATCTGGGCGTGGATACCGCAGTATCGGTGCAGGCCTTTGCGGAGGGAGGCAGGCGAGCATCGGTACCGGGACCGCTTATTCGGGCGACTAGTGGAACCGAGATCGTCGTGGCACTGCGTAACTCGATTCCTGACTCCGTACTTATCGTTTCCGGACTACGCGCCGGCACGGTGGCCGACGACACTCTATATGTAGCTGCTGGTGAAGTGCGCGAAGTTCGTTTCAGGGCGGAGCGACCTGGCACTTACATGTATTGGGGTAGTGCGTCGGGTTACAGCGGCTCAGAGTTCGCAAACAACGGACGCAATAGCACGTTGGCTGGAGCTATCGTCATAGACTCCCTTGGCGCGGTTGTCGATCCACGGGAGCGCATCTTTGTCTTGTCGCTCATCGACATTCTTCCCGACAGCGCAAAGGGCACGAAAGAGGATATCTGGGATCTGGCAATTAACGGCCGCTCGTGGCCGCACACTGAGCGGATCACCACTAGAGTTGGGGACGCCGAACGCTGGAGGTGGGTGAATGCGACGTATCTGCCCCATCCCATGCATCTGCATGGCTTTCACTTTCGCAGAACAGCCAAGGGCGATGGCTACAAGGATTCAACCTACACAGGGAATGACGCCCAGGAGGAAGTGACGGAGTTCATGATGCCCGGATCGACCTTTGCGATGGAATGGACACCCACGCGTGCGGGCAACTGGCTGATGCACTGCCACATGGTGCCACACATAACGCCTTTTCCGGAGCGGCCCGACTCGACGCGCGATCATGATATGCATGACGCGGCGTCGCATCCGTCCAAGGCAATGTCCGGTCTCATACTTGGGATTACGACGGTTGACCGTAATGATGCCGGTTCGGAGGTGCCGTCTTTGCCTGGAGGATTGCCGCGGACTCGGATCTTTGCCCAGCAGGCATCTGCGGGAAGCGGCGACTCAGTTGTGTCGCGTGGATTTATCGTGCAGCATGGTACGGAACCGGCATCGGACTCGGTCGAGTCTCCCAGCAGTACATTGTTTGCTACGCGTGGTCAGACGAGCGTGGTGACGGTGATCAATCGATTGAGCGAGGCGACGACTGTGCATTGGCACGGCATCGAGCTCGAAAGCATCTATGACGGTGTTGCCGGCTGGAGCGGCGCGCGCACCAACATCGCACCAATGATTGCGCCGGGTGATTCTTTCAGTGTTTCGTTTACGCCTCCCAGAAGTGGCACGTACATCTACCACACGCATATAGATGAGGGGAAGCAGCTGATAACCGGCATGTATGCGCCGTTGATAGTCCTGGAGCCGGGCGAGCGTTTTGATCCCGAGTTTGACAGGGTGCTGCTTTTTGGGCGGGTAGCCAGCGATGGAAAGGATGCTCGGGCGGTCAACGGACGGCCTTCGCCTGAGACGATGCGGATGAAGGTGGGCGTTGACTATCGGTTGCGGATCATCAACATGCTTCCTGCGGCGCCGGCGGTGCTGACTTTCGGGTCGGACTCTACGCCGGTTGTATGGCGGGCGTGGGCCAAGGACGGTGCCGATTTACCGGAGTCTCATCGTGTTGAGAAGCGAGCGCAGCAAGTCGTTGGGGTTGGCGAGACGTACGATTTTATATGGACTCCGTCAGGCACGGGGCGGTTTGTATTGAAGGCGGCAGAGCCTAACGGTGTATTGATCGTCGAGCAGCCGTTTGTAGTCACGCGTTAGGCGTAAGCTGACTCTTTAGGCTGTTTGGTGTTGGCGGCCGTGGGAATATGTCCAGCTGGTGAGACTCGCCCGGTACGCTTCTTGCGTTGCGTTTGAACCTCACGCGATACCCGAATCTGCCTAACGACTGGCGTCGAACTATGCCACGATCCATCGGTCGTGGACAGAATACCGCAGCACTGACGTCCTCTGAGGTATGGGATCGAGCGGCGCGAAGAGGGTACGACACTGGTTCCAATCGCTGCGCCTGAACCCTCACTGCGCAAGCGAGAGCCAATACCAAGGCAATCGTAATTGGTCGCACCACCGACATTGCCACCTGCATCATTGCCACTCCTCCCGCCGACTAACTTTGACTATCGGCACACATTCGGCAATCAGCAGATCGCGCTCGGACTCCCCTGTCATTCAATGGACAATGTTACCCATGCACTCGCCGGCTGCCTCATGGCAGCGGCCACAGTGCACATACTCGAACGACGACAGCCGCAGATTTCAACCGCTCTCAGGCGGTCAGTCTATGCGCTGGGCATCGTAGCCGCTGAACTCCCGGACGCCGATCTCGCCTACTCCGGTGAGTGGATCGGTATGGGAAAGCTGGGATACCTGCTGCACCACCGGGGACATACCCACACCCTGCTCTTTGCGGTCGTTAGTGCCATAGTGATCTGGGCGCTCCTTGTAGCGGCCCGACGTGATTGGCGTCAACGAAGCACTGCAGCTCCCCTCCTTGCTCTATCGTTTGCCGCGTCGTTATCCCACGTTGTGCTGGATTTTACCAACAGCTATGGAGTGCATCCCTGGTGGCCTTTTGATAACAGATGGGTCTATGGCGACGCGGTATTCATCATTGAGCCATGGCTCTGGATCGCCTCGATAGGTCCCCTGCTCTTCATAGCGCGCAGCGTGACTGCACGTGCACTGCTTTCGCTTCTCCTCGTGGCCATTCTCGCGGCTGCATGGCGAGTGGACATGACGGGACCAGTCGTGGCAGGAGTGCTGACAGTTGGTGCTGTCGCCTGGATCGGCGCCAACGCCGTGCTTGCTCCAGGACGACGCCTAACGGCTGCACTCGTGGCCTGGGTTGCTCTCGAAACGGTCTTCTTTGCGGCGTCCGCCACCGCCAAGCGCTACGTCACAGATGCTGTTGGAGCGCCACTCCGCGACGCTGTACTCTCACCGCTCCCCGGCAACCCGTTCTGCCTTTCTGCTTTAGTAGTCACGGAGGAGGCGGGATTCTATCGCGCCACACGTGCCATGGTCGCGCCCTTCCCTCATTTGGTTGAGGCACCGCGCTGCCGGAATTCGATGCGGTCGCTGCAGCAAGGCGAGACCGGAGAACGTGCGGACTCGCCGGCAATCCGCTGGGGAACTGCGTGGAGCGCCCCCATTTCTGAGCTACGCGAGCTCGCTGCATCGAATTGCCAGGTCGCAGCCGCACTGCGTTTCATTCGAGTGCCCGCCTGGAGTCAGAACCCAAATGGAGACGTCACGATCGCGGATCTGCGCTTCGGCGGCCGCGGGGATGACAGCTTTGCAAGCATCGTCGCGATTGCAGGCGCTACGTGCCCTCGGCACGTCCCGCCTTGGGTATGGCCGCGAGCTGACATCATTGATGGCATTGACTGATCGTGTGTTGATTGCTGTCCCGGCTGTCACGCCCGACCAACGGCTCATCCCCATTCAGGGCTGACGAATGCAGCGCGAGGACATCATAATTCCCGACCGCTCGCTGACAACCTCCAGCCCTCGCTACCATGCGCCCCGCCTCCAAACTCATCGCCATTACTCTGGCACTCGGCGCAACTGTCGCCCCCAAAGCGCACGCACAGAACGCACCGCCGCCCGGACAAACGAGTGGAAACGCGTCGCGTAACGCCGAATTACCACTCAAACCCTCTCGAACGGTCAAATACACAACCGACGAAGGAACGTGGCTCTCGATCGACGTTTCGCCCGATGGCAGAACCATAGTGTTCGACATCATGGGCGATCTTTATACACTACCCATTGCCGGCGGCTCAGCGACTCGCATTACAGATGGAATGGCTTTTGATGCAATGCCGCGTTGGTCTCCGGACGGCACAAAGATAGTGTTCGTCTCCGATCGGGATGGATCGGATGATGTATGGACCGTTGATACTGATGGCAAGAACCCCAGGCAGGTCACCCGCACCGACAGGGCACAGTTTGTGGCCCCGGAATGGACCCCCGATGGGCGCTACATCATTGTATCGCGCAATGCGCAAATGTTCAGCACAAACTACTCACTGTATCTTTACCATAAGGACGGCGGCACAGGAGTAAGGATGACGGGTGCCACTCCGCCAGGAGGTCAAGCCGGCGGGGGACCGCAGGGAGGTCAACAGCGCAACTACGTCGCACCGGCATTTGGCAACAGTGATCGCTACGTCTATGTCTCCTCACGCATGGGCGGTGCTGGTGGATACAATCAGACCAACCTCGATTGGACCATCGTCGCTTACGATCGGCAGACGGGCGAGACGTCGCTCCGCGCCGCCATTCAGGGTGGTGCATTCAAACCCGTCCTGAGTCCTGACGGACGCTGGCTGGTTTACGGCACGCGCGCGGACTCTGTAACGTCGTTGCGCATTCGCGATTTGGAGTCGGGCGACGAGCGCGTGCTCGTGCGTGATGTCCAGCGCGACGACATGGAATCGCGCTTTACTCGCGATCTCCTGCCTAACCTGAGCTTCACGCCGGACTCTCGTTCACTGATCGGCGCCTGGTATGGAAAGATTCGCAAGGTCGATATTCCGGGCGGCCGCGTCTCCGAGATTCCCTTTAGCGCCGAAGTAGAGCAACAGCTAGGCGCACTCTCCCAGTTTGAGTACTCGATCAACGACTCGACGCTCACAGTGGCACAGATTCGCGGCGCACGACCGTCGCCGGATGGACGCAAGCTTGCCTTCACCGCGCTCGACAAGCTCTGGATGATGGATCTGACCGGTTGTCCCGGCACCGGATGCACTCCGAAGCGGCTGACACGTTCTCCGCACGAGATCGGCGAGCATTTTCCCGTTTGGTCACCGGACGGGCGTTACATCGCATACGTGACCTGGACGGAGGAAGGAGGTGATATCCACCGCATTGCTAGTGCGGGGACGTCGAGCG
>CAZYTS010000125.1:0-11733 GCA_964649855.1 uncultured Gemmatimonadaceae bacterium
GGTAATCAGATCGGGGGTAATGCCAAAGTGAGTGGAGGCAAAGGGCGCGCCAAGTCTTCCGAAGCCGGTTATGACTTCATCGAAGATGAGCAGGATTCCGTGCTGGTCGCATATCGAGCGCAACTTTTCCAGGTAGCCCACGGGTGGAACGAGCACGCCCGCTGCTCCAGCCACTGGTTCGACTATTACAGCGGCGATGGTATCGGCACCGTGACGTTCGATGACTTCGGTGAGCGAGTCGGCCAGGTTGGCTCCGTGGGCAGGTTGGCCACGCGAGAAGAGGTTTGCCTCGATGCCGTGGGTGTGAGGGAGGTGGTCGTCCGTATACGGGAGCAGGTGGGCCGCAAACACTTTGCGGTTAGGCTCTATGGCGCCAACCGAGATGCCGCCAAACCCTACGCCGTGGTACCCTTTGAGGCGACCAACGAGACGCCGTCGCTGAGGTTCGCCACGCGAGGCGTGATATGCAATCGCGATTTTGAGAGCCGTGTCCACCGCTTCGGAGCCCGAGTTGCCAAAGAAGACATGGTCCAGGTCGCCTGGTAGCATGCGGCCCAGCCGCGAGGCGAGCTCAAAGCTCCATGGATGACCCATGTTGAAGCCCGGCGCATAGTCCACGACCCTTGCCTGAGTACGAATCGCCTCGACGATCGGCTTGCGGACATGACCAGCGTTGACGCACCACAGTCCGGCGGTACCGTCCAGGATCTTGTTACCGTCTACATCGGTGTAGTACATGCCATCCGCGGCCACGAGCATTCGCGGCGCGGATTTGAATGCCTTGTTTGCAGTGAATGGCATCCACAGTTCTTCGAGCGAAAGCTCTTGTTGCTGATCGACGGGCATGGGCGGCCGCGGATAGAGTATTTGGCGCCGCGGATGAGCGCGGATGAGATGTTATTACGGCCGAGGATGGCCGCGGACAAGGGCCGCGGATGAACGCAGAAACTTTCGAAGGTCGAAGCCTTGAAACGTCCAGGCCTCATCGTACCGCTGCTATGCGCGGCGCTCGCCCTCGTCCCGAGCGTTCTCCGCGGCCAGCTCTGCCTCCTCCTCCCGCTCACGCGCCGCAGTCTCGCGCTCGATTGCCTCACGCTCAGCTCTGTACCTCAAATACCACTCGCGCGTCACCTCGCCAGCAAGCTCACGGTTGCCAAGTCCAAAAGCGAGTGCAATGGCCAGGGCAAACGCTCCAAAAAGAATCGCAAAGGCCGTCGTAACGATATCCGTCGCAATACCGAGTTCCTGCAACGCCATGAATACGGCGAGTACCACGACCATCCAGCGTCCCACTCGAGCCAGAGTCGGTCCGCCCTGCACCGCACCAGCCGACGCCATTATCAGTCCACCAGTAAAACGGCCGATCACGATACCCACGATGAGGATAATGATCGCCGACATCAGGCTCGGGATGTAACTCACCAACTCGGCAAAGACGCCGGCCAGACTCTCCATGCCTAACGCGTTTGCGGCAATCATGATCACCGCAAACATTACAAACCAGAAAAGCAGCTTGCCGATTACACGAGTGGGATTGAAGTGCGATCCCGTACGCTCTACTGCCTCCATCACGCCGCCGCGCTCCAACAACTGATTGAAGTGGATGCGACGAAGGAGACGTTCAATCCCCTTCTCCACGAGCTTCGCCAGCAGATATCCCGCAAAAAGGATTATCAGCGCGCCCGCCAAAGCCGGAACTATGTCGGCGAGCTGTGCAAAGCTGTCGCGAAGTCGGTCGAAGAAAGTCACAGGTGGCATAAGTTGATGCGGGAATCTAAGGGGCTCCGCAATGCCGCCGGACAACCCTCAGGTGCGAGTCCCGCGCTCAGCATCAAAGATCACGCTTCGCTTGCACGTTCCACAGAGCAGCCAGGTGCGCTTGCGGGCGTATCCCAGACCAAAGGAACCCCCTCCGATTGCTCTGGAAGCGAGAAGCGTCCCACAACCGGGGCAGTGTGCAACGCCCTCTCTCTTGAAAGCCTCGCGAATAGCCTTCTCCTCTTCCGCGGAATACTGCGCACTGTCTGTCATCCCGTCCTGACTAGCGCTCCTCGGCGATTCGAATCACGACTTTCCCGAAATGGTCGGCCGACGCGAGGCGCTCATAGGCATCGCGCCCGCGTTCCAGCGAAAACGTCGAATCCACGGTGGGAACGAGCCGCCCCTGGCGCAACTCTTCGGCAACGGCGTCGAACTCCTCCTGAGACCCCATGGTCGAACCCATGATCGTCCACTGATTCCAGAAGAGCCGGCGTACGTCTGTCTGCACCATGGGGCCTGAGGTTCCTCCGCACGTCACCAGCCGGCCACGCCTGCCAAGTGCACCTAACGAGCCGGCCCAGGTCGCCTCGCCAACGTTGTCGAATACCACGTCTACCCCCCTCTTACCAGTGCGAGCCCGCACTTCGCGTGCGACGTCAACACGTGAGTGGTTGAGGAGAACGTCCGCTCCTATCACTCTCGCTTTATCTAGTTTGTCGTCACTCCCAGATGTAACCCACACGCGCGCACCCAGCGATTTGCAGATCCTTAGACACTGCTGCGCCACACCACCTCCAATCCCCCAGATCAATACCTCGTCGCCAGCCTTGACGCGCGCCTTTACCCTGACCATGCGCCAGGCCGTCAACGTAGCCAGCGGGTAAGCCGATGCAGTGACAAACTCTACGTTGCGTGGAACAACACGCACGTTCCTCGCCGGCAGCACCAGGTACTCGCGAAGCGTACCCGGAATGTGCTCTCCCAGAATTCTGAACGAGAGACAGAGTGGCTCGTCGCCGGTAGTGCAGTACTCGCAGATCCCGCACGAGATGCCGGGGTTGATTATCACGTGGTCTCCGGGGGCAATACCGCTGACCCCCTCGCCCACGGCGTCGACTACTCCGGCTCCGTCGGAGCCAACTACCCAATCGGGGGTGATTTTTGAGTGCGGAAGGCCCTGGACGACAAAGAGGTCCAGGTGGTTGATGGCGCCGGCCACCATACGAACCCTCACGTCCCCAGGGGCTTCTATTTCGGGGACGCCCAGGTCGTCGCGAAACGTTATCTGCCCGAGCCCGCCATGGGCGGCTATCGTCAATGCGCGCATGCGTTTGTCGCTGGGTTATATTGCCGATCCCGCGCGCGTCCTGGAGCCTGCGGAAAGCTACTCACGCCGAGCTGAGTCCCAGTGCAATGATAGAGATAACTGTTCCCCCTCTTGGTGAATCCATCGTCGAGGCCACCGTGGCGCGGTGGCTCAAGAAGGATGGGGACCGAGTTGCTGCCGGTGATACTCTGGTAGAACTGGAGACCGACAAGGTAACGGTCGAGGTACCTGCTCTGAAGGCAGGCGTTCTTACGGCCAGGGCAAAGAACGAGGGTGACATCGTAAAGGTCGGGGAAATCCTCGGTCGGCTGGATGAATCCGCGGCCGGCGATGGGGCGGGGGCCACCGCGAGTGCCCCTGCGCCTTCGGCCGCACCCCCAGTGCCCTCAGCACCGCCTGCTCCCCCTGCTCCCCCAGCTACCCCTGCGCCAACCCAATCGACGCCGACGGTTGCGGCCGCTCCTTCGGTGGGGCAGAGCCGTGTTTCGCCCGCAGCTCAGCGGGTCGCTGCGGAGTCCGGCGTCGACCTATCAGGGGTCAGCGGCAGTGGCCGCGGCGGCGTGATCAGCAAGCCAGACGTTATAGCGGCCGCGGCTGCGACAGCTCCGCAACCGGCGCCCACCGCGCCAGCGGCGCCCGCTGCACCGACTCGCCAGCCGGCACCTTCGGCTCCGCCTGCGCCAAAGGTGGCGCCGGAAGGACGTGAGACACGAGAAAAGATGTCGACGCGCCGCAAGCGCATCGCTGAGCATCTACTCGAATCCCAGCACGCGACTGCCCATCTCACGACTTTCAACGAGATCGATATGTCGGCGGTGGAAACACTGCGCGGTCGCGTTAAGGAAAAGATCGAGAAGGAGCATGGAGTACGTCTTTCGTTCATGCCGTTTTTTGTGAAGGCGGTGTGTCAGGCGCTCAAGCAGTATCCGGTAGTGAACGCACGCATAGAAGGTGATCAGATCATCTATCACCACTATGTGAACATGGGGATTGCAGTGGCGTCGGATGCGGGCCTCGTGGTGCCTAACGTCAAGGACGCCGACAGCCTTGGCATGCTCGGCGTGGCTCGTGGCATCGTTGAAGTCGCAAAAAAGGCGCGCGACGGCAAGCTCACCATGGACGACCTGACGGGTGGAACTTTCACCATTACCAACGGTGGAGTGTTCGGATCCTTAGTCTCCACTCCGATCATCAATTTCCCTCAGGTTGCTATCCTTGGTTTGCACAAGATCCAGGAGAGAGCAATGGTCGTGGACGGTCAGGTCGTGGTTCGCCCAATGATGTACGTAGCGCTGTCCTATGATCATAGGATCATCGACGGACAGCAGGCTGTGCTGTTCCTGGTGCGGATCAAGGAGCTCATGGAGGATCCGGCCTTGCTCGCGATCGACTGACTCCTATAGAGGACCGGAGTTGCAAAGGGGCCGCGGAAACGCGGCCCTTTTTGCTTTCACGCACGAGTGCCGGATCGCATCCTCACAATACCGTGACACGTGCATGACAGAGGCGTGCGTGTAGTTGCTTCATCTTGCCCTTAGCCGCGGCACAGCCAGTAAACCTTTCTGGCTCGACCGGTTTCCAAGGGAGTGAAAGGAGACGCACAGAGCGGCGAATCTTTCAAGTGCATCACTCGTAGTATCAGCATCGGAGCAGAACCATGAGTCCAAGATTTGCCTTTACACCATTGCCCGTAAGTCGCAACGACGTCCGCAAGCCGTCGGCATTGGCCGCGCTCGCCGGAACGTGGCGTGGTGAGACAATCGATGAGCAGGGCAAGACAGAAGCGTTCACCTTGCTGCGTGATTGCAGCAACGACGCTGTGGTAGCAGGACGCTTTCTCTTCTTTGCTACTCGTGATGTTGCTCCAACAGGCGTCAAGCTTCTCGAAGCTTCAGAGTCAACTTTCGTTGCTCTCGTTGGTCCGTACTACGATCCGCGCGACAATGCAGAAGTCGTGACTGTATTTGAAGGCACGCGCAGCGGAGGAAAAATCAACGGAACGTACTACACGCGCGTTCATGGGTGGCGTGAAACAATTCACAGCGGACGGTTTACAGCAGTGCGTGCAGATAGCACTCACCGAGCCGCTTGAGCACGAGTTCGCTCCGTAAGGAGCCATAAAGGGGCACCGCAGTGGATCGCGGTGTGGGGGGCGGGTGCGGTCGCAACTAGCGGCCGCACCCGCTTATTTTTTCCCCATACCTCAATCGCACCGCAAATGTCCAGTGAAAGCATTGCCACCGATGTCGTGGTTATTGGCGGCGGCCCAGGCGGCTATGTCGCATCCATCCGTGCAGCACAACTCGGCCTCTCTACCGTGTGCGTCGAAATGGACGCTACACTCGGCGGAACCTGTGTAAACGTAGGCTGCATTCCATCTAAAGCACTCCTGCAGTCATCTGAGCACTTTGAGTTCAGCCGTCTACATGCGCAGGAGCACGGCATCAACTTTGACGGACTAAAAATCGACCTCGCCCGAATGATGGCGCGCAAGGACGACGTTGTTTCAGCCAATACGCGCGGCGTTGAATTCCTCTTCCGCAAGAACAAAATCACATGGGCGCGTGGAAAAGGTGAACTCAAGCACGGCAACCTCGTTGAAGTGAAAGCAAGTGATGGCACAGTAACGCGCTATCAGGCAAAGAATGTCATCCTTGCCACTGGATCGGTGCCAATAGAGTTACCGTTCCTTCCGTTTGACGAGGACCGTGTGCTATCCAACGTTGGGGCGCTGGTAATACCGCAGGTGCCGCGACACCTCGTTGTGATTGGTGGCGGAGTGATCGGGCTGGAACTGGGATCAGTATGGCGGCGCCTGGGTGCGACGGTCACAGTAGTCGAGATGATGCCGGGAATTCTTCCGGGCAGCGACGCGGAACTGGTGCGCGAAGCCGAACGGACCTTCAAGCGTCAGGGCCTCGACATCAGAACCGGCACAAAAGTCACCGGTGCCACGCGTGAAGAGAGCCGTGTGCTCGTACATATAGAAAAGGATGGACAAGCCGAGACACTGGATGCGGACAGGGTGCTGGTGTCGGTGGGACGCCGGTCAGCGTTACACGGAATCGACGCGCAATCGTTAGGCCTGGAACTCGGAAAACGCGGCGAGATCAAGGTTGATGCTCAGATGCGGACAAATCTTCCCGGTGTCTTTGCCATCGGCGATGCCACAGGTGGAAAGCTCCTGGCTCACAAGGCAGAAGAAGAAGGCGTTGTTGCGGCCGAAGTGATCGCCGGCAAGCCTGTGCACATGCACTACAAGTCGATCCCAAGCATCGTCTATACGTGGCCCGAGATTGCAACTGTGGGCTTGAGTGAGCAGGAGGTGAAGGAATCGGGCCGACCGTACAAGACGGGCAAGTTCCCGTTTTCGGCCAACGGTCGGGCGCGGACCATGGGTGACGCCACAGGCTTCGTAAAGTTCATTGCCGATGCCACGACCGATGAGTTGCTCGGCTGTCACATGATCGGCCCCAATGTCTCGGAGCTGATCTCCGAAGTGGTGCTTGCGTTCGAGTATCGCGGGACATCGGAGGACATCGGAGTGACGATCCACTCGCATCCGACGCTCTCGGAAGCCGTGAAAGAAGCTGCCCTGGCGGTGCTCGGCAGGCCGATTCACATCTGATCACAGAACACTGGCGCCAGCGGTCACTGGACGGGTAGGGGTTTGAAAGTCGCGGAAGATTCCTTACAGCGTAGGCGTTAGCCTCGACGCGTTCCGCGAAGTAGTTTTCGAGCCCCTTCTCGAATCAGCGAGTGAGCAGCCCGCAAAATCATATGACCGCCATCGATACCAACTCCCGTGTTCAGGCTCCACCGTTCGGTCGTTTCTTTCTCCCAGGTCCAACAGAGGTAAGGCACGACGTCCTTTACGCCCTGACCCGACAGATGATCGGGCACCGTGGCAAGGCCATTGAAGAGCTCATGGCGCGGGTTGCCCCGCGACTGCAGGCAGTTTTCCGGACGACACGCCCGGTCTACACATCTACATCCTCGGCGACGGGGTTGATGGAGGCAGGTGTTCGCAACGCGGTTCGTGATCGTGTGCTCTGTTGCATCAATGGTTCGTTTTCTGAACGATTCTACAAGGCCGCGGTCAATTCTGGGATCAATGCTGACAAACTCGAAGTATCCTACGGCCAGTATCATTCACCTGAGATGTTGGCCGATGCACTCAAGCGCGGTAATTACGATGTAGTTACGGTTGTGCACTCTGAGACTTCGACGGGGGTGCTCAATCCAATCAAGGAACTGGCCAAGGTCGTGCACGACGCGGGCGATATCGTTCTTGTGGTCGACACCGTTTCATCGATGGCAGCTGCGCCTATCGAGAGTGAGGCGTGGGCTCTGGACTACGTCTTGACCGGTTCACAGAAGGCAATCGCGATGCCTCCAGGGCTCGCGTTCTGTTCGGCAAACGATCGAGTGATGGAGCGCGCGCGTGAGAGCAAGCGCCGCGGGCTCTACTTTGACCTCGTGGAGTTTGACCAGTACTACCAGAAGAATCAGTCTCCCAACACTCCCGCTGTTTCTCTGCTTTATGCGCTGGACGTCCAGCTGGAGCACATTGTTTCCGAGGGAATGGAGACGAGGTGGGCTCGGCATCAGGCCATGGCGGAGCGCACGTGGAAGTGGACACAGGAGATGCAGGATCGTGGAGTAAACACCAGGCTCTACGCGCCGGAGGGATACCGCTCTCCGTCTGTGACGTGCCTTACGGCTCCTCCGGGCAAGCCCGGTTCGCAGCTGGTGGGCGCTATGAAGGACAAGGGCTTTACCATTGCGACGGGCTACGGAAAGCTCAAGGACGACATGGTTCGCGTGGGACACATGGGCGACCACACGATGGACGAACTCAATGCGCTCCTCGAGGCGTTAGGCGAGGCGATGGCGTCATGAGCGCGCAATTCAAGGTACTCGTTGCCGACAACATTGCACTCGACAGCCTCTTGCCGCTGACAAGTGATGAGCGCTTTGAACTCGTAGTGCGGCCTGGCCTCTCGGGAGAGGATCTGGCGGTAGCCATTTCAGAATCAGACGCTGTGCTCGTTCGCAGCGCTACGAAGATCACGCGGGCATCACTGGCACGGGCGGAAAGGCTCAAGGCGATCGGCAGGGCTGGTGTAGGTGTTGACACCATCGACGTACAGGCTGCGTCAGAGCGAGGCATTGCCGTTCTCACGGCGCCGGCGGGCAACACCATATCTGCGGCAGAGCTCACGATGGCGCTGCTCCTTGCACTGGCTCGCAAAGTTCCTGCTGCCGATCGCTCGATGAAGGCTGGCGAGTGGGACCGAAAGTCGTTCAATGGCTTTGAGCTTTATGGCAAGACGCTTGGGCTGGTTGGAGCCGGCCGCATCGGCGGTCAGGTCGCCAAGCGTGCTCGTGCCTTTGGCATGGAGGTTCTGGTCTTTGATCCGCTACTGGATCGCGAGCGTGCGCGTGAACTGGACGTACAGCTGGGCGGCCTCGAAGAGGTGATTTCCAGAGCCGACGTACTTTCGGTCCACGTTCCGTTGACAGATGCAACGCGCAATTTGATCGGCGCCCCTCAGTTGGCCAGTATGAAGAAGGGGGCGCTTCTGCTCAATGTGGCGCGCGGCGGCGTGGTGAACGAGGCGGCGCTGCTGGAGTATCTGCTCAACGGGCATCTTTCTGGTGCGGCACTCGATGTTTATGAGCATGAGCCTCTTCCAGCAGACAGTCCGCTCCGTTCTCTCACGAACGTGGTGATGACTCCTCACCTCGGTGCTTCCACCGCCGAGGCTCAACAGAACGTAGCTGTAGAGATAGCGGAGGCGGTGCGTTCGGCGTTGTTGACGGGCGACAAGACCAAGGCCGTAAACGCCGAAGCCTTGAGCGGAGCGCGAGGATAGCGAGAAGGCTGGGACGGCTGCGCACTAAACCCGCATTATCGCAAACACAAAGGGGCTCCCGTCGGTTAGTACCGGCGGAGACCCCTTTGTCTTGTCCAGTTGGCGCTCCCCCCAGAGACGCCTCCTGCGTCGTGCATCTAGGCAACTGCAAATCCCAGTCGCGCCTGTGTGACGGCGCTTTTTCAGTTGCATTGGGGTGACACACGCATCGATGGGGCACCCCTACACGTTTTGCGCTATTGCACCAGCGTAACAAAGAGGGCGTGGTCTGCGCGGAGCAAACCGCCGTATGTACCGTAGGCCTGGGATTTCTGCATCATGCGTACGGAGAAGACGGTCGAGGGGTTGACGTCGCGCAGAGCGTCGATACCGCCGACGTAGTGTCCATTGATGAACACGTCAACGATTTCATCGCCTAGTCGTGCGCCCACTGGTGCTACGCGTGAGCGCAGCATCTGGGGACGCGCATGCCTTAGCACGTCGAGAAGCGAGGTGGCGTTTTCGTACCGGCGGAGCTCATCGAGTTGGACGAAGTCGCGTCGGCCGAGTCCGGCGGGAGGTGGAGCGAGTCGGGCTTCGCGTCCGCCTTGGTAGCACGACGCTGTTAGTACCACTGATGTAACGAGTAGTGTGAGTCGAAGCATGGGACCTCCCTCGCATTCCGGCGTTGGTGTGGGCACAAGCGCGAGGCGCGGGAGGTAGGGGGGAGGCATTTCGATTCCGGTGTTGTACGCCGGTTGTCGTTGTGCCAAGTGAGGTCCACCGCGACTGCTATTCTCTAAGTTGCTGTAGCAGGAGCATCGCGGTTACAGGAATGTCTTGAGGGGCGAGCGGGGTGTGACGAACGGAAGGAGTTACCTGCTCAACTGCTCGACGATTGCGTGGCCGACTTTAGTCGGTCTGCGGTACTTATGAACTGAGGCGACGCGCTTCGATTCGACGAGGCGCTACGGAAAGCGGACCCCAGCGCCGAATCGGAATGTGAAGCCGTTGAGCGCGCGACCATCGGAAGCTTTGAGCGATCGGAATCGGCCCTCGGCGCGAATGGCGCCCATTCTTGAGAAGCGCCAACTACGGGTCAGGTATGCTGACAGAGTGGACCGCGTCTCATCGAGTTCCTCCTTTGCGCGACCCAATCCAACTCCAGCAACCCAGCCATCGAGGGATGAGGCTGCTCCTGGCGCGACTCCGAGTCCAACTTCCCACAATTGCACATTGCGCAACCAGCGTTGTGTCAGTGAACTAGGCATGCAGCCGCCTGTGCTCCCCAATCGGGTGAATGCGGCCCTGGCTTCTAAGCGCGCAAATGCGGCACTGACTTCACCACCTAGGCCAGCAAATGCGCCAACCTCTTGGACTCTTCCCAACTCTGCCACGCCAACTGCCGCCGTGCTTATCTGAGCTTGCGCAACGGAGCCGAAGCTGAGAGCCAGACACAGTATATGAATCCAACGGGGAAGAATCATTCGAGAATTAAGTTCACATTAAGCGTGACCCCCCTAGGTAGCAGCAAGGTCACAGTCGTCGTAGAATCGTCGCGGTTCGTATTGATCCGATATGCCGGCCGGGTCGCTTAGGAGCCGACCATTGCTGTTTCAACTAAGGGCAACGCTCTGACCTGCTCGTCTGGTCACAGTGTACGTGTCTGTGCATGTGCTCAACTAACTGAGAAAGGAGAGGCACTTTGGCATCTGCGCGACTTGGCGGGCAAGCCCTTGCGAGACGAGGGCGAACTCTGAAGTTTGGTGCGGTTGCCCTGTGCGGGTTGACCTGGTCCGCGTGCGGCCCTGGCGAGGCACCTGCAACAGGTACACTCAAGCTGGTTCCCGCCGGTGAAGTGGCACTCGTCGAGACAGACAGCACGTTTGTGGGCGAAGCTTACGGCCTCGTGCTGCACCCTGATGGCTCGATGCTCATTCCCGATCGCAAGAACGCGACAATCAGGGTGTACTCCTCTACTGGAGCCTTCACAGCATCGTTGGGCAGGAGTGGTTCAGGACCCGGAGAGTTTGCCCCCTTCCCTGTCCGTTTAGACCTCGCAAGCGAGTCGCTGCTTGTGGTACAGTCGCCAGCAGGTGTCGTGCGTGCTGTGCGCTATCCTTCTGTCGAGCAGGTTTGGGAGCTCAAGACGCCACCTTGGGGCATGCAAGTCGCGGCAAAGGACGGAGCCGTCTACATGACGGGAGTAAACGCGGAGAGCAGGACGTCGCTCGTGGAAATCGCTCCCGGTGGAAGCACGCGCAGTGGAGGCCCCTTTACTGAGCTCATGGGTGCGAACCGGACACTTTCTACCGCTTTCTCTCAGGCCGCTGTGGCCTTACTCGGCGGTGATACCGTGGCTGTGGCGCAGGTGACCAACGATTCGATATTCATCGGGCCATTTCAGGGACCATTCAAGTCGATCGTCGTACCTCTCAAGCTGCGTCGTGGCGCACAGGCAACGCTTCTGGAGGCGGTGCGTGATAAGGAGGGCCCGGAGACTCTTATGGCTGCTGCATACAAGAGCTCGGTTCCCGTTTCTATTGCGCGATCGCCCAACGGAATATTGATCTATGTAGCAGCTGATCAGACGTTTATTCAGCAGCAAACGCGCGTAACTGGCAACCTGTTCGTGTCTGTCGTTGACCCGGAGCGTGGTGAGGTCTGCGGCGAGGTTCAGGTACCGGTTCCAAACGATCCGCACCCTCAGGTGGCGATAAGAAGCGATACCCTTTTTACGCTTTACCAGATTGAGGGCGCAGAGGGCGTTAGGTCAGCAGTGGCAAA
>CAZYTS010000126.1:0-3239 GCA_964649855.1 uncultured Gemmatimonadaceae bacterium
TGTGGACTTGCCACAGCCCGAGGGTCCAATAATCGCCGTGACCTGACCGTCGAGAAAATCGATGCTCACCCCGCGAACCACACGTGACGCGCCAAAGTACGCGTCGAGGTTTCGCACGGAGAGTCTTACCTTACGGGATTCCGCAACGGCGGTCGCACTCTCTTCTTTGACGACTGGTATGGCTGGAGCGGTGACCCGTGGACGCAATCCGGCAAGGGGTGTACTGCGCTGTACCGGGCCGTCAGAGAGCGTAGAGACCAAAGGGCTAGTCATTGGCATTCCCGAAGCGCGGCCGCGTAGCCATACGCGCCACCAGTGAGATGATCAAAACGAGTGCAATCAGAACGAGTGCCGCAGCCCACGCGAGCCGGTTCCACTCTTCATACGGAGTGGTAGCGTAGTCATAGATCTGTCGTGGTAGCGAGGCGATCGGCTGATCGATGGCCAGCGACCAGAACTGATTTCCAAACGCGGTAAACAGGAGTGGCGCCGTTTCACCTGCGATTCGTGCCACCGCCACCAGGGCACCAGTCACGATTCCCGGAAGCGCTGTTCTAAGTACTACAACCAGTGAGGTGCGCCAGCGTGTATAGCCGAGCGCTGCCGCCGCTTCACGCAGTGCCGCCGGAACGAGCTTGATCATCTCTTCGGTAGCCCGCGTGACCAGCGGAATCATCATCACGCCTAACGCGACTCCACCGGCGAGGGCCGAAAAGCGGCCCATGGGACGCACAATTACCTGCCACGCAAAGATCCCCATTACGATCGAAGGAAGTCCGTTGAGAACGTCGGCCAGGAATCGCACCGAATCAGCGAGTCTTGTACCAGGGTGCTCCGAGAGGTAAAGCCCAGCACCAACTCCAATGGGTAGACCGATGGCCGCGGCAATTGCTATTAAAACCAGCGTGCCCGCAATCGCGTTTGCCATGCCTCCACCAGATTCTCCAACTGGACGCGGCATCTCTGTAAAAAATGCCAGGTCAAGCGAAGAAGCCCCCTGCTGTACGAGATGAGCAAGGATGAAGATCAGGGGAAGCGTTGCAGTGGCTGCGGCGAGGTAGGTAATGGCCATCATAAAGCCGTTACCAGCTTTTCTCCTTCGCAGCGAGCGCGTCGTCCGCTCGGCAGCCGCCCTCTGGCTACCCGTGCCTCGCGGGAGCACCGTCGTACTCAACGTCCAACCCTCCACACGAGCCATCTGGCCGTCATGTTGACTATCAGTGTCACGCCCAGGAGCACCGCACCACACGCCATGAGTGCTGAGGTGTGAAAGCGTGTTGTGGCTTCGGCAAACTCGTTGGCAATGACCGAAGCAAGCGTATACCCGGGTGCGAAAAGCGACCCGGCAATCTCGGCCCTGTTTCCTATCAGCATCGTAACTGCCATGGTCTCGCCTAACGCTCGACCCAAGCCGAGGATGATGCCGCCAATAATTCCGGAACGCGCGTAAGGGATTACCGCGTCACGTATCATCTCCCATTTGGTTGCGCCGAGCGCCAACGCCGCCTCGCGCTGAGAGCGTGGAACCGCGAGGAGCACTTCGCGCGAGACGGCCGAGATGTACGGCAGAATCATGATTGCAAGGATCACCGCTGCCGCCAACATGCTGTTGCCGTACGCCGGACCCTGAAACAGGAAGAAGCCGCCGAGACCCAAAGTGTCCGCCAGAAATGGCATTACCTTGTCGCGCAAAATTGGGAGGAGCACAAAGATTCCCCAAAGTCCGTAAACCACCGACGGGATAGCCGCGAGAAGGTCGACCAGGAATGCCAACGGCTGTCTGATCCAGGAAGGAGCGAACTCCGCAAGGAAGATGGCCGCGCCCAGGGCAAAAGGTGTCGCGATGATCAGGGCAAGGATCGACGAGACTACAGTGCCGTAGATCATTGGTGCGGCGCCAAACACGCCGCGGCCAACGTCCCAATCGCCGCTGGTAAGAAAACCCAGGCCGAACCTTGAAAAGGCCGGCCACGCACCAGTGAAGATTTCGAAGGCTATGAGACCAAGAAGGAGCGGGATCGATACGGCAAACGCGGTTGTGACTGCGTTGTATATCCGGTCGCCATACGACGCACCCGTTATCGAACCTGCATTCGCTGCTTTGCCCGCCTGGTCGACAGGGCTATCGGGACTCACTGTACTGGACCACCCTCGATCAGAGAGACCCTCTGCGACAGTTGCTCAGCCAGCGCCGGAGGTAGTGGCGCATAGTCGAGCGAAGCAGCGCTCTTCTGGCCCTCGGCGTACATCCAGCGCATGAAATCAGCGAGCTTGCGGCTCTTGACTGTGTCCCTTTGGCTTTCATAAACGAGAAGCCAGGTAAAGGACGCTATCGGATAGACCGAATCGCCCGCTGCATTCACTATCGACACGCGGTAGTCTGAACCAGGATCCATGGCCGGCATCGCACCGGTAGCTGCCGCTGAGATGCTTTCTATCGTTGGTTCGACGTAGTTGCCAGCAGCGTTTCTTAACAGAGCCGCCGGAAGTCTGTTCTGGCGCGCATACGCCAGTTCCACATAGCCTACCGAGCCAGGAGTCTGCTTTACCTGTCCTGCGACGCCTTCATTGCCCCTCCCACCAATTCCCACTGGCCACGCAACTGATTTGCCGCGTCCAGGACCTGACGCCCATGAAGGGCTGACCGTGGTCAGGTAGTCTGTGAAGATGTAGCTTGTGCCAGAGCCGTCCGAGCGGTGCACTACAAGAATCTTGCTGCTCGGCAGTGCAACTCCCGGGTTTTCTGCGCCGATTCTTGGATCATCCCATTCGGTGATCTTCCCCAGGAAGATCTCGGCGACAACCGAGCCATTGAGCTTGAGTGGTTCGGTGACGCCTGGAAGGTTGTAAGTGATGACGGCTGCGCCGAGTACTGTGGGGAAGTGCAGAACCTTGCCGCCGCGTGTACCCGCCATTTCCTCGTCGGTCATGGGGCTGTCAGTAGCACCAAAATCGACAGTGCCTTCGGATAGCTGCTTGATTCCAGCTCCCGAACCAACGGAGCCGTAGTTGATACGAACGCCAGTTGAGGTGGCGTAGTCGGAAAACCACTTGGAATAAATGGGGTAGGGAAAGGTTGCCCCGGCCCCATTTAGGTCGACTGAACCAGATGATGCTGCTGCGGGCTGGTCGGCGGCGTCGCTGTCAGATGCGGAACATGCCGCGGAGGCCGCTATGGCTATTGCAAGAACTGTCCGTGGAAACACGGATCGGTCTCCTTGATAGGCGATTGTGTGATA
>CAZYTS010000126.1:3339-11482 GCA_964649855.1 uncultured Gemmatimonadaceae bacterium
TCGCCCTCGCCCTCCCGCACGCCTCCGCCCTTAGATCAGTACCCGTTCGCGTAGCTCAGCACCTTCCACCGACCGCCGCGTTCTATGAGCTGGCCAAAGAGTCGTTTGCCGTGAAGTTCGCTGGTCTGCTCGACGACGCAGCCCGTAAGAATCGTGTTGCGGCCCTGGGCAATCGGATCGGAGCAGTTGAACCCAACGTAGCCTAAGGATGTGTTGCCTAAGCGATCCAGGAGACGTCGGAGTCCCTTGTAGCTCTCGCCAGCCTGAAGGTACCAGACTATCTCGGGGGCCTGGCGGAGCGGTGGGCGCGTGTACGGCGATTCGGGATAGACGAGCCAGGCAAACTCGGCCTGAGTCACGGCAAGTCTCACGAGAAGCGCGGTGTCGCCGTTTTCTATTCCGCGCACAATGGATTGCACGAGTGCGTGTGGCGTCCGTTCGCCGCCACTGAAAGCCGAGACTTCGTCCAGCCCTTTCCTGAAGCGCTTAAGGTGTTCGTCGATCGTGAAGATGCTATCGACGATATAGCCTGGAGTTGTTCTGTTGATCGAATCCTGACGCACACGCGCCAGGCTCTCTGCGTGGTCGTGCTCTGTGACAGCCGCGTAAAGCGATGCGTTGTCGCTCGGACCGGCGCAGGCAGAGAACGATAGTGCGAAACCAAGTAGTACGTAGAGTCTCATCTGCATTGTTAGGCCTGGGTGATGAGAAAACCGGCCGGTGCAGGAGCACCGACCGGTCTCCATCATCTGGAGTATCGCGGAGTTTACTTGCGGAGGTAGTTGGTCCAGCCAGCCCACCATTTGGTGCCACCAGGCGCGGCCGCACCCAAATGGGCGGTGCCGGCAACTGCTGGTGCTACTGAGGCCGCAGTCTGCAGCTTGCCGGTGAAGGTCGCCATTCCCCCTGTGGCTATAGCGGAGCCCGCCGCGGGAGTCCAATCGAACGCGTCTACCGTTGTCGCATCCGTGATCTGAGCTGGGAACGCGGTGAACAAACTTGCAGTTGCTGCTTGGCTGTCGGTGATCGAGTTGCCTGTGAGGTCAAATGAGAATCTCCCATTTCCACCCTCAAAAGTTGTCGCCGACTCAGTCACAAGCACGTTTCGAAGGGCCAGATCTGCCGTAGTAAGCTCAGGGGTGGCAACGGCTCCGGCACGGTCGTACGTACCCTGGTCGCGGACGCTTATAGCGCCACGTGGCCAGCGCGCGACGACGCCGTTGACGTAATAGCCACCGGTTCCTCGCCTCAGCACCATTCCAAATCCACCGGAGCTGCCCGCGCCTTCGTTAATGTTGCCTGTACCTATGAGTGTAAAGTTGGCAACCAGAGGCGTGTTGAAGGGCGCACTGTTGTGGCCGTTGTTGCAGCCGGCTCCGTCGCAACCGTCATTCTCGATTCCTTGAGGATCGGTAGCCACGTTCTGGCCCGGAAGCGGGTTGATGTTTACCGTGGTTGACTGCAGCGCAATAATGTTGGCAAGGCGGCCACGGAACCCTTCGGACATGTCAAAGTGATCGTCTCCCGTCTCGTATGAGACGAGATTCGTAGCTGTGGCTGTGCCGCCAAAGAACTCAAACGCGTCATCGAGTCCGTACAGCGCCTGCAGGAACGAGAGTCGCGTCCCGCTGCCCACTGCCGCAAAGGTGAAGGAGTTGAGTTCCTGATTTGCACGAGGTGCAAACCCGGCAAACTCCACACGCACGTAACGCAATTCACCGCTATTATCGCTGTCGGTCGTGCCACCACCATAGGTGAGAGTGTAGTTCTTTCCACTCTCAACGTTGGTACCGTCGGTGCCGGTGCCTTCGACCTCCGGGTTGGCTGTGGTCTTGTTGATGGTTGCGTTGCCAATGAGGATCAGTCCTCCCCAATCGCCAGCCCGGCGTGAGCCCGCGGCTTTGGATGAAGTAAAGACTATAGGAGCTTCGGCTGTGCCCACCGCGTTGATCTTAGCTCCGCGGAGGATAAAGAGCGCGGACTGTTCGTCGCCCTTGATCGTGGTGCCAGGCAGGATCGTCAGCGTGGCACCGTTCGCAACGTGAATGAATGCTTTGAGTGTGTAGGTTGTGTCTGGGTGCCACATGGTACTGGCAGTAATGTCAGCAGTAACGTCACGGGCAAAGGAACCAAGCGGTAGCGTGGTAGCCGTGGCCTCTCCTGATGGATCGCTGGAAAGCGTCCCGGCTACTGCAATAACGCGGTAGCGATACTGCGTCTCCACTTTCAGGTCCTCATCGAGGTACTCGACGGGGCCAGGGGTTGCCGGTGCCTGCACCGTGCCCGCCTGCGAGAAAGCTCCGGCTGCCCCTTCCGCGCGCTCGATGGAATAGCTGTTTATTCCTGCGGCGCTACTAAAGGCCACTCGGATCGTTGAGGATCCAGTTGCCGTGGCTATCACACCGAATGGCGCGTTTGGACGCGATGGTCCTGCTGGAGAGTCGTCATCGTCGCCACATGCGCTCAGCGCGACGATGGTGAGCAACGCTAGTACTGCTGGGGTCCGTGAGAACTGGAACATGAGCTTTAGGCTCCTCGCGCGGTCACTCGCGCAATTGATGGATGGAGAAGCGGTCGGTACGCCGTGTCCGGCGCCCGACCGCTAAGCAAACATTTCTCTGTTCCCACTCCGACACGGCTGCGTCACAGCCGTGTCACGTATCGCAGGTCTGTCAGCTCGTCACGGCTTCCACTGCAGCCCCGCCTGCAGAATCCTGCCCTGGCGATAGTACTCGCGCACGACCGTGCCCTGCACAGCCTGGTAGGGCGCGTCGAGAATATTGCGCGCGTCTACGCGCCCATGTATGGCGCCAAACACGGGAAATCTCAGAGAGAGGTCAACTATGCTGCGAGGCCTGACGATGATGTCAGGAAGCGGCTGGTCACCGGCAGCGTCGATCCTTTCGCCCGTCCGATTAAATAGCACCGTGGCGCTTGTGGAGCCTGACGACGACGTGTAAGTGAGGCCAGCGTTCACTACATACGGAGCCTGTCCGACCATTCGACGGTCAGAGTTGGTGGCTGCAAACTGCTGATCGCCGAGGCGGATCTCGCTCCTCATCAGCGTGACGTTTGAGAATGCAGTCAACGACTCGAGCTTGTCAGAAATGAAACCCAGTTCCTTGCGTCCCTCGAACTCTATGCCGTAGTTGGTTGCTCCCTCAGCATTGACAAACAGAATTGTGCGGTTGGCCGAACTGCCGGCACGGTACACTCGCTCTATGGGGTTATCGAACTCCTTGGCAAAGACACCGATACTCAGGACCTCGTTTTCGGTGGGATACCATTCCCAGCGCGCATCTGCGTTGAGAATGCGCGTACGCTCCAGGTCCGGATTACCCTGCACGTCGTCCGCGTTGAGCACGTCACGCGACGCAACGGGCGAGAGTTCTCTATACTCGGGTCGTGCCAGCGTTCCTGCAACCGAGAGCCTCACCGTCTGATAGTCGCTGAACCTGATATTGAGTGCGCCTGCCGGAAGCACGTCGCTCCAGTCCTTGTCCACCGTAACAGGTGAACCCAGGGTGGAGGCGGCGTTGAGCGTTAGTCTGTCGCGCTCATATCGTGCACCACCGATGAGCCGAATCCTGTCACTGAGCGCGAGTTCAACCATGGCATAGGCCGCGCCAAGTTTGTCATCTGCTGCATAGTCACCGCCCTGACTCAGCGCAACAAACTCCCAGAAGTTTGACCTGTTCGTGAAACGACCGTCAAAGATCTCTTCAGGCGAAAGCTCACGTTCACTCTGCGTGGCACGCGGTGCACTGATGCTGAAAGCAAAGGTAGAAGCGTCGCGCTCGGTCGTTCGGTAGAGACCCCCGATCTTCACGTTGTGCGATCGGGCGCCACTCCCCAGTGTCAACTGGTAGTTGCTGCGTACTTCATTTGAGCTTTCATCGAGTGAACCAAAGGTGCGCACTGCTCCTCCGGAGCCCGTGCTGAGCCAGCGCAGCTTTTCCGGACCCTCTGGTCCGTCTTTCTCAATAACCGATATGAACTCCGATCGGTCGGGCTCGTCACGGGATACCGCCGACGTCGTCAAAAACCAGTCAAGACGATGACGCTCGCCCACCTGATGTTCCGCACCGAACTGAGTAGAGCGGATAGAGCGCTCAACGTATTGATTGCGATCGATCTGGACGTCAATCCCGTTTGACTCAAAGTTGCCGCGCTCACTGCGCGCGTCGTTGTCTGACGTCCGGTTAAACGTGTTGTTGAAAAGAAGGCGCGTGTGTGTGCCAATCACGGTGCTGAAGTTGGCTATCCCACCCCAAAGCACGCTCTGACTCCCTGATTCACCACGGAAACGATCGATTTCGACTGTCTCACCTGGGTTGGAACCTCGATCTGCAAGTGCTCGCATCTGATCCACACGAACTTCCTGGGAGAGCGAATACGTACCAGAGAGGAGATAACCAATCCGCTGGCCAAGTATTCTGTCATTGCCGCCGATGGAGATCGAAGACGAGGTGTTAGGCGTACCGGGCCGTACGTCCGTAAGCCATGCGTTTCGTAGTTGGGAAACCAGAAGCTGCTTGTCGGAGTCTGCCAGCGAAGGAAACCCCTGATCGCTGTACGCACGTACGAGGTCAGGTATGCTACGCTCGCCGTTGACGAGTGCAAAGGACTCTCCCCCCACCGTGAAAGCACGGCGCACATCACTCCCCACCGCCGACAGGTTTGCCCCCGATATAAACGAGAACGACATTGCCCTACGCGCCGGGAACTCGCGGGTACGTATGTCTACCTGCGCACCTGAAAAATCCCCCTGTTGATCCGGTGTAAAAGTCTTTTGAGTTGTGATCGTTTGGAGTAAACCAGACGGAAAAAGATCCAGCGGTACGACTTTCTTCTCAGGCTCGGGACTGGGGAGGCGCGTTCCGTTGAGCTGCGTGGTTGTATAGCGTTCGCCAAGCCCCCTCACAAAGACGTACTTGCCTCCCTGAACCGTGACCCCGCTGACTCGCTGAACCGCCTGCGCAGCGTCGCCGTCAGGAGAACGCGATATCTGTTCTGTCGTTATGCTGTTGACTACGCCGGTTGCCGTCCTTTGGGCATCCAGTGCGTCGCGCACCGATCCGCGCTCTGCATCCGCCGTTACAACCTGAGCTGCGAGCGTGATGGTCGCAGGGTCGAGAGTGATGTTCTGTTCGAGCACCGCTCCCGCGTCGAGGAGTATTCCCGTGACGGTTTTGGGCTGATAGCCGAGCCGCCGGACCTGGATCGTTACCGTGCCAGAAGCGATTCCCGGAATCGCATAGCGTCCATCGATTCCCGAGTTAGTGCCGATGGTTGTTCCAACGATCTGTATACCAGCGTCGGCGAGTCCGTGGCCAGTGGATCCGTCGATGATGCGACCAACGATTCTACCAGTAGGATTCTGGGCTCCTATCTGAACGGCAATGACTGCCATGGCAAAAGCAGTCGCGGTGCGAAAGGCGCGCAAGCACCTGTCGACCCAATGGGCTGTCATAGATCTCTCTTGGTTAGTGACGTAACAGGGTCGCCGTTACAATGCCGCGCTCAGGTCTCGGAATGCGCACGGTATTGCAACGGCCGTGTCACGGCGCACCAGGTCGCTGCGAGATTGCGGGGGTTTCGACACAGCAACGCTCGTTGGCTTCGATGCTGCAACGCTGCAACGCTCCGACGCTGCAACGCTTCGCCGGAGCCGAAGCGCGGAGCGCGGAGAACTCAGATCCTGGCTGATTCGGGCGGGAACACAGCCCCCACGGTCGTTCCTGCGCCCACCACGCTTTCGGCGTAAACACGCCCGCCATGTCCTTCTACCATATGCTTGACTATGGCGAGTCCCAGACCGGTGCCGCCCTCCTGACGCGAGCGCGCGGCGTCGGCGCGATAAAACCTCTCAAAAACCCTGGGCAAATGCTCCGCAGCAATGCCGCTCCCGGTGTCACGAACACCTACATGAATGCCATCGCCGTCACGAGTGGCAAACACGGTGATACTCCCTTGTTGTGTGTGACGGATGGCATTGTCGACAAGGTTGGAAAGAATCTGACGCAGCGCCGTGGGATCGGCGTAAAGCGACTCAGCCCCTGATGCAATCGAGCTTTCGAGTATTACTCCACGCGATGCCGCAGTACCGGAATACGTGCCAATGACGTCGTTTGCGACCGCCGCAAAATCCACCTGCAATGGACGGGGATGCCAATGCCCGGACTCGATTCGGGAGAGATCGAGCAGGTCGTCCACGAGTCGCTGCAGCCGCTGACTGTTGCTCAAAATCGTCTGCAGAAACTTCTCTCGTTCCTCGGCGCTTACCGAAGGGTCCAGAAGCGTCTCGGCAAATCCGTTTATCACAGTTAGTGGAGTCTTTAGTTCGTGCGAAACGTTAGCCACAAAGTCGCGCCTGACCGTTTCCAGTCTTCTGATCCGGGTCACATCAAAGAGCGCAAGAACGGCGCCTCCTCCGGCCAGCGGTCGTGCCGTGAGCGAGACGACGTGTTCGCCGATGCGCGTTTCAACACCATCCGTGGGGCTCCCCGACATTGCTGCAGCGAGGGCGTCGCGTAGTACGCGGTCGCGCGGCAGTCGATCCGCGGAGAAGGGGAGTGGGAGAGAGTCCGATAAGCCCAGTAGCCGCCTTGCCCCCTCATTCACGTGCAAGACATCCTGCCGCGCGTCCATCGCAATCACTCCTTCATTGAGTGAATCCGACACGGCTCGCAGGAGCGCATCGTCCGCTTCGAGAGCTTTGACCCTTGCGGACAGCTGTTCGGCCAAGCGGTGGAATGCAGCCGCCAACTCGCCCACTTCACCTGGCGCTGCCAAAACGGGGCGCCGAGCCAGATCGCCAGCGGCAATGGCGCGGGCGTCGTCTGTGAGGCGAAGTATTGGCCGGGATACCGATCGCGCAAAGAAAATTGCCAGAACTACGGCGATAGCCACTGCGAAGAGCGACGCAGCCAGAACATCGCGCTGGACCCGCCTAACGATGACCGCATGCGAATCGAGCGTCATCGACACCCGCACTACTCCTCGTACGGAACGTACGGCAGCGTAGATCTCGTCATGTCCTGTGGATGGAGAGGGGCGAATGGCCCAGCCACTGCCTGAATCCAAAGCGGCTCTTATTTCAGGACGGTTGGCGTGGTTCTCGAGCCTCGAAAGCGCAGGTTCGTCGAACTCGGAATCCCCAATCACTCGTCCCTCGAAATCCACGAGAGTCACACGGTGTCCGGCGAGTCCACCAGTTGCACCAGCGAGCGAATCGGAGTTGACGCCGTCCAGCCAGGACCCGGACACCAGCCTGGCCTCGCGCTCGAGTTCAGATCGCGTTTCGTCGCGCAGCCGATCGCGGAGCTTCCGGTCGAGTGCTACCACGACCAGGAGCACCAGTACTGCGAGAACGAGAAGGAATCCAGCTAAGAGTCGCTGCGATAATCTCACGCACTGCGCGGTTGGGCCGCCTTCAATCTATACCCGAAGCCGCGAACAGTCTCGATCATTTCTCCGGCGGCGCCGAGCTTTGTGCGGAGCCGCTGCACATGCATGTCGACCGTGCGTGTCTGAATATCGGGCGCAGCTTCCCAAACAGTCTCAAGCAGCAGCGCCCTCGCCTGCACTCGTCCGCGCCGCTCGGCGAGCATGAGAAGCAAACGGTACTCGGTGGGGGTGAGGTCGATTTCGCCACCCCCATCCGCGGTGACACGATGCGCCGCGCGATCGATGACCACGTTGCCTATGCGTATCATGTCCGAGGCGTGCGACGGCGGCTGCTGAATACGACGCAATATTGCCCCAACCCGCAGCACGAGTTCCTGAGGAGAGAAGGGCTTAGTCATATAGTCGTCTGCCCCAAGCGACAGCCCGCGAATACGGTCGGGCTCCTCGCGTCGTGCGGTCAGCATGAGCACCGCAACGTTACGAGTCCCCTCGTCTGAACGCAGTTCCTCGAGCACGTCAAAACCAGACATCCCGGGGAGCATGAGGTCCAGCACCACTAGTACTGGCGGCTCGCTCCGAGCCTGTGCAACGGCGTCTGGCCCAGTACTCGCGGTCGACACTCTGTATCCTGCTTTTACCAGGTGAAAGGCGACCAGTGCTACAATGTCGGGTTCGTCGTCGACAACCAGGATGCGGTCACCCGGACCCTGGGTTCCGGTCACGGGACTTCTCC
>CAZYTS010000127.1:0-9239 GCA_964649855.1 uncultured Gemmatimonadaceae bacterium
CGGCGTGTTCGGGATTGACTGCACCCCCGCGTGCGAAGTCGTCGCCGACATGAACTCCACCTCGGCCGTGCGTGCGCCCTCGTTCCTCGAGTACCCTGACACTGCCGGACGAAAGCCCATGTGCGTAGCCGGTGCGGCTGGCGTAGCTATAACAGCATTTTTTAGGGGCAGTTGCACGTCCATCGACAGATTCTGGAACATGCTGGCCAGCGGCAGCAGCTCCAGCACGACGTCGCGAACCCCGTCGACCGAAGCGCCCACACTTACGACCCGTCCGCCGACCGGCGCGGCCTCGGAAGCGAGGACCACCTGGCCAACCGCCGGATTCAAACCGCGCATTGGTACCCGATATCGCCAACCCGGGACGTATGGTGCGGCCGGGTCGACCACTTCAATCGGGCCCGCCACCTGCGCGTCGCTCACGAGCATCGCACCGGCGGCAGGGCTGGCCACCAGCGCCAGCGCTGGCGCGGAGGTGAAGCCGCTCGCTTGCGCTGTAACTGTTGCGGCGCCAAAAGCCTGTGCCGTGACGACGCCGGATCCGGACACCGTCACGATTGACTGGTTCGAGGACTGCCAGACCACGCCTTGGGTGACTTCGACGGTGTCGCCATCCTCCTGGATGATGGCAGCTCGCAGCGGCGCGGAGGTGCCGGTCGCAGACAGCAGGACCGCCCCCGGCACGATCGTGAGACCGACGGCGGGCTCCTCCTGGCCAGGGCCGACCGGACCCGTTCCATCGTCGTCACTGCATGCCGCGGCCACCGCGATCAGCAGGTACAGGAAAGCGCGTCTGGCTTGCCTGAGTCTCTCCTCCGGGGTGCGTGACTGTGCTCGATGGCTTGGCTGGAGCGGTCGGGGTGAGTTCCGGTCTCCAGCCAGCCAACCATACAGCGATGTTCCAACTCTCCGTTGCATGTGTCGTCCTCATGTCAGGAATGCGAGCCGTGAATCGCACGGCGCTGCCCGCCACGAGTTAGAACGGTGGTGCAGTCGGATTTTCTCAGATGCAGTGCAGGCTGGCGACCACCAACGGAAGCATCGATCTGAGAAAGAATTAGCCCACTTCCGGCCCATTTGGGGCTATTTGGGGCTATTTGGGGGCTATTTGGGGTCAGATTCGAATTAGATTTGAGCCCCCGCCTTTTGATGCGGCGGCCCTGCGTTTCGGTGTAAATTTGAGAGATCCCTCATTTCGCGGAGTAACGGCTATGGGCGTTTCGTACCGCCCCCATCCCCTCGACAGTGCCATTCCCATCAGGACTGGGGCGGAGCGCGCTACCCTCGTGCGCCGCACTTACACCCTCGTCTTCCTGAGCGTACTGGTGACGATGGTGGGAGTCTGGATCGGGCTCTCCCAACCGCAGCTCATGGCCGCAGTCGCGCGTCATCCGATCATCACTCTGCTCTGCACCTTCGCTCCGCTCCTGCTCGCCCTCAAGATGCGGGACGCCTTTCCGGCCAACGTCGGGTTGGTGTTTCTCTTCACGCTGGTCGAGGGTGTCGCGATTTCACCGATCATCTACATCTACGGAACGCAAAGCCCGGGGCTGATAACGCAGGCGGCTCTCCTCACCGGCAGCACCTTTGGCGTGCTTACGCTCTATGCCTGGTTTTCAAAGCGGGATTTCAGCGCTTGGGGCTCGTTCTTCATGATTGGCCTGTGGGTGCTCATAGCAACGTCGCTGCTCAACCTCTTTTTCCGTAACGCCACGGCTTCGCTTTGGTTAGCCGGCGGCACGGTTCTGGTATTCAGCGGATTGCTGGTCTTTGATACCTGGCGTCTCAGGAACGTCTTTGGCCCAAACGATTACGTGCAGGCAGCGGTCGCGATTTATCTCGACCTGCTCAACATGTTCCTGGCGATTCTGAGCCTGCTGGGAGGAAGGCGGGACAGGTAGGGGAGGAAGCGAAGATGGCGATGATTAAGTTGCTTCGCCATCCTCGCCATCCTCGCCATCTTCGCCGGCCTCGCTCTCTTACGCCCCCTCGATCGCCTGAGCCAGTTCGAAATCCTTGGCCGTTATACCGCCTGCGGAGTGCGTCGATAGGCACACCGTGATCTTGTTGTATCTGATGTCGAGATCAGGGTGGTGGTCCAAACCCTCGGCGATCACGGCCACACGGCGTACCCAGTCGATACCATCCATAAACGCAGCGAACGCGAAGGTCTTTACCAGCGTGTTTCCTTTGCGCGCCCAGCCAGCCGACGAGAGCTTGCCCAACTCGCGCTGGATCTCGATATCCGAAAGGGTAGCAGGCATTGAGGTCGTCAAGTACAGATGAGTCAGGGTGCCGCCGCCGCCATGGCCAACCACCCGCAAAGGCACTCGCCGATTCCACCGAGTGCGCGTACAAGTCTTAGCGCTGCGTTTTGCAGATCGCGCAGAAGCGTGCTGGTTGCAGCCACATAATAGCAGCTTTGGGTAGTACGCGCGACGGACCCTCACATCGCGCTCGCGCTCTCGATCAGACAAGGAGAATCGGCACCCCTGTCAGTAGCGCAATCAACTGCCCCATGAGCACGTCGCCGGGATAGTGAACGCCCAGGCAGACGCGCGACATACCCACGAGCACCGCGAGCGGAATCAGGAGCATCGCCGTCGGCGGAAAAGCCACCGCATAAGCAAAGGCGACGGACAGGGAGTCGACACAATCGTCCGTGCCTTCCTTATGGCTCGTGAACTCCTCCCTACCCGCGCAGCTCGGCTCGTGATTGCGGGAGCCGGACCCGAAGAGGCAAGCCTCCGAAAACTCGCTGGTCCAGACCTGCTATTTCTTGGCGTACTCGACAGGGAAACGGAATTGCCGAGGCTCTATGCCAGCGCTGACGCCTTTCTCTTTTCCTCTCTCACCGAAACGCTGGGCCTCGTGGTACTCGAAGCCATGGCGAGCGGACTGCCTGTCATCGCCACTCCTGCAGGAGGCGTTGCCGAACATCTGAGTGACGGCGAGAATGGTGTAGCCGTCCCCCCGCACGACGAGTACTCCATGGCGCAAGCTATCGTTAGCCTCACGCTCGATACGGCTCGGCGCAATCGGTTGGGCGAGGGTGCCCGGCAGACTGCCCTTGCCCTCGATTGGGAAGAGGAACTCGACCGGCTGGATGAGAGCTATCGAGAAGTTCTCAGTGACGCAGGCAGTCTTGATTCTTCGCCGACAGCTCTCATTTGACGCCTGCTACCTCACGCCCACCAACCCGCTGATTGCCTGCAACATCTTTTCCGTACTGAACCCCCGCCCGCTCTTAAAGACCGTCGTGACGTTGTAAATGTCCGCCGCGTTCTGCACCGGATTGCCCCTGATCACCACCAGGTCTGCCAGCTTGCCAGGCGCAATGCTCCCATACTGGTCGGATTCACCCAGAATTGTCGCGCCATTGAACGTCATGATGCGGATTGCCTCAGCGGGAGAAAAACCGGCTTCCACGAGCAACTCGTAGTTCCTGAGATCTCCAAAGCCCGGCAACATCCCCGTGCCCCAGGGGTCGACTCCTGCTCCAAGGAGTCCACCAGCGCGCACGAATTCCCGCTCCCACGCCATCATCTTTTTCAGGAGTCCTTCGGGGACTATAAAGCCGTCCTTACCGAGCGACGCGTGTGTCTCTTCCACCTCTTTTCTCGTGTCCGGAGCCAGCAGCTCCATGGCCATTGGGTTTAGCTTTGCCCTACCTGGCGTAAACGTCTCATACACTGCAAGGGTGGACGTGAGCGCAACCTTACGGTCCACGAGTTCGCGGATCGATTGACGCACTGCGTCACTGTTCACGTCCACGTCGGCTTGTGCCTTCATATTCTCCGCAGGACAAACGTCGGGGCGCTTGCCTGCAACGTAGGCGCTGTTCGTAATGAATCCGTGCTCCAGGGCGTCGATACCAAGCGATGCTGCCTCGCTAAAGGTGATCGAGCAAAGGTGCCCCGTTACACGCATTCCGTGCTTATGTGCTTCATCAATTATGGCGCCGGCTATGGCGCGCGAGATTCCTCCCTGAAGCTTGAGCCAGGTTGCTCCCTCTTCAGCCCAGTACGACACCACACGCCGCGCTTCTTCGCTATTTGCTACGCCACGGTTCATCGACTCGGCACCGGCCGAACCATTGAGGTACGGTCCAGTGATGTGTGAGCGAGGACCGGGAAGATCGCCGCGCTCGATCGAGCGCTTCATGTTGAGTTCCTGATACGGGAACATGCTCCCAGCGGTGCGGATCGTAGTAACTCCGAGCGCCAGATAAGCCATTGGCCCGCTCACAGTCATTTGTGTAGCGCGGGTTGTCTGGCGGAAATACGTGTGCTCATGCAGTCCCACAAAACCTGGCGTGACCGTGTAGCCGTTCAGGTCCAGCACGTTCGCGCCCTGTGGTGGAGTCGTCGAGGCGCTTGGCCCTAAACGGGTGATGCGCTCCCCCTCGATTATGATGGTCTGATTCTCACGCGGTGCGGCCCCCGTACCATCGATCACTCGAACATTGGTGAGAGCAACTACCGGCGCGTCCACCTGTACGAACGGCCTTACGTTCTGGCCGGGCTCGGGGCGCTGAGCCTGTATAGCAAGGGCTGGCAGCAACAGTGCGATGGCCGAAAGTCGCAGCATTGGTCTCGAGGATTTAAGGTTGTCGTGAGTCTGCCTGATGTGCTGACACCGTGCAAGTCTTTCGCTACCGATTCCGCGGCGCGATCTCGAATGATCTCACGATCGCCTTGCGCGATTGCGGTGAACCCGTTGCTTCGCCGGCCGCGTGGTCAAAAGCGAGGCCTGGACGATTACCGGCAACGTCTTCGAGTTCATTGGCAACCTGAATCCGGTATGTTCCCGGCTCCCACGGCTCGTCAGGCGTAAAACGCCACTCGCGGTCACGCTGCCTTAGCTCGCTCGCGCCAGAAACAGGATTGCCTTCCACATCTGTGACTGCAATCAATCGCATGCCAAGCGCATGATCAACAGCGTCGTCAAGCGATAAGACGACAGGATCTCGCGTGTTTGCCTCAGACGCTGACACAAACCACTTCTCCGGCTTTGGACCAGCGTGATCTGCAGTCGTTGCAACGAACTTCTTCTCAAAACGCGCGTCGGTCACGCCACCGCTCATATCAGGCCAACCAGGCTCGATCACCAGCGTGTAACGTTCACCGGCCTTGAGCGGCCTGCCCTGTTCCAGATTTGTACGAATACCACGCTTTACTCTCCCGGGGTCCAAAAGAAGAGTGAGTCGCGTATATGTGGGATCCCACAGCTCTTCGCTTGTGTCCAGGAAGGCAGTTCGATCTACGCGTCCTTGTGCATCAACGAGGGATACATGCGCCAGAGCACTACCAGGACGCATCGGCTTTGAGAACTCGACATACCATCGTAAGGTATTCTCTGGCAGCGAATCCATTGAAGGATGCAAAGCTACTATGTGCGCTGCGGTGGACTCACCATTGGCGGGAACCGCAAAGCGCCAGACGCGCTCAGGCGACCTGTCACTGCTGTCCCTTGCGATACGCGCAAGATGCACCCAGATAGTCGTCCCGGGTGAAGGTCGGAACGACGGCACAAAGCGTACACTGCCTGCTTTGCGTTCCCATCGCCCGCTGAGTTTGGGAGTCGCCGAGAGCGCCGAGTCGAGCGAGACAAACACCGCTAAACGTGAAGTATCTCTTGTCCCGGAAACGTTTACGACGCCATAGTCAGAACTGGCCTCGTCAAACGAGACATCCACGCTGACTTCATTCGCGCTCTGGTGCCCCGGCCCGCAACCAGCGAGCCAGAGCACCAGCAAGAAACGCTTTAGAGCCACCGCTTCTGCAGCCTGTTGAGATTCAGCGAACCGCTTTGCGTGTCACGCTCGAGAACGGCAATGGCGTTCTCGTCCAGGTCGTGAATATGCATGACGCCGGCGCTCGACACAGAGAGATAACCAACTCCACCAGACTCATTCGCCTGCGACATCGGTGTTGTCATGGCTGGCGCCTTGGCAATCTCGGCGGGGTCGAGCCGCATCAGCGTGCGATGGCTGTTCGCAACAAGGATCCATTCTTTACCGTTCTTTGTATAGCTCACGATATCTAATGGACGATTGCCGCCGCCAAGCTCCGCGACCGTTTTTCCACGCAAGTGCTTTTCGGTACCGATTTCGCTGCGGCTGAACGTGGCGATAGGTGAGCAACCATAGCCGGCCAGAATCATCGGCTGCCCGCCGATGGTCACTGGAAGAAAGGCCTCAATCGGAGCTGCAGTCTCCCACTTGTCATGGCTCGTGTGATAGATCTCAACCGTTGTGAGCGAACCTCCCTTCTCAAACGGAAAAGCCACCTTTCTGAGCGACGAGGCGAACTGCTCATTGGAGAGTCCCGCTACATAGAGATTGCCGTCCGCGAAAGCCAGATCAGTAACAGACAGCATCCATTGCGGCTGACCCCAGGGCGTATTCTTGTCGCGCGAAGGCACGCCCGGAATTGCCGTCGACGCCGACTTGGCCTGTGCGAGGTCGATCAGTTCTACCTGATCCTCGCCACGCACTCTTATTAGAGCAGGTTGAGCTGTGTTACCGTCCATGCGCGAAACGCTCAGGTAAACAGCGTGAGTCTTTGGATGCACCGCCATGTCATTAAATCGTACGCGCTCGGCGGTCGTCCCCAAAAGAGCTGCCACCTTGCGATCGATGTCGCGCGACAGGCTACGCTCTCCATAGCTCGCGCTCGTGTTGTCACCGAGATCGAAAGCGTGGAGCGTGGAAGCGCGATTGTCGGCGACAAAGAGAATGCCTTCTGGTGAGAAGGCCATGGCGCCGAGCGCCTGCACGTCGGCGGCGCCGCGTCGTAATCCGTTGTTGTCGGCAGGATTGTGTGCCGCCGCGGCAACTGCAATTACGCCAGCGCCGAGTGATGCGTAGGCAAGACTTCGCGTAAATCTGTTCATGGTTGCTCCTGGCACGGTCAGGGGATGCCGTACAAACGCGAAGGCAACCGTAGTGGACCACCTAAAGGTGTTATTCCGGCACGGAGGGTGATGAAGGGCATTCGATCCGTGCCAGGCCGACAAATCGCAACGTCAGGACGATGTGAGGCAACGGTCTGCTGCGCGTCAGCGTTGTTCTTTTGTGTACGGTTTACGCCAGACGCTCCTCGGCGCTATATGAGGGATCGTGCCGGAGGCCGGATGACGGGGAATCCCTGTCAGACGTTCCACTTCAGGCCGGTAGGGATAAGGCTGATGTCGAGGTCGTGCACCTGCGACCACACTCGGGAGCGCCAGTCAACTCGCCTCAATGTGATAACTGCCATGTCGATTCCCTCTTTCGTTTTTCTCACTCACATGAACCACGCGACCAGACTAAAAGCGCTCATTCTTGCAGCAGCACTCACGGCGCCGCCGGTGGCGACGCTCGAGGCCCAGCGCCCTCAACGAGATCAGGCCCTTGTAGCAAGGCGTGACTCACTTGAGAAAGTGCTGCAGTCGATCGCCGTGATCGAGAGAAAGATCATGGTACCGATGCGCGATGGAGTCCGCATGCAGTTTGACGTCTACAGGCCAAAGAATGCGTCGGGGCCAGTGCCCACTGTATTCGTGCGAACTCCCTACAATATGAATTACTGGGACATCAACCTTGGCGCTCCCGCCGACATGACGTCGCAGATCGACGCAATCAAACGCGGCTATGCCTGGGTAGGTGCCAACGAGCGCGGCCATTTTTTCTCTGAAGGCAACTACGACATCCTTGGCCCGCCGATTACTGATGGCGTGGACGAAATCGACTGGATTTCATCGCGTCCCTGGTCCAACGGCAAGGTAGGTCTGATCGGCTGTTCGTCTACAGCAGAATGGCAGATGGCGGTTGCGGCGCAGTCACCAAAGGGTCTTGGGACTATTATACCACAAGGATTTGGTGCAGGTGTGGGCCGAGTGAAGCCGTACTATGAGCAGGGTAACTGGTACAGAGGTGGTGCGGTGCAGATGCTTTTTATCGACTGGATTTACGGGCAGCAGAACCAGGTGCGCCCGATGTTTGCGCCCAACACGTCGCAGGAGGATCTGGTTAGAGCTGCCAAGTCGTTTGACCTGGCGCAGCGGCTTCCTCCGGTGGACTGGGCCAAGGCTTTCTGGCACCTGCCTGTCAAGGATCTTTTGCGCGCGGTAGACGGACCGCGTGGGATCTTTGCCGATTCGATGCCGGGGATCGCAACGGGTGGTGCGATGATCCAGCGTACACCTAACGATCCTGCGTGGTATCGCGGTGGACTCTTTCACGACGACATGCGCATCAACGTTCCGGGACTCTGGTTCATGTCGTGGTACGACGTGTCAACGGGACCCAATCTGGCCACCTACAACCACGTGCGCCGTACAGCCAATCCCGATATCGCCGACAAGCAGTACGCTGTGATTGCTCCTACGCTTCATTGTTCCTATAAGCGTGCAACAGAAAATACGATGGTCGGAGAAATGAGCGTAGGCGACGCTCGCCTGGATTACGATGCGCTTACCTGGGGCTGGTTCGACCAGTTCCTCAAGGGTGAAAACAACGGGCTTCTCGACACTCTTCCCAAGGTCCGCTACTACACGATGGGTTCCAACCGCTGGCAGTCGTCTGACACCTGGCCGCCGCGCGGTGCCGCTCCGATGACGTTCTTCCTGTCGAGCAGTGGAAAGGCAAATACGCTCGACGGTGACGGTGCACTCGTTTTGCGGGCACCCAACCGCGACCGTCCCGACACGATCGTGTACGACCCCATGAATCCCGTACGCTCGTTAGGTGGCAATGTCTGCTGTCAGGGCAACGCGCTCTCGGGTGGTGCATTTAACCAGCGCGTTACCGAGCGTCGCCCAGATGTTCTCGTTTATTCCACCGAGCCTCTCACTGAAGGAATAGAAGTAACTGGAACGGTGGAGGCCACGATCTATCTGTCGTCGGACCGCCGCGACACAGACGTCACCGTCAAACTCATCGATGTGTATCCGGACGGCAGGGCGTTCAATATCGATGAGACCATACAGCGTGTGCGTTGGCGCGATGGTTACGAAGGTCCACCTCAGTGGATGGAGTCAGGCAAGGTGTACAAAATCGCCTTGCAGCCAATGACCACGAGTAACTGGTTTGCTCCCGGCCACCGCATTCGCGTAGAGATCTCGAGTTCCAACTTTCCGCGCTTTGATAGAAACATGAACACCGGTGGCAACAACTATGACGAGACCAGCGGCCTGGTTGCGCGGAACCTGATCCATCACTCGAGCCAGTACCCATCGAGCATCAAGCTGAGTGT